>CBDTVL010000125.1:0-11170 GCA_965363755.1 uncultured Sulfitobacter sp.
CTTCTCCTTTGCCGGATGTGACCCCCAGCGACGGGAGCGGTCAAACGCGGCGTTTACAAATGATTCTCGCAGACGCGGACGCCCACCGCGTGCGTATAGACGAGGGGTGTGGGCGGATCAAGAGCACTGTGCAACTAAGGGCAGCGCCTAGCCCTGGGTCGGTGCAAAGCCTAGACGAAGGGGCCTAAATAGCTATGTTACAAGGTTGGGTGAATTTAACGGAGTTCAAAAATATGAGTGAGGATAAACAACCGTATATAGTGAATAAGGACGCGCAACCCCCGCAATTTCCGACACATCGCCACCAACCGGAATTCTGGGAAGGACTAGGTAGGGTCGTGGCAACCTTCGGTTTCCTCGAAGACACTCTTGGCAAAGCGATTTTTGCACTAACCGCGACGAGGCAGTATCCAGAGGACGAGATTGAGGAGGAGTACCGGAAGTGGCTCCCAAAACTTGAAAAAGCGCTTATGAGTACACTTAATCCGCTTATTGATACCTTTGCAAAAGAAGTTCGCGATCATCCATCAACGACAATCTCTAATCTCGATGAACTTCTGGAGGATCTTCGCAAAGCAGCTACTTTCAGGAACGTGTTTTGTCATGGCTCTTGGCCTCCTCCGGATGAAAATGAGCGGTCTGTACCGGTTTTTGTGAACCGACAAAAGATGTACTTCGATACGCCCGTAGATCTTAAGTTATTGGCGCAAATGCAGGCCTTTACAGCGGAGTTGTGTGGCGAAGTAATAAATGTCGTTACGCACATGGGCTATCAATTTCCGGGTTCAAACGGTCCGGGTGTCAGAATATTCTAGCAACCAAAAAGAAACGCCCCGGTTTCCCGAGGCGTTTTTAGTATCTTCAACACATACTGCCTAAGGCAGCAGCAGGTTACCCGCGCTCTTCGATGATCTCTACGAGATGCGAGATGCTGTTGACCATTCCGCGCACGGAAGGTGCGTCTTCCAGCGCGCGAGTCTTGTTCATCTTGTTCAGGCTCAGATCGACCAACGTTGCGCACAGACAATCTAGTTACTTGACCGCTTCCCGCGCCAGTGCTGGCAGATCAGAACGATACAAGCCAAATTCACGTAGTTCACTTGCAGTGATATTTTGGAGCGCTGCGTAAGAGGTTTCATACGCGATGCGGCGCGCCCGTGCTGCCTGAACTTTTGAAATCAGGTCCCGAACCCGTTGAATCAGGGTGATGTTCGAATGTGGGGCAGAAATTACATGTGCCATGAAAGTGTCCTTTGGTGCTGCCGGTTTTGTCCGGCGATATCTCATTCATTGATGATTGAGATATGGGCATTTTGTGTTCGCCCACAACGAACGTATCGGTCTTCCCGGTATGCGTCAGAGGCATAGGTCATTGGACGGCGTATAAGAGCGCGCCCAGAATATCCAAAGGTGCCAACGTTGATTTGGATGGTGCGTGACTTTGTGCCCTTCTCGCGCCTGCACATCGTGAGTGGCCCTCAGACCCCAGTACGGACCCTGGCCCCAATGCCGGGTCGCGCTGCGGCGGGCTGGGTGCCTAATGCGAAAATGAATAAAGGCCCCGGGGTATGCCCCGAGGCCTTTGAAACAGAGTAACCGAGCTTAACCTGCAGCCAATGAGGCCGCGCGTCGGTCTTTATCCACGCTCTTCGATGATCTCGACGAGGTGCGATATGCTGTTGACCATGCCGCGCACGGAAGGTGTGTCTTCCAGCTCGCGAGTCTTGTGCATCTTGTTCAGGCCCAGACCGACCAGCGTTGCACGCTGTTTGGCGGGGCGGCGGATCGGAGATCCGACCTGTTTGACGACGATTGTTTTAGCCATGATTCAGGTCCTTACGCTTCTGCTGTTTCAGCAGGTGCTTCGGCTGCTGGCGCTTCGTCCCGTTTGGGAAGAATGTCAGCAACTTTTTTACCGCGACGCTGGGCAACCGAACGAGGGCTGCTTTCTTTCAACAGACCGTCCATTGTGGCGCGGATCATGTTGTAAGGGTTTTGCGAGCCAATCGATTTGGCCACAACATCCTTAACACCCAACATTTCGAAGACGGCACGCATTGGACCACCAGCAATAATACCGGTACCTTCAGGCGCTGTCCGCATAACGACTTTGCCGGCGCCATGACGGCCCTGCATGTCGTGGTGCAATGTACGGCCTTCGCGCAACTGAACACGGATCATCTGGCGCTTGGCTTGCTCTGTGGCTTTGCGAATGGCCTCTGGGACCTCTTTCGCTTTACCTTTGCCAAAGCCTACCCGGCCCTTTTGGTCGCCGACAACGACAAGTGCGGCAAAGCCAAAACGCTTACCACCTTTGACGGTCTTGGAGACCCGGTTGATCGCAACGAGGCGATCGGTGAATTCCGGGTTTTCGTCGCGCTGATTGCGGCGTCCGCCCCCACGTTTGTCATCTCTTGCCATACGTCAGGCATCCTTTTCTATCCGGCGCCATCAGCACCAATTGGTCAATCCAGGTGAGCTAACAGCTCCCGGATCATCGAGGCGGCCCTAACAGGCCGCCTTCATTTAGATTTTCAAGCCACCTTCACGCGCAGCTTCGGCCAGAGCCTTAACCTTTCCGTGAAAGAGGAAACCGCCACGATCAAAATAGGCTGTCTCAACACCGGCTTTCTTGGCACGCTCGGCGATTGCCGCGCCCACTTTGGTCGCCGCTTCGATGTTGTTCTTGCCCACAACGCCCAGATCTTTTTCCAGCGATGACGCCGACGCAAGTGTGCGACCGGCTACATCGTCGATCAGCTGGACGCTGATGTTTTTGTTGCTGCGGTGTACGCTCAGGCGCACACGGCCCGCGTTTACCTTGCGAAGTTTGTTCCGAACGCGCAGGCGGCGCTTCAAGAACAGTTGTCTTTTGCTGTTTGCCATTACTCTCGTCCTTACTTCTTCTTGCCTTCTTTGCGGAAGACAAACTCGCCTTTATAGCGGATGCCCTTGCCTTTATATGGCTCGGGCTTGCGCCACGCACGGATGTTGGCCGCTACTTGACCAACGAGTTGCTCATCAATGCCTTCAACCACAATCTCGGTCTGCTTTGGCGCGGTTACGGTGACACCTTCAGGCGGCACGTAATTAACGTCATGGGACAGGCCCAGGTTGAGTCTCAGAGAGTTTCCAGTCATCGCTGCACGATAACCAACGCCCTGGATTTCCAGCTCTTTCTTGAAGCCAGCAGTCACGCCAGTCACCAGATTGGCAACCATTGTGCGGCTCATACCCCATTGCTGGCGCGCGCGCTTTGATTTGCCACGGGGCGTGACCGAAACCGAGCTATCCTCGATCGTGATGGTCACATCATCTGTGGCGCGAAAGCTGCGCGTGCCCTTGGGGCCTTTGACTTCGATGGTTTGACCCGACATTGACGCGGTAACGCCAGTGGGCAGATCGACCAGTTTCTTACCAATACGAGACATCTTGCACTCCTTAGAATACGGTGCAGAGCACTTCGCCGCCAACATTGGCGCTGCGTGCTGCGGCATCCGACATCACACCCTGTGGGGTGGAGACAATCGACACACCAAGGCCCTGACGGACAGATGGGATGTCTTTGACGCCCATGTAAACACGACGACCGGGTTTAGAGACCCGCTTCAATTCGCGAATGACAGGAGTGCCTTCGTAATACTTGAGGCTGATTTCGATGGCCGGATGGCCGTCTTCACCAGTCAATTTCTCATACCCGCGGATGTAGCCTTCGTCGGCCAGCACATCCAACACCCAAGCGCGCAATTTAGACGCCGGTGTCATAACCGTCGACTTGCCGCGCATTTGGCTGTTGCGGATACGGGTGAGCATGTCTGCGATAGGATCAGTCATAATATCTCTCCCTTACCAGCTCGACTTGACCATGCCGGGGATTTGACCACTTGAGCCAAGTTCCCGCAGCGCGATCCGCGAAATTTTGAGCTTACGATAGTAAGCATGAGGCCGGCCTGTAAGCTGGCAGCGATTGTGCAGACGTGTTGCCGAGCTATTGCGCGGCAGCTTGGCCAGCTTCAGGCGCGCTTTGAAACGCTCTTCCATCGGCAGGCTTTGGTCACTCGCGATAGCTTTCAGCTCAGCACGTCTGACGGCGTATTGTGCCACCAGTTTTTCGCGCTTCTTTTCGCGTTCGATCATTGATTTTTTAGCCATTGTTCTCTCTCCCCGCGCTTAGCTGTTAAAAGGCATGTTGAAATGCTTCAACAGTGCCTTCGCTTCAGCGTCGGTTGATGCAGTGGTCACGATGATAATATCCATGCCCCACACTTCATCGACTTTGTCGTATTCGATTTCCGGAAACACGATATGCTCTTTCATGCCCATCGCGTAGTTGCCGCGGCCATCAAATGATTTACCCGGAACGCCGCGAAAGTCGCGGATACGAGGCATCGCAATGGTGACCAGACGATCCAGAAAGTCATACATACGCTCGCCACGCAGGGTCACTTTAGCCCCCAGTGGCATTTCTTCACGTACACGGAAGCCCGCAATGGATTTCTTCGCAATCGTCGTCATGGCTTTTTGGCCTGCGATTTTGCTCAGATCTTCCTGCGCGGATTTGGCTTTTTTGCTGTCGCGGACAGCTTCTGCGCCACAGCCGATGTTCAGAACGATTTTTTCCAGACGCGGGATCTGCATATCGTTCTTATAGCCAAACTCTTCCTTCATGGCGGCGCGCATGGTTTCGTCATACGCGGCCTTCAGGCGCGGGGTGTAGGTTGCTGCATCAAGCATCGATCACGTCCCCCGTGGTTTTGGCAAAGCGAACTTTTTTGTCGCCGTCAATTTTGAACCCGACGCGCGTGGCTTTGCCTTTGGCGTCCAGCACCGACAGGTTGCTCAGGTCAATCGGCATCGCTTTCGGGATCCGGCCGCCCTGATCTGACTGGCTTTGTTTGGTGTGACGGATGGCGATGTTCACGCCTTCCACGACTGCTTTGCCAGCTTTCGGGTCAACAGAGGTAATGGTGCCCTCTTTGCCCTTGTCCTTGCCGGCAAGCACGATGACTTTGTCACCTTTGCGGAGTTTGGCAGCCATTACAGCACCTCCGGCGCAAGCGAAATAATCTTCATGAAGTTCTTGCCGCGCAGTTCGCGCACAACCGGTCCAAAGATCCGGGTGCCCATAGGCTCGTTATTGTTATTCAGAATAACGGCTGCGTTGCGGTCAAAACGGATGGCTGTGCCATCGTCACGACGAACTTCTTTAGCGGTGCGTACGACGACGGCCTTGCGGACGTCCCCTTTCTTAACGCGGCCACGTGGGATGGCTTCCTTAACCGAGACGACAATGATGTCGCCGACGGATGCGTATTTACGCTTGGAACCACCCAGGACCTTGATGCACTGAACACGGCGAGCGCCGCTGTTGTCAGCAACATCCAGATTGGTCTGCATCTGGATCATATGGTTTCTCCCGACCTTTGGGGACTATCCCCCAGGGTTTCGATCAAACTGAGATGTCTGTCAGCCTAGGCTTCCAGAACTTCCCAGCGTTTCGTTTTCGACTTTGGTGCACATTCAATAATGCGAACAGAGTCGCCCGTCTTGAACGTGTTCTTTTCATCGTGAGCCCGGTATTTCTTGGACTTTCGGATGGTTTTCTTCAGAACCGGGTGCGTGAAACGGCGTTCCACTGACACGGTGACTGTTTGTTCATTGGCGTCGCTGGTTACGGTGCCGGTAAGAATTCGCTTGGGCATCTGTCAGGCTCCCTTATTCAGCGGCCGCAGCAGCGGCTTTTTCATTGAGAATGGTTTTCACACGCGCCGCGTCACGGCGAACCGTTTTCATGCGGGCGGTGCCTTCCATCTGACCTGTGGCCTGCTGAAAGCGCAAATTAAAGCTCTCTTTCTTCAGGTTCACCAACTCCTCGCGGAGTTGATCAGGTGTCTTGTCACGTAGTTCCTGGGCGTTCATGCGCCTTTTCCTTTCAACATCACTGGCAGGCCCCCAAAAGGGTCACCCTGATTCCAGTGGAGTTCATGATGAAGGCGTGCTTTAGACCTTGCGCGGCTGGTTGGCAAGGGCTGTTTAGACTCCGAGGGGGATTCGATTTTTTGGTGCTTGGCCGCTTTCGTTTTCCTAGCATCGGCTTTCTACACGCACGGGGTGTCGGCCCGCAGGAAATCAGAGATTCCCAGCTACACAGCACTGTCGTCATAACCCTTATTGGGTTATGACGCGGCATGTCACAAATCGATTCACTTTTCGTTACTCGCCTCTACCGTGCTGCCTTGTCTGAACATGGCAAAGCAATCGATCCCGACGAGCTTGAGAATTCTTGCTTGTCGATCGCCGAGGATGACGAAGCCGGGCAGGAATGGTGCGAGGAGAATGATTTTCCGGGCTACACCAGCTACGCCTCGCTGACCGACCTGCCGTGGCGGTTTCCGATCTTCAAGGACCTCAAAAAGGCGCTTAATAAACATGTTGCGGCTTTTGCCAAAGACTTAGCGTTCGATTTGGACAACAAAAAGCTCAAACTGGACAGCCTGTGGATCAACATCCTGCCCGAAGGTGGCATCCACACCTCACATATCCACCCGCATTCAGTCATTTCAGGCACCACTTATGTGGCGATGCCAAAAGGCGCGAGCGCCATCAAATTCGAAGACCCACGCTCAGCCATGATGATGGCCGCTCCGACACGGACGGCCGACGCGCGACAAGAACTGCGCAATTTCATCTATGTTGCGCCGGAAGTGGGCGATGTGCTTTTGTGGGAGAGTTGGCTGCGCCACGAAGTGCCGATGAACATGGCAAGTGAAGACCGGATTTCGGTGAGCTTTAATTACGGCTGGTCCTGAAAGGACCAACCGATTGCAGTGTAGCGGGTTTGTGAAACAAACCTGCGGACCGGCTCCCGGTTGTTAGGGAAGGTGTCGGGGCATTCAGACTGAGCCACAAATGAGCGAACCTGATCGGCGTGTGCTTCGATCTCCGAGCGAGCATGGTGCACGCCAATACAAAAGCCCCCGCTGATATCTCAGCGGGGGCTTTTTAGTTCCACTGGTGTGCGGCCCGCAGATTTTCTGTAAAAACCCGCTACACCGCACTCGTTTAAAACGCATCGCGCTTTAAACGGTTACCAATCTTCCCGAACGACGACGCGAGTCTTGATCGGCAGCTTCATCGCAGCAAGGCGCAGGGCCTCACGCGCGACGACATCATCCACACCATCAATTTCAAACATGATGCGGCCGGGTTTTACTTTGGCTGCCCAGAAGTCGACAGAACCTTTACCTTTACCCATCCGAACTTCGGTAGGCTTGGAAGTGACTGGAACATCCGGGAAAATCCGGATCCAGACACGGCCCTGACGTTTCATGTGACGTGTCATCGCGCGGCGAGCTGCCTCGATCTGACGTGCTGTCACACGTTCTGGCTGGATGGCTTTCAAGCCGTAAGTTCCAAAAGTCAGATCAGAGCCGCCTTTGGCTTCTCCTTTGATCGAGCCTTTGAATTGCTTACGGAACTTAGTGCGCTTTGGTTGAAGCATTTTTCATTCCTCCTTAGCGACGGCCGCCAGCGCCACGGGGCGCAGGACCATCCTGGAGTTCCTGGGCTTTACGGTCACGCGCAGCTGGATCGTGTTCCATGATCTCACCTTTGAAGATCCATGTCTTGATCCCGATGATGCCATAGGCAGTTTTTGCTTCGACGTGAGCGTAATCGATATCGGCACGCAGGGTGTGCAAAGGCACACGGCCTTCACGGTACCATTCTGTCCGCGCGATTTCGGCGCCACCAAGACGGCCCGCCACGTTCACACGAATACCAAGGGCACCCATACGCATCGCGTTTTGCACCGCGCGCTTCATCGCTCGACGGAACGAAACACGACGTTCCAACTGCTGGGCGATGCTTTCGCCAACCAGCCGGGCGTCCATTTCTGGCTTGCGCACTTCAACGATGTTCAGATGCAGTTCACTGGCCGTGATTTTGGCGATTTTCTTGCGCAGAGTTTCAATGTCTGCGCCTTTCTTGCCAATGATCACACCGGGACGTGCTGTGTGGATCGTAACCCGGCACTTTTTGTGCGGACGTTCGATGATCACACGGGCAATACCCGCCTGCTTGCATTCTTCGTCGATGAAGTCACGGATTCTCAGATCTTCCAGAAGAAGGTCACCGTAATCTTTTGTGTCGGCATACCAGCGGCTGTCCCAGGTGCGGTTCACCTGCAGGCGCATGCCAATCGGATTGACTTTGTTACCCATTAGGCTTGCTCCTCAACTTGACGTACTTTGATCGTCAGTTCCGAAAACGGCTTTACGATCTTGCCGAACCGGCCCCGGGCGCGCGGACGTCCGCGTTTCAGAGTCAGGTTCTTGCCGACATATGCTTCTGCAATGATCAATTCGTCCACATCCAGGTTATGGTTGTTCTCGGCGTTGGCGATTGCAGACTGAAGGCATTTCTTGACGTCAATTGCGATACGCTTTTTGCTGAAGGTCAGGTCCGTGAGGGCCTTGTCCACTTTCTTGCCGCGGATCATGGCCGCCACAAGATTCAGCTTTTGCGGGGAAGTACGGAGCATGCGCAGTTTTGCCATTGCTTCGTTGTCTGCCACGCGGCGGGGATTCTTATCCTTGCTCATGGCTTACTTCCGTTTCGCTTTTTTGTCAGCAGCATGACCATAATAGGTACGAGTTGGCGAATACTCACCAAACTTCTGACCAATCATGTCTTCTGTGACGTTGACAGGGATGTGCTTGTGACCGTTGTACACGCCGAACGTCAGGCCCACAAACTGGGGCAGGATCGTCGAGCGGCGCGACCAGATCTTGATCACTTCTTTGCGGCCGCCTTCGCGGGACGCTTCGGCCTTCTTGAGGACATAAGAGTCGACAAAAGGACCTTTCCAAACTGAGCGAGACATATCTTAACGCCCCTTTTTCTTGGCGTGCCGCGAGCGGATGATCAGCTTGCTGGACGCTTTGTTCTTGTTCCGGGTTTTTGCACCCTTTGTCGGCTTGCCCCATGGCGTCACCGGGTGACGACCACCTGATGTACGGCCTTCGCCACCACCATGTGGGTGATCGATCGGGTTCATGACCACACCACGCACAGAGGGGCGAACGCCCTTGTTACGCATACGACCGGCTTTACCGAAGTTCTGGTTCGAGTTGTCAGGGTTCGAAACCGCACCAACCGTCGCCATGCATTCTTGACGCACCATACGCAGTTCGCCCGAAGACAACCGAATTTGAGCGTAGCCACCATCACGGCCAACAAACTGAGCGTAGGTCCCGGCAGCGCGGGCAATTTGACCGCCTTTACCTGGCTTCATCTCGATGTTGTGAATGATGGTACCAATCGGCATGCCCGAGAACGGCATCGCGTTGCCCGGTTTGATATCGGCCTTGATCGACGAAACGACCTTGTCACCAACTGCCAGACGCTGCGGCGCAAGCATATAGGCCTGCTCGCCATCGTCATATTTGATCAGCGCGATGAAGGCGGTCCGGTTCGGGTCATACTCGATCCGTTCAACGGTTGCCGCGACATCTAGTTTGTTGCGTTTGAAATCAACGATCCGGTAAAGGCGTTTCGCCCCGCCGCCCTTGCGGCGCATCGTGATCCGTCCGGTGTTGTTCCGGCCGCCATGTTTCGTCAAACCCTCAGTGAGAGATTTGACGGGACGTCCTTTCCAAAGCTCCGAACGGTCGATCAGCACCAGCGCGCGCTGGCCCGGCGTCGTCGGCTTATACGACTTGAGTGCCATGCTTTCTGTCTTCCGTTTAGCTCCGGCGGGTTTCCCCGCCGCGCGGGAGTTTTCCCGCTATGTTTGAGGCCCCCGGAGGTGCCAAGTGTATAGGGCCCCGAAGGTCCCCAGTTTAAACGGCCATGGCCCCGGTTGAAACCAGGGCCAGAGCAGATTCGTCGCTCACTATCAGAGACCTGTGGTCACGTCGATAGTGTTCCCCTCTTCGAGGGTCACATAGGCCTTTTTCACGTCTTTCCGTTTGCCAAGCTGGCCACGGAAGCGTTTGACTTTGCCTTTGGTAATTGTCGTGTTGACCGCTTTGACCTTAACACCAAACAGCGTTTCGACCGCTTCTTTGATCATTGGCTTGTTGGCGTCGATCGCCACTTCGAAAACAACCGCGCCATTTTCAGACGCCATAGTGGCCTTTTCAGTGATGATCGGCTTGCGGATCACATCGTAATGTTCGTGCTTGGCACTCATTTCAAACGAGCCTCCAGTGCTTCGACACCCGCTTTGGTGATCACAAGAGTGTCACGCTTGAGGATATCATAAACGTTTGCACCCATTGTTGGCAGGATATCCAGACCTTCAATGTTGCGCGATGCCTTCAGGAAGTCTTCGTTGACCGACACACCATCGATGATCAACGCACGTTTCCAGCCAAGGTCTTTCACTTGTTTGGCCAAAGCTGCGGTTTTTCCTGCCGACAATGCTTCGTCGATCACAACCAACTGACCAGCTGCCATTTTCGCAGACAGAGCATGCTTGAGGCCCAGTTTGCGGAACTTTTTGGTCAGTTCGTGGCCATGCGAGCGCACGACCGGACCTTTGTAGACACCACCACCGCGGAAGATCGGCGCCGACCGTGCACCGTGACGAGCGCCACCGGTACCTTTTTGGCGATAGATCTTTTTGGTCGAGTAGCTGACTTCGGACCGTGTTTTGACTTTGTGTGTACCAGCTTGCGCATTGTTGCGCTGCCAGCGGACGACGCGATGCAGAATGTCGGCGCGCGGCTCCAGACCAAACAGGTCTTCGGCCAAATCGACGCTACCGGCTTTCTTGCCGTCCAGTTTGATGACGTCGAGTTTCATTCTTCGCCTTCCTTCTTCTGAGCTTCAGCAGCTTGAGCTTCTGCAACCACATCCGGTTTCGCTTCTTCTGCGGCGGCAGCTTCAATTGCGGCAGCTTCGGCTTCGGCAGCGGCGGCGGCGGCGGCTTCTGCCTCTGCAGCAGCTTCAGCAGCGGCGGCGTCAGCAGCGGCAGCGGCTTCGGCAGCAGCAGAACGCAGGCCCGCAGGCAGAATGGCATTCTCGGGGAACGGTTTCTTAACCGCGTCCTTGATTGTCACCCAACCACCTTTGGAACCAGGTACAGCACCTTTGATCATAATGATGCCGCGATCAGCGTCGGTTTTGACAACTTGCAGGTTTTGGGTGGTAACTTTTGCCGCGC
>CBDTVL010000126.1:0-11126 GCA_965363755.1 uncultured Sulfitobacter sp.
CCCTGTTGCATTGCTTTATCCCCTTGCTATTATTGCGTCGTCACTGGCCTTATGCTGATGGGCTTGTCGGAGTTCCGTATCGGGCCAGAGCCTCAAGCAGTACGTGCGCTTGTTTCGGTGTGACATCCGAACCGGCTAGAGCCTGAATGCTTCGATTTAGAACCAGATCGGACTTGCAGCATGCATCTGCCAATGTGTCGATCCGTTCCGCCCGGGACAACGCATCAAACACAGCCGATGCAAGATCGTCTTGGCCTTCTGCCAACACTTTGGCAAGCGCGGCTTCGCGGACAACCAGTGCCGGGTCTTCCAACGCCACCAGCGCATGTTCATTTGTTGCCGCGTGGCGCACTGCAACGGCGCGCACCAGTGCATCGGGGTCCTCAAGAAACGCTTCGAGAGCAACTGAATTCCCAGGAGACAGTGCAAGGATCTGTGCTGAAGTCGAGCGAATGGCCGGATTTTCGTCTGCCAATCCGTTCCGCGCAAGGCCTGTATTCTGCGCGCCGTTCCGATCTGCTTCGGCGCGTTTCAGCAGGGCGCGATAGGCGGCAAGCCGCAGGGCATCATCCTTGCTTTGAACCGCCTCAATAGCAGCAGCCTCAATGGCAATACCAGGCGCGTCACCAGCGATACCAAGGGCCAAGAATCGCAAATCGTCGGCGACTGTTTCGGGCCCTTCGACAGCTCGGCGATGGCGGCGTTTTGGCGCAGATTCCTCGGGTGTCACTTCGGCGAGGGCTGGCTCGGCATCCGGAAGCCGACTGAGTTGAATAGCGTCAAGCGTGGACAGTGTTACAACGTTAATATCGTTAGTGTCGTCCGGGTCGGTCTCGACAATGTCGCCGTCACGGGAAATGTGCAGATGCCCCCGCGGAGCTTCGTCCGTCTTTGACATCGCAAGATCAGGGCCTGTTTCGGCATCATGCACCACGACCGCACGGTCGGGTGATAAAAGTGTGCCATCCATCGCCATCGCCAGTGCTTGTCCGGCTGTAGTGTCACCGGCGCGGCAGCGCCCCGCCAATTGGGTCAGCGCAACGGTGCGGACTTGCTGGGTCTCGTTGCCCAACAGTGTTATCAGTCTTTCGGTGGCGGAAATATCGCTCATCTCTGCCAATGCGGTAACCGCTGCCAGCCGGGCTTCAAGCGGCCGTGCGGTGTTGCGGACAAGTTCGATCAATGGCTCTGATGCGCGTTCCTGAGCCAAACGAGGCAATATGCGCGCAGCTGCGACGGCCAGTTTTTCCTTGCCAAAGCGGGTCCAAGCGATGGCGTTATCGGCCAGGGTCGATTGCAACGCGTCCTCTAGCGGGAACACCAAATGATCCAATGCGGCAGCCTGTACCAGTTCACTTTTGTCTGACAGGGCTTTAATCGCAAATTCCGGCCGGCGATCCGCAAAAAGGCGCAGTGTTTCACACCTCACGCCTTCGTCCGGGTCTTGTAGCGCCAGTGCGTCAATGCGCGGGTCATCGGGCAGCAACAAAGGAAGTGCCAGCCGGCGCACATCTGCAGCAGCATCACCGACAATGAGGTCTACAAAACCGACGAGTACATCACTTTGCAAATCAGCCAAAACTTCCAATGCGCGTTTGCGCCCAAGACCTTTTTCGCTTTGCGCGATGGCCAGCAACCAGACGACGCCTTTGTCGCCCATTGCGGCCAAGGCCGCAAAGACGGGCCCATCTAGTACCTGGCCTTCTTCATCATCGCGCGCGGCCAGAATGTCTTCGATGGCCTCATGTGCGCTTAACTGGCCCAACGCCTCAATCACCGCGATCTGCACATCCAGCCAATCATCCCACGCATCATTGTCGTCTTCCCAAGCCACGTCATCATCCGCACGAGATATGACGAGCTTGCGAAAGATCGGAACCGACGCAATGTCATTCAGTCTGGTCAAGGCCCGGATCGCAGCGTGTTTGACCTCGCGCACAGGGTCTCCCAGCAACGAGCGGCGCAGCGTGTCCGCATCCGCCCGTCTTGCGCACAGCACCAGAGCGTCCATTGCATCGGTCCGCACATCCGGATCTTCGTCTAGGAGAGCATCTACCAAAGCGACGCGCACGCGATCATCATCTATCGCCAGCGCAGCAGCTGCGCGGACCGCCCCTGTGCGAATGACGTCATTGCCGCTTGCAAGGTGATCCAGGATCAACGGAACCGGGTCTGGGCGGTCCGCAGCAGGAATGAACTGGCTTTGATCCAACATAATTGCGTCCTATCGTGTCATGAATTCAAGGTTGCCCGGCCCTGATTAGGCCAGGCACTTGTCATCGCAAGTCAGGCAATATCGCGACGTGCGAAAGACATCGAACGGAACTGATGTTTGTAGGGGCTTTCGCCCATTTTCCGCACCTTACCGACGCCCATCTTGTAATTGTAGTTGCCGCTGATCCAGTCGACCACGCGGCCCGAAAGCGCATTGGCCGGTTGCGAAGTATGCAGGAAGTCCATGTAGCCAAGGTTTTCCTTGACCGCAGGGGTGACGATGGCCACCGCGGTAACCGATCCCTTGGTGAGTTCGATGTGCCCGTTCTTCAACAGCGAGCTGAAATCAAAGTCACTGCCCTCAACGCCGACAATCGTGTCGGTCTGAACCGGGATGCGATCAGAGTAGACCTGAACGTAATCGCCGCTTTCGATACCGCGCGCTTCAGCCACTGATGGGTGGATTTCGATCCAGTTTTCGGGCCAGCGTTGAACGATGTAGGGTCTGCGCCGATCATCATAGCCCGATTGCCAACGCTCGTTGATGCGACCGGACGAAATCCAGATTTCGTCTTCGCGCGGTTTCATCCATTCCCAATAGCTTGAAAAAAGATCCCACGGCGCTTTCTGGATATTGCACTTGCCGGTCTGGCTGTTGAAATGCGTGAGTTTCTTGTTGAACACATTGGCACCGGTGGGGCCTGTGTCGGGTAAGATACGCTGCGTGTCATGTAAGCGTTTGGTCCCTTCAAGCGACCCGTCAGCCAGCATCATCACCGGACCCTGAATGCCATTGGTTCCAAACTCGCCAAACTTTTCGTGAAGAGTTTTGCCTTCGCGCTTCGCGGCGACATGGACCATGTTGAAGTCTTTGCGCGATCCGCGTGAATGGCGGGCCCCTTCTTCGAGCACGTCGTTGGAGTCCTTCCAGTCGAATCCTTCAAAGCCCATCTTCTTGGCAAGATTTGCAATGATCCACCAATCGGGTTTCGCCTCTCCCGGCGCGTCGTAGAACTTGGGATAAAGTCGCAGACGGCGTTCACCATTCGCGCGGGTAAAGGTTTCTTCCCCCCAACCGGAGGCCGGGAAAACGATGTCGGCGTAACGGGCACCAATCGGGTCGACCAGATAGATGTCCTGGTTCCACACCACCATGCCGCCGCTATCGGCGCGCCGCTTTAGCGTGTCGATGATGTCCTGCTTTTCAAAGCTTTGCACCTGATGCGGGTTGCGCGTGGTCAGTTCGTCAAACTTGGCTTGCAATGATTGTGTACCGCACATCGCCTGAACCCAGGTGGTGCCAATGACGTGGGCCAGCCGCGTGTGCCCGCTCATCAGATAGCGGTCGGTATCCATCGCACGGCGACGACGCCCAGGCAGCTTTTCGGGAGACTTGTTACGCGGATATCCACCGCCGCGAAGGCCGCCACGTTGGTGGCCACCGGCGCGCCCGATCACCTGACCCGGACGTCCGCCAGCACCCACGGTGATCCCAAGCGCAGAGATCGCCTGCGTGTTGCCGGTGTTGTTAGACCAGTAAAAACCCTTTTCTATCATAATCGAGGTTTTGGGCCGTGTCCCGTCTGGCTTGGGTTTGGCCATCCATTCAGCGGCAGTATAGATTTTCTGCACGTCGATCTGGGCGATCTCGGCGGCTTTTTCCGGTACGGAATAGTCCTGCGCTAGCAGCCATTCCTTCCAGTCTTCAAAGCCAGAGGTCTGGAATTTACCCCAGGTCGTGCGCCACTGCCATGGCGTGTTCCGCGTGCCCTGACCAAAGCCCGAAGAGCTTTCCCATTTGTTGTTCACCCAGTTCTTGATCCATTCATCATCCTGCCAGCCATTTTCGACAATAACCCGTGCAATAGCCAAAACCACTGGCAGATCGGTGCCCGGTTGAATATCCAGAACGATACCGCCGTTCTTTTCGGCAAACGCTGTGCCAGCCGTGCGGCGTGGCAACATGAAGATGGTCTTTTGACCACCTTGAATGGCGGGCATGATGTAATCGGTGAACAGGATTGTCTTGGATTCGTATGGGTCCGTGCCGCACATCATCAGCGTGTCAGCGTCGGCCCAATCGTCATAAGAGGGGCCGAAGTTGTCAAAGCCCGCATCCCGGAACCCAGGCGTCGAAGAGACATCCGAAGGAGTATCATGGAACGTGAAATTCGCGGTGTTGATGTGGCGCAGCGCGTATTTCGTGATTGCATATGTGTTTTCCATATAGCCGTAAGAAAACGTCTTTACGCCGTAGGCATTGGTGCCGTGCTTTTCTAACACATGATTACCAACTGCGGCGGCGATATCCAATGCAAAATCCCAAGTGACAGGCATCAGCACGCCAAACATACGCACCATCGGCGATTTCAGGCGGTCACGGGTGGGCGTCTGCGGATTGTAGACCTTTTGCGCCAGTGCGCCGCCCCGAATGGAAGAGTTACCGGAATAGTTGACGAAATCAGTGTCCTTGTCGGGAATGATAACCACGTGGTGCGGCTCGCCATTGTGCAGCACGATGTTGTGCTGGTTGGGCGCGACCCAAGCGCCCAGCGGATTGACAGGGAAGTCTTCGCCAAAGGCGTTCTGATCAGCCGCTGGGCCGCCATTTCGTCCGCCAGCAACCGGCCAGCGGTATACTTTATAGCCACATGCAACGATGCAGTAATCGCATGCGGTTGAGATGACATCAGCGTCGACCGGGGGCAGAGGAATGGATTGTTCAGGCACATAATACGGAGTGGACATTGGTTTTTCTCCTCAACCCTGCAGATTGTCAAAACGGCCGTAGATCAGGCCAAACATGCCGACGGCGTAGATGTCGTCGCCCTCCAGTTCCAACAGAACCTGAGGCAGTGACTGGTACGCCTGACCGGAAATGAATATCCCGTGGCGCGTCAGATCGAAGGTCGTCAGATGCAGTGGGCAGGGGCCCAAAGCCTTGTCGGCGGCCTTGTAAGTCCCTTGCAGGGGCCCACCTTGATGCGTGCAGGTGTAATTAAAGGCCACGACATCCTTGTCCGGCCCCAGACCGCCGCCGGCTTTTTGGTCCAATTTGACCAGAATGCTTTCGGCATAGGCACCCTCATCGGGGTATTCGAAATCAAAGGGCTCATCGGCGACCAACTCGCTAAGCTTGGCGATGAATTTGCGCGGATAGGTCGATACGACCGCAGGCGTCTGCGCCTCGGGCATGCCCGGGATACCCACCATCACGACGGTAGTCGCAATGCCGCTTGTCAGAAGGAACTGACGTCTGTTCATCAGGCAATTGCGTGTGCCTGCTTTCTTGGCTTCGCCATTTTCGCCGTTGATGGCCGCGATAATTTTGGGATCAAGATCGTTCATTTGTCCTGCCTCCTGTTCAATTGTTGGCCACGATGGGCAAAGATTCCATTTCGGGCACATCCGGTTCTGGGGGGAGAATTTCGTCGCCGCTCAGGCTTTCTAAAAATGCGGTCAGATCATCCATTTCTGTGCCAGTGAGGCCTAGGGGCTGGATCAGAGGCGACTTGTTTTCCGCAAACTCATTCTCGCCACCGCCTGCGTTGTAAAATTCTACAACATCCCGCAGGGTCTCAAGCATACCGTTGTGCATGTAGGGATAGGTGTATTTGGTGTAGCGCAGGCTGGGCGTGCGGAACTTGCCCTTGTCCGATTTCTGTTTCGTACGGAAATAGAGGCCCGGATCGTCCTTAGTATTGCGGTACATTTCCTCGGTTGAACCTTTGGCTAGAAGCTCGAACCGGAATGTTATCTGTGCGATGGGGTCATCTTCCCAGCCGTCATAAGGTGGGACGCCCAGATTATGGTAGCTCTCGTCACTCAGCAGCGCTCCGGTGTGGCAGGCAATGCAGTTCGCCTTGCCCGCGAATAGATCAAGGCCGCGTTTCTGCGCAGCGTCCAGTGCGCCATCGTCGCCGTTCATGTAATCATCAAACGGTGTGTCGGTCTGAACGATCGAGCGTTCATAGGCGGCGATTGCCATATAGGCGTGACGGATGTTGGGCCAGTCGTCGCCAAACACGTTGCGGAAGGCCATGCGATACTCCGGTACAAAGGCTAGACGCGCTTCCATCATGTCGTCTTCGCCGTTGCCCGCGACACCGCCGCGCGCGGCTGACCGCGCCTGATGCTCAAGCGATCCGGACGATCCTGCCCAGAACAGTTTGCCGTAGTAAGCCGAGTTCACGATGGTCTGACTGTTGCGCCAATGGGTCGTGCCGGGATATCCAAAGCTGATCTTGTCCTGTATCGCCCAGCCTGCATCAGGCATGTGGCACGCCGAGCAGGGCATCGCTTTGTTGCCCGACAGGATTGGATCAAAAAATAGTTTTTCCCCCAATGCGATCTTTTCAAGGGTCATCGGGTTATCTGCCGGGATCGGTGGGGGGCCGAGTGCGGCCAGACCTTCGGGCCTATCCTGTGCGAACGTGGGTGCTGCCATCAACGTAGCAAGGCCCAATGCGATTGCGGTAAAATTTCTCATGGTCCTGCCTCCTTAGTTTTTGGCGTTTTTCCAATCTTCGATCAGCGCATAGTCATAGTCGTCTTCACGCCAAACATACTCATCCGTATCGAAGCTCGCACCGGACATTGCTTCTAGATAAGCGATCAGGTCTGACTTCTCGCTTGGAACAAGGCCCAGCGGCTTCAATCGCGTATCTTTCAGAAGGTCATTGCCACCTCCGACGTCATAGAAGTCCACCACTTCGGCCAATGTTTCGAACGTGCCATTGTGCATGTAAGGTGCGGTCCAGACCAATTCGCGAAGCGTTGGGGTCAGGAAACTGCGCTTGGTCTCGGGGCGGTGGTTTCGGATGTAAGCACCCAGATCTTCACGCAGGTTCATGTAGTTCTCGACACCCATGAACTTGGCATAGGTCACAAACGCCGAATGCCGTTCCGCCGAGGCCCAGATATCGGGGTTGCCGGGCACACCAGTGTTGTGGGGCATGTCATCGGTGTAGCGCGGGCCAGAGTGGCAGGCCGCGCAATCAGCTTTGCCCTCAAAGATACCTTTGCCGCGTTGTGCGGCTGCGGACAACGCGCCGTCGTCGACTGGGGCTTCGCGCGTCACGATGGTTTTCATGAAATCCATCAGCGCGTTGCGCGCGCCGCCATTGCCCGGCTCGGACATGCCGGCTGCATCAAACATCTGTACATAAATTGGATCCTGCTTCAGCCGCTCCTGCATGATGCGCATGTCCATGTTCATCAAGTAGGTTTCAGTAATCATCTCGCGCGCGACATCGTTGAGGTTGGTTCCCAAGCGCCCGTCATGGAGCCATGCGTCGCGATAGCCGACATTAGCCAGCGTTGGTGTGTTGCGGAAATGGCCTGCGCCGGAATAAGCCTGCGACAGCGCCTCACCGTCGGTAAAGGCCTTGTCCGGCTGGTGGCAGCTTGCGCAACTGAGCGACGTGTCGCCCGACAGACGCGTGTCATAGAACAGACGTTTGCCCAGTTCGGCGCGGGCGGTATTAACGTCCATCGGTGGTATTGGAACCACGTCTTGTGCAACCACCGCTGTACCGGCCAGCAATGAGCACATCAGAGCAAGTTTTTTTAGCATGTATGCCTCCCCTTAGGCCCGTTGGGCCGACTAGGATCACGTGGGCTTTGCCACCTGATCTGGTCTGTCGCGCGGCAGTCACTTCTGGGCGCATCCGCCGTGAGAAAATTCGAAAGCTGAAAGTGGTCATCTAGCATTCACAGACTCAGCTTGATCCAAGCTTAGGTCTTCGACCGCCCGCATATGTTGCGGGCGGGAGCGCGCTTTGTGATTATTTGTGACGAAATGTGACGGTGTGGCAGTTATACGCCGCCACTGTGTTATCCGGTTTTAAGTTGGTTGATCGACTTTTTCATCGATCATACTGCGAATGCGACGGGCCAGTTTTGCCGGGTCGACAGGCTTGTTCATCAGCTCAGGCGCAGGTCCCGTGATCTCTAGGCCGGACGGATTGTAGCCGGTGCAAAAGATCACTGGGATGTCTGGCCGAAGTTCGCGAACTGCGTTCGCCAGTTCCTCGCCGCCCATGTCGGGCATCACCATATCCGAGAGAAGCAGATCAGGCCGCTCAGGTGCCGCGCGGATATGTTCCAGCGCGATCAGTGGCGATGTAAACGCCTCGACCTGATAGCCAAGACGCAACAGCACCCGGCGAAACGTCGCTGCAATTTCGGCCTCGTCATCCACCAACACAATCCGTTCGCGACCGCGCGGTATCCCAGCCTGTTCCTCTTTGGCTTGGGCCGCATCACCGTCAGTGCCCGGCAAATAAATTGTAAAGCTGGCCCCTTGTTTTGGCTGGCTCTCAACTTCGATTTTCCCGCCCATTTCGTCGACCAGTCCAAAGACGACCGCAAGCCCAAGTCCCGATCCCTTCCCCAAGGGCTTTGTCGTAAAAAACGGATCAAACAGGTGGCGTTTTGTTTCAACGCTCATGCCAGGTCCGTCATCAGTTACCGATAGCCGGACCCAACCGTCGGGCCGCTGGGCCAACCCGTCCAAACCATCATCATGCAACCGGTGCGCACGGACCTGAATAACACCGGGGCCGCCGCCGATAACCTCGATGGCGTTGCGGCACAGGTTCATGACGATCTGGTGCAGATGAGTCTCGTCCCCTAGGACAAAAATATCGCTATCAAAATCTGTGCAATCGAGCGTGATCGTGGGCGGTTTGGCGGCCCGCAACAGCCGCGATACTTCTTCAATGATCGCACCCAGATCATTGGGTTTGGGTAGTCCCGGTGTACGACGCGCAAACGTCAGCAATCCGCGCACCAAGCTTTGGGCACGCCGGGCAGCAATATCAATCTGTTCGATTTCCAACGCGATATCACTGCCGTCTTCAGCGTCGAGTGCGGCAAGGTGGGTCGCCCCGACGATTGTTGTAAGAATGTTGTTGAAATCATGCGCAATCCCTCCCGCCAGCAGCCCAACCGCCTCAAGCTTTTGGGCGCGGGCGACCTGTTCGCGGGCCTGCCGCTTTTCCGTCACGTCTTCGCCAATGCCGATGTAGTTCTGGATTGTGCCATCCGCAGCAACCAGCGGTAGGATCTTGGTTTCCGACCAGTAACTGCCACCATCCTTGCAGCGATTGCGAAAAACGCCCTGCCAGTCCAGCCCTTTGTCCAGCCGTTCTCGGATCGCTTCGTATTCGGTTGCAGGCGTATCACCGGATTGAAGGAAACGGGGCGTGCGTCCAATGACTTCTTCACGGCTCCATCCAGTGAGTTTTTCAAACTGGCGGTTGGCATAAATGATGTGCGCCTCGGTGTCGGTCATAAAGATCGTGGCAGGGCTTTGTTCGACCGCGCGGGCCAGCCGTTCGTTGGACAGCTGCAACTCGCGGCGCCTACGCAATTCCGCTGACAGCTGGGACATGGCACCGCGCATATCCCGCAACAAAAGGATCAGCAGATATCCGATAAGCAGCGACGACATCACCAACGCAGCAATTGATACAAAGCCAATCCAGATCAGCGTTTGCCCGCGATCGACTGCGGCCAGCATTCGGTCAGCGCTGATTTGCAGATTGGTGGTCCAGATCAATTCCAGATCGGCCAGCGCTGCGATCGCCTTGCTGTCTTCTATTCGGACAGCCGCATCGGTTCGCTCAATGCTCCAGCCTTGTTCGGCGGCTTGAATAGCGGTTGGCAGGACAGCGTTATATTGATCGATGGTTTGCCGGACGACAGTAATTGCCTGACGCTCATCCGGATCGACAGTCGCCTGTAGGTATTCGGTTGTTATCGCCATAAACTGCGCGATCTGCTCTCTGGTGCGGTCCAGATAGACCTCTTCTCGCCGCAGCACGTAATTCTTGAAGTTGTGGATGATACCGCCGTATCCAAGGTCCCCGCGAATTGAACTGATCCAAACACCTTTGCGGCCGACGCCGTCGGAATAGTCGATCCAGCTTGCTTCAATCTCGCGAAACTGGGCGCGCGTCTGGATGCCCAGATACATCCCAAGCGACATGGTCAGCAGCAACAACAGAACAGACGCAATGCCAATCCGTTGAGTTCGCGGCACGGAACTGGCGTTTGTGGCCTCGGGCATTATGGGCAGACCTTTCGTGCGAACGGTTGAGATTGTTTCCGGAATTTGTAAGATATCAGCACGCTGCCAAATGGGAAGAAATGGATGAACAAACGCATTCTAGTTGTCGATGACGATGGGCAGCTGACGGCTTTCCTCAAGCGCTTTCTCATTAAACAGGGATTTGAAGCGGATACGGCGGCGACGGCAGCTGATGCGCGCGCGTCACTGAAATCGGTATCTTATGCACTGGTTGTGCTGGATTTAAACCTGCCGGACGGCGATGGGTTGGAAATTGCGGGCGAAATCAGGCACGCGTCCGGCACCCCGGTCATCATGCTGACCGCGCGTGATGAGGTCTATGACCGGATCGTTGGTCTAGAAATCGGCGCCGACGATTATGTCACAAAACCTTACGAGCCGCGCGAACTGCTGGCCCGAATTAAGTCCGTTTTGCGTCGTGCTGGCACTACAGAGCCACAAGAACTGTCTATTGAACTCCAAACTGTCCGCTTCGTCGGATTGGAACTGGATATGGTTCAAAGACGGCTCACCGACATGTCCACCGAGCAGGCTATCTCCCTGACCAATACGGAATTCACGCTGCTTCAAACGTTGGTTCACAGTGCGGGGGAAGTGCTATCGCGCGCCTCGATCATGGATGCGCTATACGGCAATAGTGTCATGGTCACGGATCGCGCGATTGATGCGCATGTGGCCAGACTGCGGCGAAAGATCGATCCCGATGATGGGAACGGGTCACTGATCCGCGCGGTTCATGGACAAGGCTATGTCTTTGCCGCAGAGCTGGAAAAGATAACACAGGCGAGTGAATCCTGACGTATTCGTATGTGAACTT
>CBDTVL010000127.1:0-11063 GCA_965363755.1 uncultured Sulfitobacter sp.
TTGGTCTAAACCCCCCGTCTTCCAGACGGGCTCGCTTTAGCGCGAAGAATCGTCCGATGATCTTATCCCCCCATAAATGAGCCGCCCGTAGGGCCTTAAGGCTCATTTATGGGAAGGATAAGTGACTCCTCCACGCGCTGCATGGAAGTACGGCGCGTTATGACCTGCCGTCTGATAAAGGCCATTATGAACAATGCCGTCATGATCAGAATGATTGTTGGCGCGGGGGCGCTGTCTAGGAAGAAACTGGCATACGTCCCCAGCAGCATCGACGCCATACACACTACAACCGAGACCCAAAGCATCGTGGAAAATTTGCGCACGATCAGGAATGCGATCGCGCCGGGTGCGATCAGAAGACCTATCGCAAGGATAAGACCCGCTGCTGACAACGTCGCCACGACTGTCAGCGACAGCGCTGCCAGTAAGCCATAGTGCAGCCAGTTGACCCAGAGGCCGGATGCCTTTGCCTGCGCGGGATCAAAGCTGTGTAAAAGCCAGTCTTTCCATTTCAAAGCTAACATCAAACTGACCCCAGCAGAGATGATACCGGCAGTCCAAAGTTCGTGCGGCTCGACCCCCAGAATGTTCCCAAACAGGATGTGGTCAAGGTGTGCGTTTGTCTCGACCGACACGTAAAGCACGATGCCAACACCGAACATGCCAGAGAACACGACCCCCATCACGGTATCCTGTTTCACGCGGCTGTTAGTGGATAGATAGCCTGTCGCAAGGGCGCAGGTCATACCGGCGGCGAACGCCCCGATGATCAGCGGTATGCCAAGGATATAGGCCAGAACGATGCCCGGCAGAACCGCGTGGCTAACCGCGTCGCCCATCAGCGCCCAGCCTTTCATCACCAAAAAGCACGACAGTAATGCTGTTGGAACTGATACGATCATTGAAATCAGAAACGCATTTTGCATAAACGCGAACTGGAACGGCAGCATTAGGGCTTCAAAATCCATCACTTAAACTCCGCTGCAAGGTCGCCGGGCCCGCGCTCTAACGCTTGTTTTGCTTTGCGCTTTGCGGCCAGCAGCCCGTGTTTGGGCGCAAAGACAAAGGCCACAAGAAAGATCGCGGTTTGCAGGGTCACGATGATGCCACCCGTCGCGCCATCCAGAAAATAGCTTATATAGGCTCCGAAAAAGCTGGTCATCGATCCGATTGCGACGGACGTGATAATCAAACGGGGGAACCTGTCGCACAGCAGATAGGCGGTTGCACCCGGAGTGACGACCAATGCAATCACCAGAAACGCACCGACGGTTTGCATTGCGGCGACCACAGATGCGGACAGCAGGATGAAAAATATTGCTTTCAGAAGTCCGGGGCGCAGGCCAATGGTCCGCGCGTGGTTTTCATCAAAGAAGGTGACCATCAGATCTTTCCATTTAGCCAGCAGAATCGCCAGCGACACAAAACCGATAATGGCCAGCTGCAACGTATCTTCCGGTGTGATGGCAAGGATGTTGCCCATGGTAATAGTCTGGATCGACACGGACATTGGATTGACCGACACGATGAACAAACCCAGCCCGAAGAAGGATGTGAATATCAGACCGATGATCACATCAACCTTCAACCCGGATCGTTCTGATAGAAACAACATCGCGCCAGCAGCAAGCCCTCCGGCGATGAAAGCGCCCAAGGCAAATGGCAGGCCAAGGATATAGGCCCCAGCCACGCCCGGCACGACTGAGTGGGACAACGCGTCACCGATCAGGGACCAGCCTTTGAGCATCAAATAGGCAGACAGAAACGCACACACACCGCCCACAAGGGCGGACACCCACATGGCGTTGGTCATGTAGTTGTATGAGAACGGTTCCAGCAGATACTCCATCATGATTTGTCGTCCGTGCGCTGTGTTTTGTCGCCGTATTGTACGAGGGGGCGTTCATCGTCGGTAAAGATCGTGACTGACCGCGCGTCTTCATCGTCATGCAACGCATCGCCGCCCAGTGTGAAGTGACGCAGAACGCCGCCAAAGGCGTCTTCGAGGTTTTCGCGGGTGAATGTGGTCTCCGTCAGTCCGTAGCTGAGGACGGTGCCCTTGACCAAAACTGTGCGGTCACAAAATTCCGGGACTGACCCAAGGTTGTGGGTCGATACCAGCATCACGCGGCCCTCATCGCGCAATTCGCGCAGCAGGCCGATGATTTGCTCTTCGGTTTTCACGTCCACCCCGGTGAATGGCTCGTCCAGCAATATCACCTGTCCGTCCTGTGCCAAGGACCGAGCAAGGAAAACGCGCTTGCGCTGGCCGCCCGACAATTCTCCGATTTGGCGGTTTCTGAATTCTTGCATGTTGACACGGCGCAATGCCTCGTCGACCGCATCATGGTCAACTTTATTGGGGCGACGCAGAAATCCCATATGGCCGTAGCGGCCCATCATCACGACATCTTCGACCAAAACAGGAAAGGCCCAATCGACTTCCTCGGATTGCGGGACATACGCCACGAGGTTCTTGGCCAATGCTTCTTTCACATCAAGGCCAAGAATTTTTATGGTGCCCTTGGCGGCGGGCACGAACCCCATGATCGCCTTGAACAGCGTTGATTTGCCGGACCCGTTCACACCGACAAGTGCTGTGACAGTGCCGCGCGGGATCTCAAAGCTGGCATTCCAAAGGGCGGTATGACCGTTTCGATAGGTTACCGTTACATCTTGCGCCGAAATTCCGACACTGGTTTTGATATCCGGGCGTTCGGGTGAAGTCTGGTCGTCACGCATGTTGTTTCCTTTGGCGATACCGCGGTAGCAGTTTATCGCAAGTGACCTGCGACACGAACGCCGCAGGTCGGTTTTTCACCTTGTCGATCTTAGTTTGTTGCAGACGTTAGTCCTGTAGCTACCGTGCGGGACGTCACGCTCAACAGATCAAGGTATGTCGGTACTTTGCCGTCAGGTTCGCTTAGGCTGTCGACATAAAGAACGCCGCCGTAGACCACACCAGTTTCGCGCGCCACTTGTTTGGCGGGGGCCGTGTTGACCGTACTTTCGCAGAACACGATAGGAATGTCATTTTCTCGCACACCGTCGATCACGGCGCGCACCTGTTGAGGTGTGCCAACCTGATCGGCATTCATCGGCCACAGGTACAATTCTTTCATGCCGAAATCACGGGCGAGGTAGCTGAACGCACCTTCGCACGTCACCAGCCAGCGACGATTTTCAGGGATTTTCGCAATGGCAGCGCGCAGCGGTTCGATGGTGGCGCGAAGCTCTTCTTTATAGGCTTCGGCATTCGCCATATATGTCTCGGCGTTGTCGGGGTCCTGCTCGATAAAGGCCTCGACGATATTGTCGATGTAGATCAGCGCGTTATCAAGGCCCATCCAGGCATGTGGATTCGGCTGACCCTCGTAGCTGCCCGAGGAAATCGAGATGGGGTCGACACCGTCAGTCAGCGTGGCGGACGGCACGTCTTCCATGTTGCTGAGGAACTGTTCGAACCAAAGTTCCAAATTCATGCCATTCCACAAGATCAGGTCGGCGTCAGACGCACGTACGATATCTTGCGGTGTCGGTTGGTAACCGTGAATTTCTGCACCCGGTTTGGTGATGGAAACTACGTCTGCAGCGTCGCCTGCGACATTTGCGGCCATGTCGGCAAGCACCGTAAATGTCGTCACAACCTTCATGCGATCCTCTGCAAAAGCACCGGTGGCAGAGATCGCAGTGAGTGCCGCGATGGACACAGTCTTGAGGAAACAGGGTAGCATTCAATTCTCCATTGCGTGGGGTCTAGCACTTGTAAATGAAAATCACTCGCAACTGCTTAGTGCAATTGAGAACCATTTGCAATCGGATCTCTGGCTGGCTATGACGCTTACAGAATTTTAAGACTGCAAGATATACGCTTAGCCTTTCGAGATTGATAGTATGCTGCGCGACGCGGGCACGCGCGTGACGCAACAACAGCGTGTCTCTTGCGACCGTCTATCGGGTGCTCGCTATGCTGGCAGATGCCGGTATTGTTCAACGCCTCGCAGTTGACGATTGCCCAGCCCAATTTGAAATGCCACCGGAAACCGAGCATGATCATCTAGGTGATTTTGACAGTGCTGAGGTGCTCGAATTGGCATCTGAAGAGCTGGCCACTTTGAGATCACGTCTGGCAGCAGAGCTTGGTTACGAAATTCTAGGCCAGCATTCGGTTCTTAGGGTGCGTGAGCTCAAAAAATCGTGAGACAAATATTGCTCAGGGTCATTGCGAAGTTTTGCCGTAAGCCGTCGTTCACACGCCCGAAGCCAAGGTCTGTTTTATCCCGCAGTTTAGACCTTGGTGATTGGCGCAACGAAGGGCTTCTAACAGTCCTTCATGTCAAAATATGCGTGAGTCCCACCTTAGTTTCGGCACTACCAGATTGTGTTCGGGTCAACCTTGAACAGGTATTCCATGAAGATAGCGGTGACTTCTGGTAGCACTCTTGAGCGCGTGTAATCACGTTGCAATTCTGCGGGAACAACGTTCCAGGTGATCGGCTCCACACCAGCAGAAATCATACGCTTCATGCCATATTCGTGGGAAAGCTGGCTCATGCTGCCAACTACGTCTTCAGGCGCGTATACGTCGCAACCGGCCTTCTCAGCCTCAATTGCGGGGTAGGCGAGGCAAACATCGGGCCACCAGCAGCTTACATCCTTTTTTCTGGCTGGGCCTGTTCCTACAAGCTTCTGCAGAAACCCGGACTGATCTGGTACTCTTTGCGCTAGATCAAAGAGTGCCGTTCCGTCTATATGTAAATGCGTCAGTATGAAGAACGCATATTCCCTTTTGTTCGGCCTATTGCTGGTCGTGAGTCTTACATTATCTGGCCCCTTCGGAATGCAGAAGGCGGGCGGTGATGATGAGGTGTTTTCCATAGAAATTTGCGCCTACGGCGTAGTTAAAACCGTACTAGTGGCGGCCGATGGACAGCCTGTTGAGCCAACCCAAGACTGCCGGGATTGCCTGACTTGTAGCAACGCAAACGAGTCCCAGCCGAATACAACCTTTGGCGCGGCCCTATCTTTCGCTCTGTTGGAAATAGGATCGGACCGCCCCGCTTCCCAAAACCCCATCTACAGAAAACGAAATGTCCTCCCCGTGCCGCGCGGCCCTCCGGGTGTGCATCTTTCTATGTTAGGCTCGCCGGATCAGATCGGGCGAGATCACGCAAGCAACGACCATAAAAAGCGCAGCCAAGGGCGACCTCTCCTTAAGGACGCCAACGCATGAAGCCCCTCAAGTTCTCCGTTAAAATCATGGCAATCGTCGCAACGATGCTCCTGTGTGGGCTTCCGGTTGCGGCCGAGACTGTACTGTCCAAGCTTTTGCCAGACGTCAATGTCGGGGAATTGGTCGACGGGGCAGAGGCTTTTGGCGCAACCCACGCAGACATCGCGGCGGTGCAGGTTCTTAAGGGCGGTGAGCGCATTGGCTGGGCCTTTGTAACCTCGGACTTCGTCTCGACCACCGGGTATTCAGGCAAGCCCATACACACGATGGTGGCCGTTGATGATGACGCGCAGGTCATCGGGGTTCAACTGGTCAAACACTCTGAACCGATTGTCCTAATCGGCATTCCAGATTCAAAGGTAAAGGCGCTGGTGGCCAACTACCGTGGCCTTGACCTAGTGGCCGAAGCTGAATCGGGCGGCACAGCGCACCAGCTTGATATCATTTCGGGCGCAACGGTGACCATCATGGTGATCGACGATTCCATTGTCCGTGCCGGTCTAAAAGTTGCCCGTCAACTTGGTCTGGGCGGGCTGGCTGTTGCGGAAACTGGCACCGGGCCGCAGTTTGAAATCGACCCCGCTGCGGAAGCGGCCAGTGATTGGATTGCGCTCGAAGGCGATGGCACGCTGCGCCGATTGTCGTTGGATGTGGGTCAAGTCAATGCTGCCTTTGCCGCTATGGATGATCCGCGTGCGGCCAAACGCGCCCTGACTGAATCGCCTGAGACAACATTTATCGAAATGCAGGTCGCTTTGGTCTCGCACCCCTCGATCGCGCGCGCGCTTCTGGGCGAGGCTGTCGCAGGCAATCTAAACGACTGGCTGGAGGAAGGCGATCACGCCATCGCCATTGTAGGTCGCGGGCTCTATTCCTTTAAAGGCTCTGGTTATGTACGGGGCGGTATCTTTGACCGGATTGTCCTGATCCAAAACGACGTTTCGGTCCGGTTCCGTGATCGGATGCACAAGCGGATCAACACAATCACCGCCGAGGGCGCTCCGGTCTATAACGAAGCGGACCTGTTCAAAATCCCCGCGGACAGCGACTTTGATCCGTCTCAACCTTTTCGCATCCAGCTTTTGGTGCAGCGCGAGGTCGGCGCGATCGAAAAAGTCTTTACGACTTTTGATCTGGGTTATCAGCTGCCGCAACACTACATTCGCGCCGTCGCGCCGCCGCCTGCAGTGGATGTTCCCGTCAGTGTCGATGAGGTGACTTCGCAATCAGAAGCCGACGCGCATCAGGCGCTATGGAAACGTATCTGGGCAAGCAAACAAGTCGAGATCGTGGTGTTGGCCGTCATGCTGACCATATTGACCGGCGTGTTCTTTTTCCAGAATTTGGCAACACGCAACGAACGCGCATTCTACTGGTTCCGAATGGGGTTCCTTGCGGTCACGCTGGTTTATCTGGGTTGGGTCGCCAACGCGCAGCTGTCTGTGGTCAACCTGATGGCGCTATTTGGCTCGTTGGTCTCTGGCTTTAGCTGGCAGGCATTCCTGCTTGACCCGATGACCTTCATCTTGTGGTTTGCGGTGGCGGCTTCGCTGCTGTTCTGGGGCCGTGGTGCCTATTGCGGCTGGCTGTGCCCGTTCGGCGCGTTGCAAGAACTGCTGAACCAAGTGGCAAGGGCTTTGCGCATCCCGCAATGGACACTCCCATGGGGGCTGCACGAACGCCTGTGGCCGCTGAAATATATGATCTTCCTTGGCCTGTTCGGCCTCTCCCTTAGCAGCATCGAGCAAGCTGAGCGATTGGCCGAGGTTGAGCCGTTCAAGACCGCGATCATCTTGAACTTCGTGCGCGCGTGGCCGTTTGTGGCCTATGTCGCCGCCTTGCTGATTGCGGGTCTGTTTGTTGAGCGGTTCTTCTGCCGCTATCTCTGCCCACTTGGTGCGGCGCTGGCCATTCCGGCAAGGCTAAGGATGTTCGACTGGCTAAAGCGGTACCATGAGTGCGGCAATCCGTGTCAGACCTGCGCCCATCAATGCCCGGTGCAGGCGATTCATCCGACCGGAGAAATCAACCCGAACGAATGTATCAACTGCCTGCATTGTCAGGTACTTTACCAATCAGAAACTACATGCCCTGTCGTCATCAAAAAAGTGAAGCGCCGTGCCAAAGATAGCGCGGCGCCGGATCTGGCGCGCTTTGTTGGGCATCCCAATCAACAACCTAAATCACCTACAACATGAAAGGATAAGACATGTCAGAGGAAAAGAAACTGCCAATTTCACGCAGGAGCCTGCTTGGCGCGACTGCTGGAGGCGCTGCACTTGCAGGCGCATTCGGCTCACGCGCGATGCTGACAGGTGCCGCCGCTGTAGGCGCGGCTACACTAGCCACCACCACCAGCGCACGCGCAGCGGCGGGTGCCGAAGTTGGACCAGGCCAGTTGGATGAATTCTATGGCTTCTGGTCGTCAGGCCAATGCGGTGAGATGCGTATTCTGGGCATCCCGTCCATGCGCGAGCTGATGCGGGTTCCGGTATTCAACACCTGCTCTGCCACCGGCTGGGGGATCACCAACGAATCCAAGAAGATTCTGACCGAGGGCCTGTTGCCCAAAACCAAGGAATATCTGGCCGCTAACGGTCTTGAATTCCCGCCCAACGGCGACTTGCACCACCCGCACATGTCGTTCACCGAAGGCACATATGATGGCCGCTACCTGTTTATGAACGACAAGGCCAATACACGTGTTGCCCGTGTGCGCTGCGACGTGATGAAGTGCGATAAGATTATCGAGATACCCAACGCCAAGGCGATCCACGGACTACGTCCGCAGAAATGGCCGCGCACCAATTACGTATTCTGCAACGGTGAAGACGAAACTCCAATGATCAACGATGGCTCAGTCTTGGATGAGCCTGAAAAATACGTAAACTTCTATACCGCCTTGAATGCAGACGAAATGACGGTGGCGTGGCAGGTGATGGTCAGCGGCAACCTCGACAACACCGATTGCGACTATGAAGGCAAATATGCCTTCTCGACCTCGTATAACTCGGAAATGGGCATGACCCTAGCCGATATGACCGAGGCGGACATGGACCACCTTGTTGTGTTCAACATCGCCGAGATCGAAGCAGGCATTGCGGCAGGTGATTTCATCGAGTTGAATGGCGTGAAGGTACTGGACGGGCGCAAAGGCCAAAACAAGAAATACACCCGCTACATCCCGATCCCGAACAACCCGCACGGCTGCAACATGGCTCCTGACAAGATTCACCTTTGCATCGCGGGCAAGCTGTCGCCCACTGTGTCGGTGATCGACGTGCGCAAACTGGATGCGGTGTTCAACGACGAGGCCGAGCCGCGTAGCGTTGTCGTAGCAGAACCAGAGCTGGGCCTTGGGCCGCTTCACACCTGCTTTGATGGAAAGGGCGGTGCCTACACGACGCTGTTCCTTGATAGCCAAGTCGTGAAATGGAACATTGAGGACGCAATCAAGCTCTACAACGGTGAGGACGTGAACCCGATCCGCACCAAACAGGATGTTCACTACCAGCCTGGACACAACTCGACTGTGATGGGTGAAACGCTGGAGGCGAACGACAAGTACTACCTAACGATGAACAAGTTCTCCAAGGACCGGTTCCTAAATGTTGGTCCGCTGAAGCCGGAAAACGAACAGCTGTTTGCGATCGATGGTGACAAGATGACGCTGATCCACGATGGCCCGACCTTTGCGGAACCGCACGATTCGATTATCGTTGATCCATCCAAGCTGAACCCGAGATCGGTTTGGGATCGTAACGACCCGATGTGGGCGGACGCGCGCAAACAGGCCGAAGCTGATGGTGTGGATCTTGATGACTGGCAGGAAGAAGTGATCCGCGACGGCAACAAAGTGCGGGTCTACATGTCGAGTAATGCGCCGAACTTCGCGCTCGAAACTTTCACTGTTCAGCAAGGGGACGAAGTAACAGTCTATGTGACCAATCTTGATGACATCGACGATTTGACCCACGGTTTCACTATGGGCAACCATGGTGTCGCAATGGAGGTTGGGCCGCAAGCGACGTCCTCGGTCACCTTCGTGGCGGCGCAACCGGGCGTCTTCTGGTACTACTGTCAGTGGTTTTGCCACGCGCTGCACATGGAAATGCGCGGTCGGATGTTTGTCGAACCGAAAGCGACCTGAGCCATGTCGCGTCCCCTGATCCTAGTACTCGCTATGATGATAGCGATGCCCCTTTGGGCCGCTGAAATACGCGTGTCACCGGGGCAGGGGACGCTTGCAATTGCCATCGCCGGGGCTGCTCCCGGCGATGAGATCATCCTTGAGGCCGGCCGTTATTCCGGCCCCATCACCATAGAACGACCGCTGATCATCACCGGCACTCATGCTTCCATCATTGATGGACTGGGGCAAGGCACTGTGATCACAGTTAATGCGTCAGATGTGAAGGTTATTGGGTTAACTGTCACAGGATCAGGGCTAAACAGCCAAGATTTGGATGCAGGCATCAAGATCTTGAAAAAGGCCAATCGTGCGCTGATCGCAAACAACCTACTTCTGGGCAACCTTCATGGGATCGATGTCCATGGCGGTCATAACGCGCTGGTGCAAAACAACACCATTGAAGGCACCCGGAACCCGCGGATGAACGACCGGGGTAACGGCATCTATATCTGGAACTCCCCTGGTGCCGTGGTTGAAGGCAATTCGGTGCGCTGGGGTCGTGACGGAATTTTCTCTAACACGTCACGCAAAGGCATCTATCGCAACAACTTGTTCCGCGATCTGCGATTTGCCGTGCACTACATGTATACCAACGACTCTGAAGTGTCGGGGAACGTGTCGATCGGCAATCATCTGGGCTATGCCATCATGTTTTCCAACAAGGTGGTCGTAAAAGATAACCTGAGTCTGTCGGATATCAGCCATGGCGTCATGCTGAACTTCGCCAATAACGCTGATGTATCCGGCAATCTGGTGCGCGGCGGGGCGGATCGGTGTACCTTTATCTACAATGCCCACAAGAATCTGATCTACGACAACCACTTTGAGGGTTGCAATATCGGCATCCATTTCACTGCAGGATCAGAGCGCAACGTGCTGACAGGGAATGCTTTTATCGGCAACCGAACGCAGGTCAAATATGTCGGAACTCGTGATGTTGAATGGAGCTTTGAGGGCCGGGGAAACTACTGGTCAGATCACTCCAGTTTTGACCTTGGCGGCGACGACATCGCAGATAGTGCCTTTCGACCTAACGACCTGATGGATCACATTCTGTGGTCCCAGCCTGCCGCCGCGCTGCTCACCGGTGCACCTGCTGTTCAACTGATCCGATGGGCGCAATCCAGCTTCCCCGCAATGCTGCCCGGAGGGGTGGTCGACAGCGCCCCGCTGATGACTGCGCCGAACGTGACAATACCACCTGAATATCTCGTCATGGAGGCTGAAGCGGCCACTCGGCGAAATGAAAGCGATTTAGATGACATCGACGTTGACGATCTCACATCTCACTAAGGCGTTTGGTGGGGTCAAGGCCCTGTCCGATGTGTCCCTGCACGTAGCACCCGGCGAACGGGTTGCGCTGCTTGGCCACAATGGCGCAGGAAAATCCACATTGATGAAGGTCATATTGGGTCTGGTCGCAGCCGATAGCGGTGAGATTTCCGTTTGCGGTGCAGCCCCGGGCAATACAAAAGCGCGCTCAAAGGTGGCCTATCTACCAGAGAACGCCACATTCCATTCCGCTTTGACCGGACTGGAGCAGATTACTTACTACATGCGGCTGCGCGGTGAGGACGCCTCGGGCGCGATGGCGCTTCTGGATCGTGTTGGTCTGGGTATTGCGGCCAAGCGTCGGAT
>CBDTVL010000128.1:0-11034 GCA_965363755.1 uncultured Sulfitobacter sp.
TTAAACGCTCAGAGCGGCGGCAGAACCAGCAGATCGGTTTAATCTGACACTGCCCCTGAAGGGCAGTGCGCACGATTTCGGCAGTGGCCGTTGCCGCGCCGCCAATAGTGCCGTCCGCCTTGCCGGTTTTGACAAGTAACGCTGCAAAGACAGAAGGATTGAGGATGGCTTCCTGCGCGCTCTCCAAGGTCACGCCCTTATGCGTACGATGGTCGTAAAAGGCATGCGCCAACTGATCTGCGAGCGGTGTATCAGCAGGATCGTGGATTTAGACACCATTCAGATTGTCACCACCAGCCTGTGCCAGTAAATCGGTAATCGCTGCGACGTTCCCGATCAGAACAATCCGTGCCACGTTGTCCGCACGGGCGGCAATGGCGGCGTCGATCACCCGTGGATCAGCACCTTCGCTCAACACGATTTTTCGATCACTTCGGGCCGCATTGGCAAGCAATGTCTCTAGTTGTTTCATGTTATGATCCAGATGTTTGAGAGTTGGCGCAGATGAAGGTTTAGCCGTTGGAATAATCGCGGATCACAAAATGTTTGACCGTGGTTTCGAGCACGTTCCAAAATCCACGAAAACCGTTTGGGATCAGAAAACTATCGCCTGCCCGAAAATCCTGAACTATGCCGTCCTCGGAAATGAGTTGCGCATGGCCTGATAGGAAAACGCAATACTCGTCCCGGCCCGTAAAGGCGTTCCATTTGCCCGGTGTGCTGGTCCATGTTCCGGCCATCAGCGCCCCATCCGGGCTGGTGAACCGCATCTGCGTATCATGGTGAGGATCACCCTCCACCACGCGATCAGGTAGATCAGCAAGACGGCGATGGGTGGTTTCTGCCTCAGCTTGAAAATCAACAACGGGTCCGGTCATAGCGTTTCCTTTATTTAGCCAGTGAAGTGAGTGATGCCGTAGAGGATAAACGAGGCAATAAAGATGGTTTGAGCAACGATCAAAATAATGGCCTGCCCGCCAACATCAAAGATCGTTCGCAGCGATGTTTTCATGCCTACCGCGGCGATAGATACCAAAAGTGCCCACTTTGACAGGTCTGCCAATAATGACTGCATGAACGCCGGGATCAGGCCAAACGAATTGATCGCAGCCATCACCAGAAAAGCCACAACAAAAAACGGCATCAATGGCGGACGTTTGCCATCATCGGTGGGATCATCATCGGCGTAGGCACGGATCACCAGTGCAAAGACCAACACAACCGGGGCCAACATTGTCACACGGATTAATTTGACCAACGTGGCGGTTTCCCCGGTTTCATTGCTGACCGAAAAGCCCGCGCCAACAACCTGCGCTACATCGTGAATGGTGCCGCCCAAAAATACGCCGGCGGCAAGATCATCAAGCTCCAGTGCTGTGGTGATGATCGGGTAGACGATCATCGCGATGGTCGACAAGATGGTCACGCTGAGGACCGTGAATATCAAGTTGCGTTCGGAATGTTCGTTCTTGGGCAAAACAGCAGCGATTGCCATGGCGGCTGAGGCACCGCAAATAGCAACCGCCCCGCCCGTAAGCAGAGCAAACCGCCAACCGCGGCCCAGCAATTTTGCGCCCAACAAACCAACGAGAATTGTCAGGACCACTCCGGCAACCACCAAGAGGATCAGCTTTGGCCCAAGGTCGATCAGTAACTCGACACTGATACGTGCCCCCAACAAGGCGACCCCGATGCGAAGTACCATTTTGGAAGTGAACCCGATGCCTGGCACGCAACGCCCTTCTTCCGCAAGAAAGTGAAATGCAATGCCCAGCAGCAGGGCCATCAACATGGCAGGGACGCTGTAGTGCTCGGACAAGAATTGCGCCGCTGCCGCGATGACGACCGACACAGCAAAGCCGGGCCCATTGTCAGACAGAAATTTCTGCACTTTATTCGAGGGGGTGTTGGCAGTAGAGGCAGAGGTCGCCATTGGACAAAAACTCCTTGGGCGCATGCTTTTGGCATCACGCTCTTTGGCAAAAAACTTCGGTGCTTGAACCTTCAGGCAATCGGGTGGAAGAGACAGCGGGGTCTGTCTCCTCCTGGGGTCCGTCGCTTATCCGACTTGCTGGGAGCGCATATCGGAGGCGGTAACGCCAGCAACGGAAACTGGTTTCTTCATCGCGTCACGGCGGAACGGCTCACCCAACTCTTGGTTCAGAATGACTTCGATGAACGTTGTTACGCCATCTTTCATCTGCTCTTTCACCGCTGTGTTCAGCAAGTCTGTCAACTGCTCCATGCCCAAGGCTTGGACACCTTTGAGGCCACAACCTTTTGCGATTTCAGCATAGTTGACACCTTCGTTCAACTCTGTGCCGACAAAGTTATCATTGAACCACAACGTGGTGTTCCGCTTTTCCGCGCCCCACTGGTAGTTGCGAAAGATCACCATTGTGATCGCAGGCCAATCGCCACGGCCACAAGCTGTCATCTCGTTCATCGAGATACCGAATGCGCCGTCGCCCGCAAACCCGATAACAGGAACATCAGGACAGCCTATTTTCGCGCCCAAGATCGCAGGCAGACCGTAACCACATGGACCAAACAGGCCCGGTGCCAGATATTTGCGCCCCTTATCGAAGGACGGATAAGCGTTGCCGATGGCGCAGTTGTTGCCGATGTCGGACGAGATGATCGCGTCCTTTGGCATCGCGGACATGATCGCACGCCATGCCTGACGAGGGGAAAGACGGTCTGGCTGGCGGTTGCGCGCACGCTCGTTCCAATCAACACCTTCGTCTGCGTCATCTTCGTGGTCCATCGAAGACAGCTCTTGAGCCCACTTGGATTTGGTCAGACCAACCAAGTCCTTACGCTCCTGACGGCCTTTGTCGCCAGCGCCAGCACCGAGGTGCTCAAGCAGTTGTTCGGCCACACGCTTGGCGTCGCCTTGGATCGCAACATCGACTTTCTTTGTCAGGCCAATGCGGTCGGAGTTGATGTCGACCTGAATGATTTTTGCGTCCGTTGGCCAATAGTTGATGCCGTAGCCGGGCAGCGTTGAGAATGGGTTTAGGCGGTTGCCCAAAGCCAGAATAACGTCTGCCTTTTGGATGATTTCCATCGCGGCCTTTGAACCGTTGTAACCCAGTGGACCCACTGCCAGCGGGTGCGAACCGGGGAACGCGTCATTGTGCTGGTAGTTGCAGGCAACGGGTGCATCAAGCGCTTCGGCCAATTTGGCAGAGGCGTCGATGCCGCCGGACAGGATCACACCTGCGCCGTTCAGGATAACCGGGAATGCGGCTTCGGACAGCAGTTTGGCCGCGTCTTTGACGGCCTGCTCGCCACCCTGTGGGCGCTCAAGACGGATGATCTGTGGCAATTCGACGTCGATGACCTGCGTCCAATAATCACGTGGGATGTTGATCTGTGCAGGTGCTGAGCCGCGCCACGCTTTTTCAATCACGCGGTTCAGGACTTCGGCCATGCGCGACGGGTCGCGGACTTCTTCCTGATAGCAAACCATGTCTTCGAACAATTTCATCTGTTCGATTTCCTGGAAACCGCCCTGACCAATAGTCTTGTTCGCGGCCTGCGGTGTGACCAGCAACATTGGTGTGTGGTTCCAATACGCGGTCTTCATCGGGGTGACGAAATTGGTGATGCCAGGGCCGTTCTGAGCGATGGCCATCGACATTTTGCCGGACGCGCGTGTGTAGCCGTCTGCGATCATCCCACCGGAGGTCTCATGCGCACAATCCCAGAACTTGATGCCCGCAGCAGGGAACAAGTCAGAGATAGGCATCATGGCAGAGCCGATGATCCCAAATGCGTTGTCGATGCCGTGCATTTGTAGGACTTTGATGAATGCCTCTTCAGTCGTCATTTTCATGGACGTCTCCAGTTGGAATAAGGATCAGGATTGTTTGGCTTGGGGATCAGAGAAACTCGTCGCGAAGGTAGTAGTAAGGGTACATCATCCGTTGTCCTATGCGACGAAACGGGGTCAATATACCGTGACTAGGGAGCGGCGACGTAAAGATCGGCAGATCAAGTTCTTGGCCTTTGCCTGCAATCATTTGCGCCAAGCGTTTGCCTGCCTGAGCGGAATACATCACACCGTTTCCGCCATAGCCCATCGCATAAAAGATGGTTTCCTTTTTATCCGGCTGGCAGATGCGCGGCATCATGTCGTGGCTCACGTCCACCCAACCCCACCAGGAATAATCAAGATCAATGTCTGTGATCGCTGGGAATTTGCGGTGCAATCCTTTGCGCAGTAATGCGAGGTGTTTTGGGTTCTCAGCGTCCTTGCCGGTGATAGCACTGCGGCTGCCGATTTGCATCCGGTTATCGGGCAACAGCCGATAATAATGGCGCAAAGTCCTTGTATCGGTCAGCGGTGAACGGGTCTGAATTCCGCATTCCTCTAACTCTGATTTGGTCAGCTTACGCGTCACAATCGAGTTCGACAGGATCGGCATCAGCCGGTGCTTGGTTCTCTCGCTCAATCCCGGCGGTGTGTATCCAGCAGTAGCAAGTGCAACCGCACGCGCACGCACAGTGCCGCCCGGTGTTGTCAAGTGATGCACGCCATCCACAATTTTCCAACCCATCACCGGGCTCGCAGTGTGAATTTTTGCGCCCAGCTTGCGCGCCAGTTTGACGTAAGAGAACGCCAGCTTTGCGGCATGGATGCTTGTTCCGTCAGGTTCCCACATCGCGCCATGCGCTTCTTGGTCTTTGACGTGTTTTTCATGCAGTTCATCGCGGCCCATGACGCGGCTGTCATACCCAAAAACATCGTTGAGGAGCGCGCTTTCCTTTTCGAGCTTCGGGATCACCTTAGCGCGGTGGGCGATGTAGTAATGCCCACCAGTCTGTGGATCGCAATCGATATCATCGGAACCAATCTGGTCGTTGAACAGCTCGAAGGCTTCGACAACTTCGCCGTGCATCTTCTTTGCGACATCGACGCCCCAACGCTTTATCCACTCTGACCGTTTGAGCCGCCCGGATGAAATCTGCGCCTGACCACCGTTGCGGGTCGAACAACCCCATGCCACTTTGTTGGCTTCCAACACGGTCGCCTTGATCCCGTGTTCTTTGGCCAGATGGATCGCAGTGGAGAGGCCGGTATACCCCGAGCCGATAACCACAACATCCACATCCATATCGCCCGACACCGGCCCATCATCCTTGGGTGGCTTGCCAGCGGTGCCAATCCAATAGGTCGGGGCATGATCCCGATTATGACCGGGGCCAGCGTCGACCATCGGATCATATTTGGCGTCATAGCTGGCACGGGGCCAATGGCGAGGTCTTTGAGAATTCGGCACGCGATTTCTCCTTGATTTGATGATGGGGTTAAGCTTTGAAAGGGGGACGTGCTTTGCGCAAAGCCTGTTTTACGATGATCATACCATCACGCAGTGTGAACAAGTCAGCGCCCTGCGCTTCAACACGCATGCCATCGGCGCCAGTGCCCGAAAAGGTCCATTCTGAAACCGCACGGTTATCGCTGACAAAGTGGCTGTGGTGATCCCAATGCGCATCTTTCATTCCGGCCCAAACAGCGGAAAACGCAGTGGCGATTGCGGCGGCACCTTCGATTTTGCCGCCATATACTTCGGCTCCGCCAACTGTGTAGAATACGCAGTCATCGGCGAAGTGGGTCATCACACCGTCAACATCGTGCCGGTTAAAGGCATCAAATGTGTCGGACAAGTCTTGGGCGGTCAGGGTCTTGGACATTTAGGTCTCCGAAGAATGAAGTGGGTCAAGAAATCACCGCGTCGTCCGAGTAGGGAACAACGAGAGTGGGGATAGTCGAACGTCGCAGAACGCGTTTTGCGACGGAGCCAAGGAAGGTTTGTGAAAACCCGTGTTCATGGGCACCAATCACAATCAAATCGCATTTGAGGTCAGCAGCGCGCCGCAAGATCACTTCAGCGGGATACCCATCCACAAGTTCGATGGATTCAACTTGTTTTTGGATCTGTTTGTCTTCTTCATGCACATGTTCCCAGAAGCTCTTTTGGCGCTCGGCCATGACGGCTTTGGCGTGATCATGCCGGGACTTCATCGCCGTTTCACCTGAGCCCGTCGTCTGCATAAACATCTGCAAGGTGATTTTGGCATCTTCGCTCATCGGTTGAACCGCATGTACGATGTGTAGCTTTGCCCCGGTTGCCGCCGCCAAGCTGGCGGCATGGCGCATGGTATAGGCCGAGTGCTTGGACAGATCAGTTGCGCATAGGATATGAGTTATCGTTGATTTCATTTGAAAATCCTTTCTGATCCGCGATCAATATCCAAAGAAGCGTGGGAGCCACAGGGATATCTCAGGCACGAAAGCGATGATGAAGATCGCGATTGTGTTGATGAAGGCGAATGGCAGGGCCGCGACCGAGATCTTTTCGATCGAAATGTTCGATATGCCTGATGCGATAAACAGGTTTTCGCCCAAGGGCGGTGTCTGAAAACCAATGCCTAGGCAGCACACCATCACCACGCCAAAGTGGATCGGGTCGATGCCAACGCTATAGGCGACCGGCAACATAACCGGCACGAGGATCAGGATCGTGGCCAGTGTCTCCATAAACATGCCGACAAACAGCAGGAAGAAGATCACCAGTGCCCAGATGATGTAGATGTTATCCGTGACAGACAGCATCCCGTTTGCGATGATTGCTGGAATTTGGTTCTCGACCAACAGACGTCCAAACACAGTTGCGGTGAACATGATCAACAGAACACGGCCCGTGAGCCAGGTTGTGGTCTCAAGTGCAGTGAATAGTTTTTGCCAGCTAAGCTCGCGGTAGATGAACGCACCAACGATCAGCGTGTAGAAGATCGCCACAATCGCAGCTTCCGTGGGAGTAAAGAAGCCAGAATAGATACCGCCCAAGATCACCACCGGGGCCATCAGCGCCCAGAAGCCACGGTACAACTCGCACCAGATCTGACGCGCCGACCAGCCTTCGGAAGAACCTTTGTAGCCGCGTTTTTTGGCTAGGAAGTAGTTCATCAGCAGCAGGCTACCGGCGATCAAGAACGCTGGCATAAATCCTGCAATGAACAGTTTCGGGATCGAGACGGTCTGGAACTGGCCAAATTGTTCAACAGCTGCGGGTGGGGCTGGCATACCAAGCGCTGCGATACCGAAGATGATCAATGGGATCGACGGTGGAATGACGATGCCCAAGCCGCCTGAGGATGCCGTGATGGCAGACGCATAACTCCGCCCGTAACCACGTTCGATCATGGCTGGAATCATCAACATGCCAACGGCAGCGGTTGTCGCCGGGCCAGAACCTGAGATAGCCCCGAAGAACAAGCATGCGAAAACCGTCGCAGCCGACATACCACCTGTGAATGGCCCTGCGAAACTTTCGGCCACGTTGATAAGCCGTCGCGACAGCCCCGCGGCTTCCATCAAAGCACCGGCAAGGATGAACGCAGGCAGCGCCATAAGCGGGAACGAGCCCACAGAGGTGAAGGCGATTTGCACGAACTTAATCGGGTTTTCGTCGAGGTACAAAAACGAGATCAGCGTGGACACACCAAGGGCAACAGTAATCGGAGCCCCGATGAGCATCAGAAGCAGGAAGCCTCCGAAGAGGAGTAGGATGATTTGGGATTCCATTATTTCTTCTCCTGCTTAAGTTCTGCAGTTTCGGCGCGTACCTCATCCAAATCTATGGCATCAGGATCGCGCATATCTTCGCCCAGAATGATCTTCTTGTAGTTCACTTGCAGAACACGGAACGTCATCAGTGAGAAGGCAATTGGCAGAACGATGTAGACCCAACTAAGGTGGAAACCCATCGTCTGAGACGACTGGAATTTGTTCATCTTGTTGAAGATGAAGTCGATCGAAAGGTAGACAAAATAGACGTTGAAAAACACCCAGAACAGATCGGCAAAGGCCTCGATGTATTTAATCGCACCTGGTGGCAAGAATTTGAATTGAAAGGTGACGCGGTTGTGTGCGCCCATTTTGGCGGCGTAACTCGCGCCGAAAAATACAAACCAAACGAACATGTAGATCGAAAGCTCTTCGACCCACGAAAACGAAAAATCGAACAAGGTCCGAACGATCACCTGCAAGAACAGCAGACACACAAATATCGCAAGTAACGTGCGACAGATGTAGCTCTCTATATTATCAATTACATACCAGAATTTTGTCATTGGCCCCTCGCTGTCAGTTGAGAAAAGCGCCCAAAGGCGCTTTCCACTATTTTTGTTTTTGATTTATTCGGAGACTGGGTCCCGGCCGATTTCTGCAAGAACAGCGTTCAGCTTCTCAATGCCGCCAATGCTCTCGTAGAATTTTGGCCACACGGCCTCAGTTGCCAGTTTGATGAACTCTTCTTCGTTGTTCTCTGGGTCCGAGATTTCCATGCCTTCGTCGATCAGGATTTGCTTAATCTCGGCTTCTTTTTCCCGCAAGAATGCTGCTGACGCCGCTGTTGCTGTTTTGCCTGCTTCAAGAATGATGCCTTGATCCTCAGCCGATAGCTCTTGGAACACCTGTTCAGAGATGATCAGCGGCTCAATCGAGAAGATATAGCGGATGTTCGTGACGTACTTTTGTACCTCATAGAACTTCATCGCGTTGATGGTCGTGTAAGGGTTGTCCTGACCGTCAACAACTTTGGTTTGCAGACCTGCGAAGGTTTCAGACCAAGCCATTGGCGTCGGGCTGATGCCCCACGACTTGTAGGTGTCAATCATGATTTCGTTTTTAGGAACGCGGATCACAAGCCCCTTCAAATCAGCCACAGATTTAACCGGCTTTTTCGAGTTCGTCAGAACCCGGAAACCTGTGTAGGTCCAAGCAATGATGCGAACGCCTGCGTCATTGATTGTGTTTTCGGTCAGCTCTTGGCCGATTGGGCCTTGGGTCAGTTTTTCGGCATCTTCGAGGCTCAAGATCACGTAAGGCAGCGTGAAGACTCCGACAGACGGAGAGAACGGTGTGACGTTGTTGATCGCGAGGATCGACATATCCAGCGTGCCGATGGCCGCTTCGTTCACGGTGTCTTGCTCAGAACCAAGTTGTCCGTTCAGGAACATCGTTGCTTTGTGTTTGCCGCCGGACAGGTCTTCAAGCGCCGCAACAAAGGCTTTGCCCGTTGCTTCTTGGCTGCTTCCGCCGCTGTCTCCGACCGCAATCTTGAAGTTCTTTGCGTCAGCAGCGCTAAAGCTCAGCAGCGCCGCCGCTGCGGCTACGGCTGCCACGGATGTGATTCGGGTGATAATTGTCATGAAATACTCCTCATTTATGTGCGCATTTTTACGCAGCGTAACTTGGTGAGGCTTTTTCCCGGCCCCCACCAAGAGACCGAACGCTACAGGGCTTTGCCATATCACACTAAGGGCCAGTTTTGACTTTAACTTAGACCAGTTCGTTTGTTACTGTTCGACATGCCTGCAACCCGTATTCCCCCAGAGTCCTTTTTCCTTGACCGCAAGGGCCACCGTCCCATTCAAGCACAGATCAGAGAGGCTGTGGTTTCCTTGATCCAGTCAGGTCATGGCGCGCCCGGCACCCATTTGCCATCTTCGCGCAAACTGGCTGAGTATCTGGGCATAGCCCGGATGACAGTCACACTGTCCTACTCTGAGCTAGTGGCCCAAGGATATTTGGAGACCCAAAGCCGCAGTGGCTACCTCGTTGCCGCGACTGACATTGTCGTCAATGTGGTGGCCTCTGAAGAGGACCAACGAGGCGAGGAAACGCTGGATTGGAATGCGTTTTTGGCAAGTTCTTTGACCAAACGTCGACGGATCGTAAAACCTGTTGATTGGCGCAAGCTACCCTATCCGTTTGTTTACGGACAAATGGATGCATCACTGTTCAACTATGTGGCATGGCGCGATTGCGCCCGTCAGGCAATGGGAAAGCTCGACTTCATTGATATGGCAGGTGACATGGCGGATCTAGATGATCCGCTGTTGGTTAACTATATTCGAAGTCGATCACTACCCCAACGTGGAATTTCAGCAAGCCCTGACGAAATTCTAATCACCGTCGGTGCACAGAATGGGCTTTGGCTTGCCATCGAATTACTGACCCGACAGCCGCTGAAGGCCGTCTGCGAAAACCCCGGCTATCCTGATACATTGCAGGCGCTACGATGGTGCGGGGCAGATGTCACCACCATTGATGTGGACGAACACGGCTTGCCGCCCCAAAATATCCCTACAGGCACAAAGGCGGTTTTTATTACCCCCAGCCATCATGCGCCCACTGGCGTGACAATGCCAATCGCGCGAAAAAGACAGCTACTTGATGACGCTGAGAAAAATGACTTTCTGATCATCGAGGATGATTATGAATTCGAAATGAGTTTTATTGAGCCACCAAGTCCCGCCCTCAAATCTTACGATCGGCAAGGGCGCGTCATCTATGTAGGCAGTTTTTCGAAAGCCATGTTTCCGGGATTGCGGCTGGGTTATTTGGTAGCACCTCGCGAATTTATCGCCGAAGCGCGTGAGCTGCGCTCACTGATGCTGCGCCATCCACCGGGCCATATGCAACGAACAGCAGCCTATTTTCTGGCTCAGGGTCATTATGACCTACTGATCCGTGACACGCGTAGAAAGTTCGCAAAGCGGCGTGCAGCGGCGCTGGAGGCGATCGCGAAGACAAATTTGGTGCTAGCGGGTGCCGCAAAATTCGGCGGCTCCAGTCTGTGGATCAAGGCACCAAAAGGTGTCGATACGACAGTTTTGGCAAAAGAGCTTTTAAGCGACGGCGTCATGATCGAACCCGGTGCTGCATTCTTTGATGGAGATGATGGTCCTTCAGAGTTTTTCCGGCTTGGCTTTTCGTCAATTCCAGTTGCCCAAATTCCAGAAGGCATCAACTTGATCGCTCGACGCGTTGAAAAGCATAGGTAATCAGTACTAAAGTCAATTCGCGGCATATTGGCCCAGTACGCACGAAGGGGGCCAAAAACGGCAAGATTTTTGGATGTGAAATGGCACCGTAAACTTAACACGCCCGAGCCAAAGACTTCTCAGCTCGATTGTTCAAACCTTTGTGCGATCGATGCTCGATACCGGGCATTA
>CBDTVL010000129.1:0-11031 GCA_965363755.1 uncultured Sulfitobacter sp.
AGCGTGGCGCCTGTCCGGATTAGACGCCAGATATTGTGTGGGCCTCGCATCGCGTCAGAGCTTCCATCCGGAATGGAGGGCCGCCACGCCCATCGTCAGGTTGCGGAATTTCGCATTTTCAAAACCGGCATTACAAACCATACGCAAAAATGTCTCCTGATCGGGAAATTTGCGGATCGATTCCACAAGGTACTGATAGCTATCATGATCGTTTGCGATCAATTGGCCCATGCGGGGAATCACGTTGAAGCTGTAAAGATCGTAGGCCTTCTGCATTGCGGGATTCGGCAGCTGAGAAAACTCAAGTACCATGAGACGACCACCCGGGCGCAACACACGAAACGCTTCATTCAACGCCTCCTGAGGCTGCGTGACATTCCGGATCCCAAAGCTGATTGTGTAAACATCAAACTCATTGTCCTCGAAGGGCAACGCCATCGCATCACCGACAACCCAATCCAGACTATCTGCCAATTTGTCGGCCTCGGCCCGTTTGCGGCCCTCGATCAGCATTGGTTCAGTCAAATCCAGCACGGTCGCATGGCCGCTGCCAGCGCGTCTGAGGAACCGAAACGCGATATCGCCGGTTCCTCCGGCCACGTCCAGCAGCTTCTGACCGGCTCGTGGCGCCAGCCAATCCATCATAGCATCTTTCCAAATGCGATGAATGCCCCCCGACATCACATCGTTCATTACGTCATATTTTGACGCGACAGAGCTAAAGACACCCCGTACCCGACCGGCCTTGTCGGCCTCTTGTACCGTTTCAAAGCCGAAATGGGTTGTTTTGTCATCACTGTCTGTCATCTGGTCTTGCTGTCCTTGCATTTCGCCCTTGTTATAGGACGCGGGCCAGCATGCACAATGCGCCCCTTTTGCACAGAGGAAATCTCATGCCGGAACTTCCTGAAGTCGAAACGGTGCGTCGCGGACTTGTGCCAGTGATGGAAGGCCAAGTCATCTCCAAAGCGGACGTGAACCGGCCCGATCTGCGTTGGCCGTTTCCGCAAGACATGGCGGCACGGCTGAGCGGCAAGACTGTGCAAGCGCTGCGACGCCGATCAAAATACATTCTCTTGGACCTTAGCAGTGGCGAAACACTCCTCATTCACCTCGGTATGTCTGGCCGCATGCTGATTTCCGGCGATCCGTTAGGGCAGTTTGCACACGATCACCCAGCGCCCGAGAAACATGACCACGTTGTCTTCCATTTGACGAACGGGGCGCGCATCACCTTTAACGACGCGCGTCGGTTTGGCGCCATGGACCTGATGGATACCGCGACAGCAGAGCATCACAAGTTGCTGGTTAAACTTGGACCAGAGCCCTTGGGTAACGATTTCAATGAACCCTACCTGATCGACATCCTCAAAGGCAAAAATACTCCGATCAAATCGGCACTTCTGGATCAACGAATCGTGGCGGGACTGGGCAATATCTACGTGTGCGAAGCGCTTTTTCGTGCCCACATCTCGCCCAAACGCAAAGCAGGCCAACTATCTTCGGCCCGAATTGGGCCTTTGGTTCCCATCATCAGGCAAGTTTTGGTGGATGCCATCAAGGCGGGCGGTTCATCATTGCGCGATTTCCGGCAAGCCGACGGAGAACTTGGTTATTTCCAGCACTCATTTGATGTCTACGGTCGCGAAGGTGAGCCTTGCCGAACGCCTGATTGCAGCGGAAGTGTTCTCCGATTTGTCCAATCCGGTCGGTCGTCGTTCTATTGCCCGCGGTGTCAAAGATGACTTGAACCCGGCGCGTGTCGTGCTAATCCTTTGTGCCTGACCGGAACAATCGAAAGCAAAGCTTATGGCCTTTGAGACGATCATCGTCGAAGTTGAAGACCACGTTGCCGTTATCAAACTGAACCGTCCTGACGCTATGAACGCGCTGAACACCCAACTTCTGGGTGAATTGTGCGTGGCGCTGGAAGATGCGGACCAGAACGACAAGGTGAGGTGCATCGTCATAACAGGTTCGGAAAAGGCGTTTGCAGCAGGGGCAGATATCAAAGAGATGTCCGAAATGACCTACGTGGACGTGTTTCAAAAAGATCTGTTTGCATCAGAAGGCGCTCGGATTGCTAACATCCGCAAGCCAATCATTGCTGCCGTCGCCGGTTATGCGCTGGGTGGCGGTTGCGAGTTGGCGATGGCGTGTGATTTCATTATTGCAGCGGACACAGCAAAGTTTGGTCAACCGGAAATTAATCTCGGCGTGATTGCGGGAATCGGCGGCACGCAGCGTCTGACGCGATTTGTCGGGAAATCCAAAGCGATGGATATGAACTTGACGGGGCGATTTATGGATGCTGCCGAAGCTGAACGCTCTGGTCTTGTGAGCCGCGTGGTCCCAGCCAAGAAACTGATGGAGGAGGCGATCGGTGCCGCAAGCAAGATCGCAGAAAAATCCCAACTCACCGCGGTGGCCGTCAAGGAGGCCGTCAACCGTAGTTACGAAACCAGCCTCGCAGAGGGAATCCTTTACGAACGACGCTTGTTCCACTCAATGTTCGCAACCGAAGACCAAAGCGAAGGAATGGCCGCATTCCTTGAAAAGAGATCGCCGCAGTTTCGCGACAAATAGCCGTCCGCGTCGCCGCCAAGCCACAAATTTCAAGATCAGAAGTGTCGTTCTCAGCAATTCAAATAACTCAGGCAGTTGACAGTGCAGCGAGTCAGGCCTAAAGACGCGACTTCAGATTATACCCTACCCAAACTGTGGGACGACAACATATGGCCAACTCGCCTCAATCAAAAAAACGCGCCCGTCAAAACGAGGCACGCTTTGCAGTGAACAAAGCGCGCCGTTCGCGCATCCGCACCTTCCTCCGTAAAGTGGAAGAAGCAATTGCATCCGGTGATCAACCGGAAGCATCTACCGCTCTTCGCGAAGCTCAACCTGAAATGATGCGCGGCGTCACAAAAGGTGTGTTTCACAAAAACACAATAGCGCGAAAAATGTCACGCCTAACTTCTCGGGTCAAAGCTCTGGGTTAACACCCCACTGCTAAGTGATAAGCGTTTGATGACAAACGGCGTCCCCACTGGGGGCGCCTTTTTTGTTGCCCTGCTCACGCGCTACCGAATTGGACTTGGGTCTGTTCGGCTGACAGATTCTTTGAACAAAAAACGCGAGTCAAGAATAGAGTTCTGTTGCCGCCGCCTTGTCGAACTTGCTACGACTGACAAAGCGATTCATTTCGCCTTGGGGGGACAGGCTCCACACCACAAGAGTCCTATTTGCACGGACCATATGGGTGTGGAGGTGTTAGCAAAGCAATTCGATTGCGATGCTGCAACCAGCCAAAAGTGACGGCCAGATTGCCGTCTCGTTGGCGCTGTCATCAAGTGTTGTGCGCGGATGACGTGCGGCTGACATGAGCCAACGACCGGACAATCCGGCGCGCTCTGATGTCTCCGTCATTCTGTGATGAATAGTTCGACATACGTCGACGAGTGCGCTCTGCTATGGGAGTGCATCTCTTGGGCTATGTTATTCGAGCGGTGGGTAGGCCAATTGGGATTGGTCTGTTGAGGACCCATTGATGACAACGGTTAGATAAGAAGGGCTTGGACGGGCAACTTATGACGCAGGAAAAATGGGGACAACTCAGACAGCGGCTGCTTAAGACGGTAGGAAAAAACAACTATACTACGTGGATTGAGCCACTGGAATTCTCCCAACTTGAAGATGGTGTTGCAACCTTTCACGTTCCAACCAACTTTATTGGCAACTACGTCTCGCAGAACTTTGCAGACCTGATTCTATATGAGCTTAATTCCAGCGGTGCTGACGTGTCCCGTGTATCTTTTTCAGTTCCAGCTAACGCTCCGACGCGCCCTGGAAAATCCCTGGCCACATCCTCCAACCCGACAGCACCTGTCAAAGAGTCAGTTTTGCACGCGGCGCCGCTTGATGCCCGTTTTACATTTGACAGCTTTGTGGTCGGCAAACCAAATGAACTTGCCCACGCAGCTGCTCGTCGGGTCGCTGAAGGTGGGCCAGTCACGTTCAACCCGCTGTTCCTTTATGGCGGAGTTGGTCTCGGAAAAACTCACTTAATGCATGCAATTGCCTGGGAACTCCGCGCCCGCCGCCCAGAGCTGAACGTGCTATACCTGTCGGCAGAGCAATTTATGTACCGATTTGTTCAGGCGTTACGCGAGCGCAAGATGATGGATTTCAAAGAGATGTTCCGCTCGGTTGACGTCTTGATGGTCGATGACGTTCAGTTCATCGCTGGCAAAGACAGCACACAGGAAGAGTTCTTTCATACCTTCAACGCGCTGGTTGATCAGAGCAAGCAAATCATCATCTCGGCAGACCGTGCGCCTGGCGAAATCAAAGATCTCGAAGATCGCGTAAAATCGCGCTTGCAGTGCGGCCTTGTTGTTGACCTGCATCCCACCGATTACGAACTGCGGCTGGGCATCCTGCAAACCAAAGTTGGAAACTATCAGGCAATGTACCCTGAACTCACAATTTCAGACGGCGTTCTGGAATTTCTGGCCCACCGTATATCCACTAACGTGCGCGTGCTCGAAGGAGCACTAACTCGGCTATATGCATTTGCATCGCTTGTGGGTCGCGAGATTACGATGGAACTGACACAGGATTGTCTTGCTGACGTTCTGCGCGCCTCCGAACGCAAAATCACAGTGGAAGAAATCCAACGCAAAGTGTCGGATCACTACAACATCCGCTTGTCGGATATGATCGGCCCCAAGCGCGTACGCAGCTACGCCAGACCGCGTCAGGTCGCGATGTATTTGTGCAAACAGCTGACGAGCCGTTCACTGCCGGAGATTGGCCGCCGTTTTGGCGGGCGTGATCACACCACAGTAATGCACGGCGTGAAACGTATAGAAGAGCTGAAGATTCAGGATGGGCAGATAGCAGAAGACATCGAAATGCTACGCCGTGCACTAGAGGCTTAAGTCTGCGGCCGGAAGTCTAAGCTGCACAATAGTAGCTCAAGTTCAGAATTCACCCATTACGAGCCCTTCGGGATAAGGCCGACACCTTGACGCCTCCGCCAATCCATTGGACAACGAGCGTAGAACAAAATGCTTGTGCAGTGGCGGCAATGAGTTAGTTTGCTCGTCCCAGCAGTCCAAAGGGTTATAGTAATGAAAATCAGCATCGAACGCGGCGCCTTGCTCAAAGCAGTCTCGCAAGCCCAGTCTGTAGTGGAGCGGCGTAACACCATCCCTATTCTGGCCAACGTGCTGATCGAAGCGGAAGGCGACTCTGTCCAGTTTCGCGCCACCGATCTGGATATCGAAGTGGTCGACATAGCCCCTGCGCAGGTAGAGCGATCAGGGGCCACCACGGTGTCTGCAACTACTCTGCATGAAATCGTGCGCAAGTTGCCTGACGGATCTCTGGTTACGCTAACAGCCGACATTGCCAATGGGCGCCTGACGGTTGAGGCCGGTCGATCAAACTTTTCGTTGGCGACACTCCCGAAAGAGGATTTTCCGGTGATGGCATCCTCGGAATATGCCTCAAATTTTTCTGCGCCAGCATCTGTGTTGCGACGGTTGTTCGACAAATCCAAATTTGCCATATCAACCGAAGAGACACGGTACTATCTCAACGGTGTTTATATGCATATTTCGGAGTCAGACGGGGGCAAGGTGCTGCGCTGTGTGGCAACCGACGGTCACCGCCTTGCACGTATTGATGCCACTTTGCCGGAGGGCGCCGCAGATATGCCTGGGGTGATTGTGCCGCGGAAAACCGTCGGTGAACTGCGCAAGCTTCTGGACGATGATGACATGATGATCGCGGTCTCTGTGTCCGAAACCAAAGTTCGATTTGCAACGCCTGACATCACACTGACATCGAAGGTCATCGATGGAACGTTCCCCGATTACACGCGCGTGATCCCGCAGGGCAATACCCGCAAACTGGAAGTGGACGCGGCAGAATTCGCTCGGGCTGTGGATCGAGTGGCGACAGTGTCGTCCGAACGCTCGCGTGCAGTGAAACTGGCGCTTGATGAGGATCGGTTGATCCTGTCCGTCAATGCACCTGACAGTGGTGCTGCTGAAGAAGAATTGGCAGTTGCTTACGGCGACGAGCGCCTGGAAATAGGGTTCAACGCAAAATACCTGCTCGAAATCGCATCACAAGTGGATCGCGAAAATGCTGTGTTCATGTTCAATTCTGCAGGCGACCCAACGCTGATGCAGGAAGGCAATGACACCAGCGCGATTTATGTTGTCATGCCAATGCGGGTTTAAGCCCTGCCGCCCTTAGGAAGGTCAAGTTCCTCGGGCAGGTGTCTTTTGAAAAAGATGAAGGGAAAGGTGTGATGTCTGGCCTATTCCTGACTGGTTTGACTCTGTCCCATTTCCGTTCTCACAAACTGGCGCGCATACCATGTGATGGCCGTCCGATAGCTATATTCGGACCAAATGGTGCGGGTAAGACCAACATTCTTGAAGCGGTTTCCCTGTTCTCACCTGGTCGTGGGCTACGCCGGTCAAGTGCCGAAGACATGGCTCGTCGCCCGGACGCCATCGGGTGGAAGGTGTCAGGCGTGCTGCGCTCGCTTGCGCAAGTTCACGAGGTCGAAACCTGGTCTGAAAACGGCGCCGCGCGGCAAATCTGCATCGACAGCAAATCCGCCAATCAGGTTGCGCTGGGTCGAATTGCACGAGTTCTTTGGCTAATTCCATCGATGGACCGGCTATGGATCGAAGGAGCCGAAGGACGGCGGCGGTTTCTGGATCGCATGACTTTGAGTTTTACGCCATCGCATGCAGAATCCTCGTTGGCCTACGATCGGGCGATGCGCGAGCGCAACCGCCTGCTCAAGGATCAGGTGCGTGAACCATCTTGGTATGCGGCGCTCGAGGCGCAGATGGCCAATACTGGCGCCACAATTCACGCCAACCGTACTGCTGCGCTAGCGGTGCTGGCAGAGGCACAGGGCGGTGCGCAGACCTCGTTTCCCACTGCAGCCCTTGAACTGACACAGACCGACGGCGAGATGCCCGATACCGAGGATGACCTGCGCGAAGCTTTGGCCGAAAGCCGGTTTCGCGACCTGAGCGCTGGGCGCAGTTTGGTCGGCCCACACCGCGCTGATCTCTATGGCGTTTATGAGACCAAAGGCGTGCCTGCACGTGATTGTTCGACCGGAGAGCAAAAAGCGCTACTGGTTTCCCTCATCCTCGCCAATGCCCGCGCTTTAATTCGTGATTTTGGAGCGCCGCCATTGTTGTTGCTGGACGAGGTTGCTGCACATTTGGACGCTGACCGGCGCGCCGCGCTTTATGACGAGGTTGTTGCGCTTGGCGCGCAGGCCTGGATGACTGGTACTGGGCCGGAATTGTTTGATACCCTTGGTTCCCGGGCGATGTATCTGGAGGTAACAGAAGAAGCTGGCGTTTCTCATGTCCATCCCGCTTCATGACCATCACGGCCAGTGATCTCGCCCTCTATGCGGGCGCTCTTTTTGTTCTGTTTCTCACCCCCGGACCTGTCTGGGTAGCTGTGATCGCGCGGGCGGCAACTGGCGGTTTTCAAGCCGCGTGGCCGCTTGCACTTGGCGTGGTCGTGGGTGACGTGCTCTGGCCCTTTTTTGCGATCCTTGGCGTGGCCTGGATAGTGTCTGTATTCGAAGGTTTCATGGTCGTGCTGCGCTGGGTCGCAAGTGGGATGTTTTTGGTCATGGGGCTGCTGCTGATCCGGCATGCAGGAGAGGTGCTGGCAACAGACAGCGGTTTAACCCGTCCTGGCATGGCAGCGGGATTTCTGGCAGGCGTCGCGGTGATCCTCGGCAACCCCAAAGCTATGCTGTTTTACATGGGTGTGTTGCCCGGCTTTTTTGATCTGACAAAAATCTCTGTATTGGACATTTCTGCCATCGTTGCCATTTCCGTGATAGTTCCGCTTCTGGGCAACCTCCTATTGGCCGTTTTTGCAAGTCGGATGCGAAAAATTTTAAGCTCTCCCGCAGCGCTACGAAGGACCAACATTTTCGCCGGATTATTGTTGGTATGTGTCGGACTGATAATCCCCCTGACGTAACACAAAATGTGGGGCAATCGCGTGACATCCCCCCCCAGAACCGGTATAAAACTGCAAAATGACAAAGGGATTTTCGGATGTCCGAAAACGCGCAAGTGCCGGAAGAATACGGCGCTGATTCTATCAAAGTTCTCAAAGGCTTAGAGGCGGTTCGCAAACGACCCGGCATGTATATCGGCGATACCGACGACGGTTCGGGTCTGCACCACATGGTGTACGAAGTCGTGGACAATGGAATTGACGAGGCGCTGGCGGGGCACGCTGACGCCGTGAACGTGATTATTCACGCTGATTCCAGTGTGTCGGTGAGCGACAACGGGCGCGGCATTCCCGTCGGGATTCACGAAGAAGAAGGCGTGTCAGCGGCCGAAGTCATCATGACCCAATTGCATGCCGGCGGCAAATTCGACAGCAATTCTTATAAAGTTTCCGGTGGTCTGCACGGCGTAGGCGTTTCGGTTGTCAATGCTCTGTCCGATTGGCTTGAGCTCCGTGTTTGGCGCAACGGCAAGGAACACGTTGCTCGCTTTGAAGGCGGCTTTACAACTGAGCACCTGAAAGTCGTGGGCGATTGTGGTGACCGAACTGGAACCGAGGTCCGGTTCATGGCCTCGACCGGGACGTTTTCGAACCTAGAATACTCATTCGAGACCCTGGAAAAGAGGCTGCGCGAGTTGGCATTCCTCAATTCAGGCGTGCGCATTATCCTGACTGATGAACGACCGATAGAACCCCTAAGATCAGAGCTATTCTACGAAGGCGGCGTCAAGGAATTTGTGAAGTATCTTGACCGCCACAAGTCGTCCGTCATGCCAGAACCGATTTTCATAACCGGCGATCGTGATGACATCGGTGTTGAGGTCGCGATGTGGTGGAATGACAGCTACCACGAGAACGTGCTGCCCTTTACCAACAACATACCGCAACGAGACGGCGGCGCACACCTTGCAGGATTTCGCGGCGCGCTTACCCGCACCATCAATAGCTACGCCCAGACATCTGGCATCGCCAAGAGAGAAAAGGTCAGCTTTACCGGCGATGACGCGCGCGAAGGTCTGACCTGCGTTTTGTCGATAAAAGTGCCCGATCCAAAATTCAGCAGTCAGACCAAAGACAAACTGGTCAGCTCAGAAGTGCGACCGGCGGTAGAGAACCTTGTTGGCGAAAAGCTGTCCGAATGGTTCGAAGAAAACCCGGCCGAGGCCCGCATTGTTGTCGGTAAGATCGTCGAAGCGGCCCTCGCCCGCGAAGCCGCGCGTAAGGCGCGCGATCTGACGCGGCGAAAGAATCCGATGGACATGAATTTCTTAAGCAGCAAGTTGAAAGACTGTTCCGACAAAGACCCGGCCAATACCGAAGTGTTTTTGGTTGAGGGGGACTCTGCCGGTGGTTCGGCCCAGACCGGCCGTGATCGTAAGACACAAGCCATTTTGCCGCTCAAAGGTAAGATTCTGAATGTAGAACGTGCGCGGTTTGACCGTATGCTTGGCTCTCAGGAAATTGGCAATATGGTTATGGCGCTTGGCACGGGTATCGGGCGCGACGAGTTCGACATCTCCAAATTGCGCTATCATAAAATTGTTATCATGACGGACGCGGATGTTGACGGTGCGCATATCCGGACACTTTTGCTTACATTCTTCTACCGTCAGATGCCCGAGTTGATAGAAAACGGACACCTCTATATCGCCCAACCGCCACTTTACAAAGTGTCTCGCGGTAAATCCGAGGTGTACCTGAAGGATCAGGCTGAGATGGATGAATACCTAGTCCAACAAGGCATTGACGGCGCAATGCTGAAACAGGGTAACGGCGAAGAGATCGCTGGACAGGACTTGGTTCGGGTTGTCGACATTGCCCGCCAAATGCGCCGGGTGCTCGAAGCGTTCCCAACACATTATCCCCGCCACATTCTGGAACAAGCCGCGATCGCAGGTGCGTTTGTACCGGGTGTCGTCGAGGCAGATTTGCAAGGTACAGCTGACAAGGTTGCAGAACGCCTGAACTTGATTGCTTTGGAATACGAAAAAGGCTGGCAGGGTCGGATTACGCAAGATCATGGTATCCGTCTGGCTCGCATCCTGCGCGGCGTCGAAGAGGTGCGGACATTGGACGGTCGTGTGCTACGCGGTGGCGAGGCAAAACGCACCGGCTCCTTCACCGAAAGCCTACAAGACGTTTATACGCTGCCTGCGACGTTGATCCGCAAGGACCGCAGCCAAATGATCTTTGGTCCAATGGACCTGCTGAATGCAATTCTGCAAGAAGGTGAAAAGGGCCTATCCCTACAACGATACAAAGGGTTGGGCGAAATGAATCCCGATCAACTCTGGGAAACCACATTGGATCCGGACGCACGAACACTGCTGCAAGTAAAAGTCGATGACATCGCAGAGGCGGATGATCTTTTTACCAAACTCATGGGCGATGTGGTCGAACCACGGCGTGAGTTTATCCAGAAAAACGCACTGAGTGTCGAGAATCTAGACTTCTAATATGTTGTAGGGATGCGCATAAGCTTGCACGCACCCCATAAGTTTGCGCGATTTCGCGGTTTGCCGACTCAACACGTGCAGAGCGTCAGACCATGCAACACCTGAGGCGGCTGAAGTTCGTGCCCGAACGCGTGCTGCAGGCAGATCGTTCAAGCATGGTGACAGCCTGCGTGTCTACCGGCATGGGGTTCTGGCTGCTCACGCTGACATTGCTGATTGACGGTTTAGTGGAGCATATGGATTTGCGAATTCTGTCGTTGCCGGTCGCGGGCCGGTCGCGCACTTTGACGGTGGGTGCTCGCGACAGCGACCTGCAATCGCTTCCTGCCACATTCGCAAACAAAGCCCGAGACGTTCTGATCGGACAAATCAACGGCTTGATGGAATCAGTCGGATTGGATGCAATTGACGTAGATTAAATGCGCCAGCTTGTCCGTTGGCGGATGTCCTCCGGACTGGTTTTGAAGTACCGAAATGGAATGAGTATTGT
>CBDTVL010000130.1:0-10986 GCA_965363755.1 uncultured Sulfitobacter sp.
ATATACCGGAGATGTCATGGTCGAAAACATGCTGCATCGAGACACCGAAGAAGGCATTGCGGCTTTTTTGGACAAAAGACCGCCTGACTGGAAACAATAGCTTGCAAAAAAGCGACAATGACACATTTTTATATCCTTTATTTTCAATACTTTAGACGTTTTTTCCGATTTGGAACCAATCGAATTCCATTTTGTGCTTCCGAAAACGGCCAGAATGCGGCATAGAGGGTACACAAACAGCGGTTCTCTACGCTTTTGGGTCGCCGCCGGCGGAAGGTCCCTCCAAGGTCAGTCTCTCTGACCTCGACGTTCCCGCAGCGGCGACCCCAAAAAATCTCTCTCTATTTCAATAGTACGCAACAAACGTTGCGCTATTGCTATTGGTGGCCTACATCGCTCAGCATGACTGAAACTCTTCATATCGTTGGCGGCGGCATGGCCGGATCCGAAGCTGCCTGGCAGGCTGCACATCAAGGTGTGCCTGTAGTGATTCACGAGATGCGCCCCAAAGTTGCGACTTTTGCGCATAAAACCGGGCTACTGGGCGAGATGGTGTGCTCCAACTCGTTTCGCTCTGATGATGATGAGCAAAATGCTGTTGGACTGCTGCATTGGGAAATGCGACGCGCCAATGGGTTGATCATGTCGATGGCCGACAAGCATAAGCTGCCTGCCGGTAGCGCGCTGGCCGTGGACCGTGAACCGTTTGCCGAATCCGTGACAGCGGCCCTGATTTCCCACCCTAACATCTCAGTTTCTTATGATGAGGTGACAGCTCTTCCCGACGACGGTCATTGGGTTTTTGCCACCGGCCCGCTCACTTCCGGGGCGCTTAGTCAGGCGATACAGGCCGAGACGGGCGCGGAATCGCTTGCCTTTTTTGATGCCATTGCACCGATCCTGTACCATGAGAGCATTGATATGTCGCGGGCCTGGATGCAGTCTCGTTATGACAAAGGCGAAACCGAGGAAGAGCGCACAGCCTATCTCAACTGCCCGATGGACAAGACCCAGTACGAAGCGTTCATCGACGCCCTGCTTGCTGCCGACAAAACCGAGTTCCACGAAGGCGAAACCGCCGGATATTTCGACGGCTGTCTGCCGATTGAGGTGATGGCCGAACGGGGCCGTGAAACGCTCCGCTTTGGACCAATGAAGCCGGTTGGGCTGACCAATCCCCATCAGCCAGAGCAAAAACCTTATGCTGTCGTTCAGTTGCGCCGGGATAACGCGTTGGGAACGCTATACAATATCGTCGGATTTCAAACAAAGATGAAATACGGCGCTCAGACAGAGGTTCTGCGGATGATACCGGGGCTGGAAAATGCCAGTTTTGCCCGACTGGGTGGCATCCACCGCAACACCTTTCTCAACTCCCCTAATCTGCTGGACGAAAACATGCGCCTGCGCAGCCAGCCACATATCCGTTTTGCCGGTCAGATCACTGGCGTGGAAGGGTATGTCGAAAGCGCCGCGATGGGGTTGCTTGCCGGGCGTATGGCTGCAGCCGAAATTCTGGGCGGCGCGGTCTCTGTACCACCCAACACAACCGCGATGGGCGCGCTGATCACACATATCAGCGGGGGGGCCGAGGCAAAGACTTTTCAACCGATGAATGTCAACTTTGGCCTGTTCCCACCGGTCGAAGGCCTGAAATCCGGCAGGCGGGGACGCAAAGACCGCTACAAGGCCTATACAGATCGCGCCAAAGCCGATTGGAACACATGGCTGGGTCACGCCGTACTGGACGCCGCTTAGCTCTTTGTCATAGCATTGCGGCATGACTGATGGATTTTTGAACAAGGCCTATGGCCCACGTGACGCTGACGCCACCCGAAAACTCTACGATGACTGGTCCGCCAGCTATGAGGCTGAAGTCGCCGAAAATGGCTATGCAACTCCCGGCCGCTGCGCGGCAGCACTTGCTTTGCACCTCCAAGACAAAAAGGCGCCAATCCTCGATTTCGGCTGTGGCACCGGACTGTCTGGTCTGGCGTTAAAACTCGCCGGGTTCGAAACCATTGACGGAGTCGATCTGTCCGCTGATATGCTTAACGTGGCTGAGAGCAAGCAGCTTTATCGAACGCTGACCCAAATAGAGGCCGATGCAGATGTGCCGGGCACGCCGGGCGATTATGCGGCGATTGCCGCGATTGGTGTTATCGGCGCAGGCGCTGCCCCCATCTCATTGTTTGATACACTCATGAATGGATTGGCCTCTGGTGGTTTTCTGGTGTTCTCGTTCAATGATCATGCGCTGGCGGAGCGCGAAAATGAAGGCAAACTAAATGACTGGCTTGATTGCGGGTCTGCCCGATTACTGCTCCGGGAATATGGTCCTCACCTGCCCGGGATTGACATGAAGTCCAACGCCTACGTTATTGAAAAAGCGTGACCTTCGCCACCCGGTTTGCGCCATCTCCTACGGGACCTCTGCATCTGGGGCACGCCTATTCCGCCTTGCTTGCCTACGATATGACACGGGAAAATAGTGGCAATTTCCTGCTCCGGATTGAAGACATCGACCAGTCTCGCGCCCGCCCTGAGTGGGAACAGCAGATCTATCAGGATCTGAAATGGTTGGGGATCAGATGGCAGCCCCCGGTCATACGACAATCTGATCAGCAGGCGCATTATGAAGAGGCCCTCGATCTCCTTTGGGCGCATGGGCTTCTTTATCCGTGCACCTGCACACGCCGCGACATTCAAAACGCTCTTTCGGCGCCACAGGAAGGGGTTTCGCAATTCGGCCCGGATGGTCTGATCTATCCCGGAACATGCCGCCCAACCATGGTGCATGGACCCTCGTCCACACAGCCTCATACCCGCCCCAGCGACGTGACATTACGGCTGGACATGGCTGCGGCCTGTAAGACGGGTATCTTTGGTAGACCTATCGCGGATCAAACCTCCCCTCTTGATGGTGCCGTTCTGGACTTTAACGAAACCGGGTCAGGCCCTGGTGGAGAAACCGGTTGCATTGAATTCGGATCCGGTAAAATGAAGGAACAGGTCGGCGACATCGTGATCGCCCGTCGGGATATGGGCACGTCTTACCACTTGTCAGTTGTCATCGACGACGCACGACAAGGAATTACCGATGTTGTGCGAGGGCAGGATTTGTTTGATGCCACAAAAATCCATGTCGTGCTGCAAAAGCTGCTGGGCTTGCCAACCCCGGTCTATCACCACCACCACCTGATTCGTGACGATAACGGTAAACGCCTTGCCAAGCGGGACGATGCCCGCGCTATTGCCAAATACAGGGCAGACGGCCTTACGCCCCAAGATGTCCGGGGGCTTGTGGGTCTCTAAACCTCCAATTTCAATTGTTCAGGAATACTCATGCCATCGGCGCCATCAACTCGACCTCGCCCCCGTCTTGAATGCTTGAGTAAAAACAACTCCGCCGATTGGTGTGGCAGGCGGGCCCGGTCTGACGGATAATCAACAGCAGACAATCGCGGTCACAATCTACCCTCAAATCCACCAGTTGCTGGGTATGGCCGCTGGTTTCTCCCTTGACCCAGAACGCCGCCCGCGACCGGGACCAATAGGTGACCCGACCTGTTTGCAGCGTCTGCAGTACAGCGTCGGCATTCATCCACGCCATCATTAACACCTCACCCGACACTTCGTCCTGGGCAATTGCTGGAATCAGACCGGCATTGTTATAGATCAGGCTGGTGGGATCAAAATTCATCAGTAGAAAACCTTTTGCATCTGCGCGCGTCGGGATTATGTATGCATCAACACCTAAAAGGGAAAGCCATGTCTGGTGAAACCGATCTGATCAAGCTCTATTCGGGGCGCATTCTTGCGCTGGCGGCAGATATTCCGCATCTCGATCGGCTCGATGACCCGCAGGCCACGGTCAAGCGTCGCTCGCCCTTGTGCGGGTCAACCGTGACGGTGGACCTGAGCGTGCGCGACGGGCGCGTGTCTGCCTTTGGGCAAGACGTCAAAGCTTGCGCGCTGGGTCAGGCAGCGGCGTCCGTGGTGGGCTCGGCCATTATCGGATGCACGCGCGCGCAAATCGAAACCGCGCGCGATCAACTCAAGGCGATGCTGAAGTCAGACGCCCCGGCGCCGGATGCACCTTTCGGTGGGCTCGAAGTGTTGATCCCGGCGCGGGACTACAAGAACCGCCATGCCTCTATTATGCTTGCGCTCGAGGCCAGTGCCGAAGCGATCGCCCAAGCTGCGCAAGCTGATTGTGCCTGACCTGCGCAGATCAGCAAAAAGCCTTGTGGTCTGCCTTGAACATATCTCAGACCAATAACAGCGCCTGCGAACAGACCGCTTTTGGTAGGTTGTAACCGGCGTGCAATCTGAGCCCTCAGCTCGGAAAAAAGACGGTCTCAGGAGCTGCTGAATACGAGCAAGAACAGAGCCTCCGTTCGCCATCTCGAACATGTCGATGCCATGGGCCAATGCAATGTCGCGAATCCGTGCCGCTCTGGTCAGGCCACCCACACGATTGAGTTTGATTCTAATGATTTCAGCCAGCCCGTCGCGGTCGATACGGGCCGCGTCTTGCAAGGTGACAAGACTTTCATCCACCGAGACCGGGGCGGCATGCTTGTCTTTGATCGCCGCGATGTCATCCAGCGTTTCGCAGGGCTGCTCAAACATCAAATTCAAGTCTTCCGTCGCCAATTTTCGTTGCATGGACGACATATCCTCACTCACGGTAGCGCTCTATCATAGCGCGGGTCTCAGCAACGGATTTAGCACCAATTGATGACGCGATCGGGCGCGGCGTCCTAGAACCGCCACCCATCAGATCTGCCCTCTCCGAATGCCATGACAGTCATGGGATCACTACGATGTTTCCCGTGTGTTTCTTTTCGATGAAGGCAGCCTGCGCTGCGTGGAAGTCCGCCATGGGATAAGTGGCTGCCAGCATCGGCTTGACCTCACTGCGCTCGACGTAGCCCAATAGATCACGAAAGATCTTGGGGGGAATGACAGTAGATCCTGTGAAAGTGAGGTCTCGCAAATAGAGCGTGCGCAGGTCGAGTTCCACAATTGGCCCAGCTATGGCGCCCGAGCATGTGTAACGGCCGCCCCGTTCCAAAACGTCAATGACAGTGCCAAAGTAGTCACCGCCGACGATATCTGCGACGACACTGACTGTGTCCCGCCCAATGGCAGCGCGCAGGGCGGCTTTAAGGTCTGCCGGTGCGCGTGGCAGGATCACGTCTGGATTGAGCTTGGCCACTTCTGCGTGTTTGGCCTCGCTGGCAAGGCAAACCACCCGGGCTCCTCGCCGACGGGCCAATTGTATCAAAGCAGAACCAACCCCACCTGAGGCGCCGGTGATCAGAACAATGTCACTTGACCCAACATTCGCGCGCGATAGCATCCCCTCGGCTGTGGTGTAAGAGCAAGAAAATGTTGCCAGTTCAGCGTCGCTTAAGCTGCTGTTGATGATCCCCACATTGCGATGATCGACAGCCGCATATTGCGCGAATCCGCCGTCACATTCAGATCCGAAATAGCCGGTCTTTTCCCGATTTGATGGGTCATCCCAGTCCCGCAGCCAGCAATCAACCATGACCCGTTGCCCTTTCAGCGCCGGGTCTGCGTTTGCACCCACAGCAACAACATGACCAACAGCATCCGCACCCTGAATACGCGGCATGCTGACTGGCGCGCCGCCCCATGCCGGATCTTCGTCGCCGATAGCGTCATAGCTGCCGCCGGTTGTGGCATCGGTGACGGTCTTGGAATACCATCCCGAGCGTGTGTTGACGTCCGTGTTGTTCATGCCGCAGGCGCCGACCTTCAGCAGAACCTGATCGTCGTTGGGTTGGGGGACAGGCCAATCGTCGCGCATTTGCAAGACCTCTGGTCCGCCATGTGCCGTCAAGACAACCGCTCGCATTTTCTCAGGAATGTCCATTCCGCAACCTCCGCAATTGCATCAGTCCGGGGGCGCACAGATTAAGGGTCATAAGCAGTTTCTCCTGATATTTTTACCGCTCTGAGGTGCCCGGCGATGATGGTTTTAAGGGTCGTTTCCGTCTTAGCGGCGTGCGTTTCAATATAAGCGAAAGCCATAGCTTTGCCTACGCTATGCCCGAAGGCTACAAAAGCGGTCGAGCCAAAAGTGAACCCCTCAAATAACACCGTCTCGCGGCCATGGCCATCACCGCCCCCGTTCGGCGACATCTCCAAATAGGCACAAACCCACGGCAGCTTTGTTCGAACAGTGAACCTTAAGGGGTTTGAAAATTAGTTAGTCCTGACCTTGATCGCCTTGCAACATAACAATTGTAAAATGTGCGCCTTGGCGGCCTATTGGCAATTGACTTAGTCCAGCGGTCCCACCAGCGTGCTCGCTCTACCCATTAATGGGTATTCACATAGTCGAGCATACCCGATATTGCTTGAACTGGTAAATATATATTACCAATAGCCCCGCTTGAGGGTCAAACTAGTCTGGGAGGACACCATGAAGTATCGTCTATACGCAACCGCTGCGGTTGCGGCACTGGCAGTGACAGGCACAGCCAATGCACAACAAACCATCGAAATGACCTCTTCTTTCGGGAAGAACTTGCCGATCCTTGGCACCGCTGGCGTCGATTTTGTCGAAAAAATCAACGGCATCTCCGAAAGCGTAGAGTTCGAACATTTCGATCCCGGCGAACTGGTTCCTACACTGGAAGCACTTGACGCGGTTTCAAACGGTTCGGTTGACGCATCTTATGCAACCGCGGGCTACTGGCAGGGCAAAATTACTGCCGCGTCATTGTTTGCTGCGGTTCCTTTTGGGCCCGAAGCCGGAGAATTCCTCGCGTGGATGCTCTACGACGATGGCCATGCGCTGTTCCAGCGCATGTACGACGAAGCGGGATATAACGTGCATGTCACACCGTGCGGCATCATCGCACCAGAAACATCTGGCTGGTTCAAAAACGAGATCAACTCGGTTGCTGATCTCGAAGGCCTGAATATGCGTTTCTTTGGCCTTGGCGCCGAAGTCATGGAACGTTTGGGTGTCTCTACATCGCTTTTGGCAGCTGGCGACATCTTCCCGGCACTTGAGCGCGGCGCGATCGATGCGACCGAATTCTCCATGCCTGTGATCGACGCGCGTCTGGGCTTCCACAACATCGCAAAATACAACTACTTCCCCGGCTGGCACCAGCCTGCGACAATGTTCGAACTGCTGGTGAACAAAGATGTTTGGGACGGTCTGGACGAGCGTAGCCAGAAGCAGATCGAAGTGGCCTGCCTTGCCAACATTACCACAAACTATGCAGAAGGCGAAGCCAAGAACTTTGCGGCGATGATCGACAACACTGAAAACAACGGTGTGAACATCAAAACATGGGATCCGGAAATGCTGGCGACCTTTGAAGCCACGTGGAATGAAGTTGCTGCCGAACTTGCCGCAGAGGACGCTTATTTCGCTGAAGTCTGGGCTGATCTGCAAGAATTCCGCGCCGGATACAAAACCTGGGGTGACACCATCTATCTGCCGCGCCCGCGCAACTGATAGAAACGCCATCTAAAACGCGTCTGGGCAGCAAAGATTGCCCCGACGCTTTCGGTGCATTGAGAGATCACGCAATACACCATAGCGCGACCTGAGAGGGCAGTATCATGCAAACAACAGAAGACGTCATCGCAATCTCCGATCCAGGAGAAGTGGGGCGCGAGCACCACAATCGCGGCGACAGATTCGTCGTTGCGGTCTCAAATGTATTCGCATGGCTGTTTCCCTTTCTGATGATCGCCATCTGCGCGCAGGTTGTTCTGCGCTACGTTGGCCACAATCAGGCCTGGCTGGATGATTTCCAGTGGTGGCTTTATGGCGCGGCAGTGCTAATTGGCATCGGCTATGCCGTGACCACCAACAGCCACGTACGCGTGGACATCCTGTACGACAACTTTTCGCTGGAAAAGAAAACCCGGATCGAGATTTTTGCGCTGGCCTGGCTGTTTTTGCCTTTCATCATTCTAACCTGGGACGTGACGCTGGGATATTCCATCTCTTCGGTCAAAGCATGGGAAGGATCAGACAGCCCGAACGGATTGCACAATCTGTGGATCCTCAAGGTTTTCATGAACCTCAGCTTTATATTCATCGCAGTCGCCATCTGGGCGGCCTATGTACGCAACCTGGCTCTCCTGACCCGCCCGGTGTTATGGAAACAGCTCCTCTTTGCATTCCCGGCAACCATGTTTCTGGTCAACCTCGCCACCTATTACACGTTGTGGTGGGGCGTTTACCTGACCAGCCCTGCAGATACCAACATACGGCAGATCGGTCGCCATATGATCTTCGATGAGTTCGAGTTGGGCGTCTATGACATCAAATACACAATCGTCATCACGCTGGTTCTGACCATCATCGTGATCGCGGCTGCGCGACTTTTTGACCGCTCAGCGCGCAGCGCAGGATAGGACCACATCATGCTCTCTTTTGTAGGTCAGTTCCTGACCCTGAATGAACTCGCCGTCATGGCGATGTTCGCTACGTTTATCTGGATGCTGTTTCGCGGCATTCCGGTCGCCTATTCGCTGGTCGGGGTCAGTCTTGTCTTTGTCCTGATCGCCGAGTTCTTCCTTGATCCGTTTCGCGGCAGTTTTCGTGATATCATCGAGTTTGACCGTACCGGCATTGAGTATCAAAAACTTCAGGCTTTGTCTGGCCGGGTCTTTGGGAACACAATCAAGAACCCGGTTCTGGTCGCACTGCCAATGTTTATTTTCATGGGCCTGATGCTGGACCAGTCTGGCGTGGCCCAGCGGATGATGCATTCGATGCAAAAGCTGTTTGGGTCTCTGCGGGGCGGTCTGTCGCTCACTGTAATGCTGATCGGGATCATCCTTGCGGCGTCTACTGGCGTCATTGGCGCCTCGGTTACATTGCTGGGTGTGATGGCTCTGCCGGCGATGATGAAACAGAACTATTCCAAGCCGATTGCAACGGGTACAATCGCCTCTGCCGGTACGCTGGGAATTCTGATCCCTCCGTCAATCATGCTGGTTATCATGTCAGATCAGCTTGCGATTTCTCTTGGCGATCTGTTCATGGGGGCGCTTTTCCCCGGCCTGATCCTCGGGGCGCTTTATATTATCTTCATCGTGATCTACGGCCTGATCAGCCCCGCCTCAATGCCGCCGCCCGAAAAGACCGACGAAATCGGCTGGCCTGTGGTCAAAGAAGTGCTCAAAGCGGTTGTGCCGCCGATGTTCCTGATCCTGCTGGTGCTTGGTTCAATCTTTGGCGGCATAGCAACGCCAACTGAAGCATCCGGTCTTGGTGCGCTGGGGGCCACTTTCCTCGCGTTCGCCAATGGCAAGCTGAGCTTTAAGGTACTGACCGAAGTCAGCCGCTCGACCATGAACACCGCCGGGTACATCGTCGGTATTTTTCTGGCCGCCAATTTCTTTGCCTTCGTGCTGCGGCGCTATGGGGGCGACGAAATTGTCCAGCACATGGTGCTGTCGGCCTTTGACGATCCCTACATGACGGTCGTGTTCATCCTGTTCATCGTGTTCCTGCTGGGATTCCTGCTGGACTGGATCGAGATCACGATCATCATCATGCCACTCATGCTGCCGATCATTCTTGGTCTGGAGCTTGCTGTTCCGGGTTTTGATCAGGTGCGAGATCCATCTGTGGTCTGGTTTGCGATCCTTGTGGCGGTGACGCTGCAAACATCGTTCCTGACTCCGCCGGTTGGTTTTGCGTTGTTCTATCTCAAAGGTGTCTGTCCGCCCGAGATTTCTCTGGGGCACATCTACAAAGGGATCATTCCGTTTGTAGGGCTTCAATTGCTGGGACTGATCATCGTGTTCAAGTTCCCACAACTTGTCACATGGTTGCCATCGGTCGCCTACGGGGATTAGATCAAGGTCACGTCCATGACTCCAAGGCCCGCTTTGACTTCAAGGCGGGCCTTTTTGGTTTGCGAACATTCGCGGCTCGTTCCTTTGCAAACAGATATCTCGACATGCCTGTCCGAAACCTCGCTCTCTTCTTCACTATTTGATCAGTTATGGTTGAAAACATGACTGAACCCGCTGGGCACCTCAATAAAACCCACAGTGTTTGCTAAGATGTCTTACCAAGCAAGCCCGGTCGGTTTTCTCAGAACACTTTGATCTCAATACCGGCTGTAGCCAGTTCAGCGCGCACGGCGGTGGCGATTGCAACAGCCTCTGGCGTGTCACCATGCAAGCAGATCGTATCAATACGTGTCGGAATTCTATGGCCTGATTGCGCAATTATTGCGCCTTCCTGAACCATACCGACAATCCGCGTTGCTGCAGCATTGGCATCATGAAGGACTGCACCGGGCAGACTGCGATTAACCAAAGTTGCGTCGTCATTATATGCGCGGTCTGCGAATATTTCAGCCGCATAGGCGCAGCCAAGATCCTTGACCACATCCTCCATCGCCGTGGCGGCCAAAACCATGATGATGATGTCTGGCGCAACTTGCAGGGCGGCCTCATAACATGCCTGCGCCATCTTTGCATCGACCGATGCCATGTTGGCCAGCGCACCGTGAAGTTTGAGATGCCGGACAGCCCCGCCTGCGGCCCGCGCCATCGCCTGAGAAGCCCCCACCTGATACTGCACCAGATGAGCAAGCTCGCTGTGGGATAGGGCCAGTTTTCGTCGTCCGAACCCCTGCAGATCAGCAAAGCCGGGATGGGCGCCGATCCCCACTCGGTTTTTCACCGCGAGAGCCATCGTTTGCGCCATCACATCGGGGTCGCCAGCGTGAAAGCCGCAGGCGATGTTGGCGGAGCTGACGATATCCAACAGGGCCGCATCATGCCCCATGACCCACGGTCCAAAGCTTTCGCCCATGTCCGCATTCAGATCGACACTTTTTGTCATCAGGGTTCCTCGTCTATTTGGGGTGAGTAGTGCCCGGCGGTCACGCCGCTGATCAATTGATAAGACAGCAGATCCGCAATGTCATGCGGATCGCGGATGAGGGGGCGCAAGCG
>CBDTVL010000131.1:0-10800 GCA_965363755.1 uncultured Sulfitobacter sp.
GCGTCTCCGCGAGGGAGTTACAGTCCCCTGCCACACCTTGCGGCCTGTCGCCCACGGACCGAGCAAAGATTGCACCGGACGTGAAGGCGTGATTACAAGCGCATAATTAGGGCGTCAACCGCAAATATCCAAAGTGGAGTGTGCCGGGCGACGCAGGCTTGATCATAAGGCTTGGAACAATGAAAAAACCCAAATGGGTGGTCGAAAAAGAACAGGCGAAAAAAGCGACAGGCAGCGAGACAGTGTGGCTGTTTGGTTTGCATGCGGTACGCGACGCGCTGGAAAACCCAGCACGCGATAAATTGCGCCTGATCCTGACTCTGAACGCCCAAACCAAGTTGGCCGCGGCGGTCGAGGTGTCGGGGATGACACCCGAAGTTGTTGAGCCGCGGCGATTTTCGGCGCCACTTGATCCGGGGTCGGTGCATCAGGGCGCAGCCCTTGAAGTCAGGCCACTGCACTGGGGCAGCCTGTCAGAGGTGTGCATTGGGGCAGAGATCCCGCGTGTGATCCTGCTGGATCGTGTGACCGACCCGCACAATGTCGGTGCAATCCTTCGGTCGGCAGAGGTGTTTGGCGCGTCCGCCGTCATTGGTACCCGGCATCATTCTGCGCCTGAAACCGGAGCTTTGGCAAAAACAGCTAGTGGCGCACTTGAGCGGCAACCCTATCTTCGGATGCGCAATTTGTCTGATACGATCGTTGAATTGCAGAATATGGGGTATCTGGTTCTGGGGCTTGACGGGTTGGCGGAACAGACCATTGAACAGGCGATTGAGGGTAAGGCGAACAGGGCGATTGCGCTGGTCCTCGGCGCCGAAGGCCCCGGATTGCGCGAAAAGACCAAGGATACCTGTGATGCACTGGTCAGGATCGATGCGGCTGGCGGGTTTGGCTCGCTTAATGTTTCAAATGCGGCGGCGGTTGCCCTTTACGCTACGCTGAAACCAACCTGAGCGAGATTCGCAGCCGGCAGGGACAGTTGCGCAAGAGGCTTTTTGGGCCGGCCACTCTATCAGGCAGCTGATGGGCTCATAAGCTGTGTAGACAGTGATGTCATTTGCAGGAGCGTGGGTCGGCAAAAGAATAGTAGCAAGCGCGCGGCAAGAAGTCACATCTTTGGCACTGGCTCTTTTATTACACCACGGAGCACCTAGGTTGACGTTACGCAGCCGGCTCGGAACCCCGGTTGCTCCTTCACTGTCCCTCGTTCCGCTACTGGCGCCCAGGTCTTTTGACCTCGGGCGCTTTTTTCTTGCTTCGCGACAAGTTAGGAGAGGGGATGACCCACTACTCTGACGATCTTTTGAAAACCATTTTGCAACGCACCAAACGTATTGCGGTGGTTGGTGTGTCTTTGAACTCGGTGCGGCCCAGCTATTATGTCGCGCGGTATCTGGCACTAAAAGGTTTCGACGTGGTCCCGGTCAATCCTGGCCACGCAGGCGCCCTTTTGTTTGGTCAGCGCGTCGTTGCGTCCCTGTCCGATATCGATGGGCCTGTAGATATGGTTGATATCTTTCGCCGCTCAGACGCTGTACCGCCGATCGTGGATGAGGCGTTGGACGTGTTTCCCGATCTGGCCACGATCTGGATGCAGATTGGCGTGATGCACGCGGAGGCAGCAGGCAAGGCTGAGGCGCGCGGCGTCACGGTCATTCAGAACAAGTGCCCAAAGATTGAATATCAGCGCCTGTTTGGCGAATTGCGCATGGGCGGGTTCAATACTGGCATTATTTCATCCAAGCTCTGAAATCGGAGCTGTTCGGCTGCAAGGCTCCGACAGGCGTATTGATCCGGCTCAGGTCTGTTCAATCAGACCGGCTGGCTTTTTCAGCGATGCCGCTTTGGCTTTGGCGGCGCGACAGTTCGGCCATAACATCGCTCAGCGGGACGTTGCGGGATGCGAGCATTACCAGAAGATGATACAAGACGTCGGCGGCCTCGGCGGTCAGCGCCGCACGATCGCCTTTGACAGCCTCGACAATTGCCTCAATCGCTTCTTCTCCGAATTTCTCAGCGCATTTATCCGGACCCTGAGAGAGTAGTTTTGCGGTCCAGCTGCTGTCGGGGGGCGCAGTTTTGCGGGCCTCGATGGTGGCAAATAGGTCTTCAAGGGTCATGTCAGCCTCATCGGAATACCGGCTGCGGCCATATGGGCCTTGGCCTGCGCAATGGTGAAGTCACCAAAATGAAATATCGACGCGGCAAGCACTGCACTGGCGCCGCCCAGGGTCACGCCTTCGACCAGATGGTCTAATGTGCCGACCCCACCGCTTGCAATCACCGGTACGTCTACTGCATCCGATATTGCGCGGGTCAGAGGCAGATTGAACCCCGCGCGAGTGCCATCGCGGTCCATCGATGTGAGCAGGATTTCACCTGCGCCTTTTGAGGTCACCAATTTGGCAAACTCTACAGCGTCAATACCGGTGGATTTGCGTCCGCCATGGGTGAAAATTTCCCACTTTCCCGGGCTGACGGTTTTGGCATCGATGGCCACGACGATGCATTGACTGCCAAACTGATCGGCGGCTTCAGCCACCACGTCGGGGCGCGCCACAGCGGCAGAATTGAACGAGACCTTGTCCGCCCCTGCCAGCAACAGGTCGCGCACGTCCTCGCGACTGCGCACGCCGCCACCTACGGTCAGCGGGATGTAACATTGCTCGGCTGTGCGCGTGACCACATCAAACATCGTGCCCCGGTTTTCATGTGTGGCGTGTATATCTAGAAAGCAAAGCTCGTCTGCGCCAGCAGCATCATACGCCTTGGCACTTTCCACAGGGTCGCCCGCGTCGATCAAATCGACAAAATTCACGCCTTTGACGACGCGGCCATCTGCGACATCGAGGCATGGAATGATGCGGGTTTTGAGCACAGCGGCGAACTCCGGTTGAGGTTGGCATCCTATGCACAGAAAAGTCAAAAACCTCAATGGGGCGGGCGGAATCCGCTGCATTTCAGCATTTCGCAGATCTGTGATGATATTCTTAGGTATGCGGGAGTTAAAGATGATCCATTTTAGCTATGAAATCCGCGATCTTCAGGAACGTTTCGTGTGCACTAAACTGGCAGATCGTGTGCGTAAGCACTTATTTTTATGAAGAGTTTAGCGAAGCTGAACGCGACTTTATCAGAAACGCAAGATTCTTTTTCCTCGCAACTGTGGACGCCGATGGCCAGCCTCAGTGTTCCTACAAAGGCGGAGACCGGGGATTCGTAAAAAACACCGGACCTTCAGAGTTGGCGAGTCCAACATACGAAGGAAACGGACTTTACAGGAAACAGCGGTCTGCACGAGTGGAGCTATAAGGATGCTGAGGGCCAAATAGAACAGATTGGTCTGACCAGGATTTTAAGTCGGATTCTGGAAACATCTTATGCCGTGCCGCCTAAGAGAGGGTTGGCATTACTCTTCTTCCTGTTTTTTAAGTTGCCGCATACATCAAAAAAACCAAGACTTGCACCCAGTACTGCCGGATTATGTTACATGGCCCAATCGAGATCTATAAGCGGTCTACCAACCAAACTGCTACCAGTCTACGCGGCTGCGGTTGTTTGTTGATCATCTCGTCTCAACCTGCAAGCAACTGCCTTGGGTGTGCTGAGTAGGGCGACGAGAAATACACCTTGAGATCCGATTATCCGCAATTTGCTTCAATCAGGGCTATTGCTGCAGTTTTGGCGTTTTGCGCAGGCTTTTCAGTGTGCCCAAGATGCGCAGTTACAATTGCGCCTTCTTTCAACAGCAACAGTTGACGAGCCAGTCCAGCAGGATCGCTCATCTTGGCTTTCTGCGCCAGATTGGTGATATGTCTTTCCAGCATTCGCTTGTGATCAGCCGATTGCATATGAATGGGATGACTGGAATCTTGATATTCGGACGTTGCTTTGATGAACAAGCAGCCTCTGTAACCGGGTTCATCGAACCATTCTTCCAGCGCGTCAAACATAGCGATCAGTTGACCGCGGGGCGTTTCGGCCAGTTTCTCCATCCGGCGATAGAGCCAGTTTCGAAAATGCTCGTCTCGCAAACGCAAAACGGCGAGGATCAGGTCCTCCTTCGCGCGAAAGTGCTTATACATTGAGGTCTTAGATATGCCTGTCTCAGACGCAAGCATATCCATCCCGGTCGCGTGGAAGCCGTTTCGGTAGAACGCGTGAAGCGCTTTTTGAACCAGCTCGTCTCGTTTAGTAGGTCTCATTTTCTTTCCTAAATTAACTGATCGGTATATATTGATTTCGCGTAAGAGGCGCAAGCAGAAGTTTATTTTTCTTAAAAAATAACGAGTTACTCACGCAATTGGTGACCTAATCGCATTATTCTCTACCGATGTGCTTGACATAGGTAACCGATCAGTACAGTTATGTTGTCAACAAGAGTTACCGATCGGTTACCCTTGATTCACCGAATAAGTCACCTGGAGCAAGCCAATGACCCGCCCACCAGTCCCACCCTTTACCGAAGAGACTGCAGTCCAAAAAATACGCGCTGCAGAAGACGGCTGGAACTCACGCAATCCGAGCAAAGTGGCATTGGCGTATACCCAATGCAGCACCTGGCGGAACCGGTCGCTGTTCGTTCAGGGCCGAGATGAGATCGAGGCGCTTCTGTCTGCCAAGTGGGCCCGAGAACACGAATACAGATTGATCAAAGAATTATGGGCGTTCACGGGCAATCGTATCGCTGTGCGCTTTGCCTATGAATGGCGGGATGGCGACAACAACTGGTTCCGATCCTACGGGAATGAAAACTGGGAATTCAATGCAGACGGACTGATGCGCCGGCGCATCGCCAGCATCAATGATCTCGCCATTTCGGAAGTAGAGCGGAAGTTTCGCTGGCCGCTGGGTCGCAGACCCGACGATCACGCAGGACTCACCGATTTGGGCCTCTGAGCCCAACCATATTCAACCACCTGAGACAGGAACACATCATGTCACGCGCATTCGCAGAGATTAGTTTTACGCCCTCCGTTCTTGCTCTCCAGCAACAAAACGGGTCAGCGGAGGGGTACTCGAAGTTCCTGAAACCAGAGGCTGACCGTGGCGATCGTATCGGTCCCATGGAAGCTGAGTTCATCTCAGGCAGGGATGGCTTCTATCAAGCCACAGTCTCAGAATCTGGTTGGCCATATGTGCAGTTTCGCGGCGGCCCCCTCGGTTTCCTCAAGGTGCTGGATGATCGAACAATTGCTTATGCTGATTTTCGCGGGAACCGCCAATACCTGAGCGCTGGCAATCTTACGGATGATGATCGCATATCGATGATCCTGATGGACTATCCCAATCGTAGACGACTAAAGATTTGGGGCCGGGCCAAGTTGATCAGTACGACCGACAACCCGGAACTTATGACCCAGTTGCAGGACAAGTCTTATCGTGGGCGCCCTGAACGCGCGGTTATCATCACGGTTGAAGCACTCGACTGGAACTGCCCGCAGCACATCCCTCAGCGAATGACATTGGAAGAGTTGGAACCACAACTCAAACCCATACGAGACGAACTCGCTCGAATGAAATCAGAGAACAAAAAACTGAGATTGGCGCTTGGTCAGAACGACTGATTCCCGCGCCACTTCCAGCCTCCCATATTACTTCATTACCACCCCAAACAAGGAAAAACCCAAATGTCCAATGCCCTTAAATCAGTCCTAAGCGCGAGCCTTTTGGCGCTGACCATCGCATCGCCGATCATGACCCCTTCGTCTGTAATCGCAGCTGAAGCCGTAGCCATGGCAGACCCCGCTCAAACTTCATTTCGCTCAGAAGTCATTGACGGCATCAAGATTGCCTATCGCGAGGCCGGTGACCCATCAAAGCCAACGATCCTGTTGCTGCATGGCTTTCCAACGTCATCGCATATGTTCCGCAATCTGATCCCCGAGCTTGCGACCGAATATCATGTGATTGCTCCTGATTACCCTGGGTTTGGTGCGTCGGATATGCCGGATGCTGCGGACTATGAATACTCGTTTGCCAACACAGCAGCGATCATCACGGAATTGCTGGACCAGAAGAACGTCGAAGAATACGCGGTCTACCTGATGGACTACGGCGCGCCCGTCGGGTTCCGGATGTTTGCAGAACACCCTGAGAGGGTCTCTGGATTTATCATCCAGAACGGCAACGCTTATGAAGAAGGCCTGCGCGAGTTCTGGGACCCATTAAAAGCCTATTGGGCCGATCCCTCATCGGAAAATGGCGACCAGCTGCGCGGGTTTCTGGAGATGGGCGCGACAAAGTGGCAGTTCACCCACGGCACCCAAAATCCCGAGGCAATCAGCCCTGATAATTTCTGGCATGTCCAATATTTGCTGGACCGTCCCGGCAATCAAGAAGTACAGCTCGAGATGTTCTTGGATTACGGTACTAACGTTGCCGAATATCCAAAATGGCAGGCCCTGTTCCGCGAGCATCAAACACCAACGCTGCTGATGTGGGGCAAGAACGATCATATTTTTCCGGCCGATGGGGCATATCCTTACAAGCGTGATTTGGACAACATTGAGTTCCATCTGCTCGATACGGGTCACTTTGCGCTTGAAGAATATGGCAGCGAGATCGCGGCTGAAATGATCGAATTTATGGATCAAAACACGAACCCGTAGGCGATAACTCAGAAATGAAGCAGCAGGTGTTGATGGTTCAAAAGATGATGCCATCAGCCCCCGTTGCCGCTTCAATGCCATCCGTCTGACCAGTACCGTAAAACGCGTTGGGCTGGATCAACGATACCTGATATTGATGCACAGTCGCGCAAGCGTACGGCCTCAGCCAGATACCAGTCAGCAAGAGTAATGGCGTTGCTAATGGTTTCAGCACTGATGCCAGACTCACCTGCATAGACTGCCATATCCTCGCTTTCCTTGTGTTCTCGTCGCTCTGACGCTAACGCAGCCGCATGAAACGTTTTTTGATCCTGCAGTTGCGCCCGGAAACTGACGCGTCGGACGATGAATATGTGTCCATTCTGGGCAAATGTGGACTGACCCCGGATCAGACTCATCGTATTCGCGTGGATCAAGAGGATATTCCGGCCGATCTGGACGTGACTGACTATGCGGGCGTGATCGTCGGAGGCGGACCTGGCTGTGTCAGCGACACGCCGGAGCAGAAAAGTGGGCTGGAGGCACGGATCGAACGCCAGATCCTGAGCTTGATGCCACAGATCACTGGTCGGGATCATCCGTTCATGGGATGCTGCTACGGGCTGGGCATACTGGCGCACCATCTCGGAGGAGAGGTGAGCAAGGTGCGCTACAGCGAGCCGGTCGGACCATCGGTCTGCACCCTAATGCCCGGCGGGGCGGATGACCCGCTTCTGGATGGGCTGGATGTGGAATTTGAAGTGTTTGTTGGCCACAAGGAGGCAGTGCAGAGCGTGCCGCCTGGCGCGGTGCACTTGCTGGGTTCTACCCCGTGCCCTGTTCAGATGATCCGGTATGGCCGGAACGTTTATGCCACCCAGTTTCACCCGGAGGCGGATGCTCATGATTTCGAGCGCCGCATTCACATTTACCGCAAACACGGTTACTTCCCGCCGGAAGATGCCGAACGGCTGATTGAGGCCTGTCATGCCGCCAATGTGACCGTGCCCGGCGAAATCCTGCGGCGGTTCGCGGCGCGCTACGGCTGACATCCAGAAAGCGCGCGACGAAGGCCGACTTTGAGACACCGTGAACTCTGGCCCGAGCTCAATGAAAGCACAGCTTTTCGTCGTGGTCATTGCGGCAATGAGGACAAGTCGAAGTTTCGGGTCTCAGCGTTAGTATTGTTGTTTGGTCAGGCCAAATCTGGTCCTGTTCTGAAATAGGATATCCGACGCCGCCGAGCAATTGCCGCATTGCGGCCTTCGTACGAACAGTAGCGCTTTGCCAAAGTGCACCTACTCCACTATGTTTTGGTTCGGTATTAAAGGCGTTGCATGAACGGTTTTGTATGTTCTGAAACCGCATCTGCTGCCAAGTAAAACAGTCCAGTGCCATTGAACCGTCTGACGCAATGCTATCACTCTCGAAATACGATAGACAAAATTAGGAGCACCGAAATGACCGATCTTTGGCGGATGTCTGCAACAGAAATCGCCGATGCGGTCCGGTCTAAACAGTTATCCGCCGTTGAAGTGACCGAGGCACACCTGAAGCGGATGGATGACGTCAATCCAGCGATTAACGCGGTGGTGCAGGAGTTTCCCCAAGAAGCTCTCGCTTCGGCGCGCGCTGTGGACGCAACTATCGCGCAAGGCAAGGACCCAGGTGTTTTGTGTGGTGTTCCCGTTACTGTAAAAGTGAACATAGACCAAAAGGGGCATGCCACGACAAACGGGCTGAAGCTCCTTAAGGACCTGATCGCTGAGACCGACAGCCCTGTTGTTTCGAATTTTCGCAAGGCAGGAGGCGTTATTGTCGGGCGAACTAATACGCCGGCCTTCTCGTTGCGTTGGTTCACCAAGAACGACCTGCATGGCCAGACGCTCAACCCTTGCGACAAAACGATCACGCCGGGTGGATCTTCTGGCGGCGCGTCAGCAGCTGTGGCCAGCGGCATTTGCGCGATAGGACATGGAACCGATATCGCAGGATCGATCCGCTATCCTGCTTATGCGTGTGGTCTGCACGGGCTACGTCCAACACTAGGGCGCGTGCCAGCTTTCAACGCTTCCGGCGCGGACCGACACATCGGCGCGCAAATGATGGCGGTTTCGGGTCCAATTGCCAGGACAATTGCGGATATCCGGATCGCATTGAATGCAATGTCGGCAGAGGACTTGCGCGATCCCTGGTGGGTGCCAGTACCGTATGATCAAGGTAAATTTCCAAGACGCGCCGCGTTGACAGTTGCCCCGGACGGGATGTCGGTCGCAACTGAGGTCGAAATTGCGCTTCGCGACGCCACACAAAGGCTGAAAGACGCCGGCTGGACTGTCGATGAAGTTCAATGCCCTTCTATGCATCTTGCCGCGAAAATCAACGAACAACTATGGATGACCGAAATGCGTGTTGGCGCAGGCGACTTGATCGAGAAAGAAGCCGAAGCGGACTCCCAATTTGTATATCAGCAGATGGAAAACCGAATTGACCCAGTCAATGTTGAGAGCCTTTTGGGTGCGTTGCAGACCCGCGCAGAGCTGGTGCGCGAATGGCAGGAGTTCATGCAGAAATACCCAGTCTTAATTTGCCCGGTATCTGGGGAACTTCCGTTTTCTCAGCAGCAGGATGTTCGTTCGGAAGCTGCGTTTGAGGCAATTATGGAAGCCCAATTGACACAGCGCGCCTTACCTGTGTTGGGACTACCCTGTCTGGCAGTTTCAACAGGTTTGGTCGGCAAGATTCCCGTCGGGGTGCAACTTGTCGCGGGGCGCTACAGGGAGGATATTCTACTTGCTGCAGGAGCGGATATTGAGAGCGCAGGACCAAAAATTGGGATTGCTGATCCTGAATAGACGTTTTCGGTCTCAGGTAAGACACTCAAATTGTTGACTCCGCGGGTGTCACCAGTAATCTGAACCAATACCTGTCCCGGTGAATGCAAAAATGCACCCGGACTTTCGATTTCCCTAGCTGCTGCAAACAAAACCTACGGACCTCGGTCAGAGAAACTGCGGCTTAAATTCGGAGAGACACGATGAGACCGCCATCCTTGACAGCCGCAGACGGAACACCTGCATCGAAGTTTTCATTTGGTACAATGCAATTTGGTGGAAAAGCCGGAAAAGAAGAAAGCCAAAGATTGTATGAAGCCAGCCGAGCTGCTGGTTTGAATTTCTTTGACACGGCGTACGTTTACACCAACGGGATATCCGAACAGTATCTTGGCGAATTTGCAGCCACTGAACGTGATGGACTTATCATTGCGACAAAATGTGCGTCTGTTGGGGGCTCAACATCATCTAACATCCGCTCCCAATTGGATGAAAGTCGCAAACGATTGAAAACGGACATGATCGACGTGTTCTATCTTCACCAATGGGACAATGAAACACCCTTGGAAGAGACTTTTTCAACGCTGGCTGAGCTTCAGGGCGACGGTCTGTTTCGCTATCTGGGTGTTTCTAATTTTTCTGCGTGGCAGACAATGAAAGCCGCAAATGTCGCTGAAAGAAATGGCATACACATCGACATTCTTCAACCGATGTACAATCTGGTGAAAAGACAGGTCGAAGTGGAAATCCTGCCGATGGCTCTTAGCGAAGGATATAGTGTCGCCCCATACTCACCACTTGGAGGTGGATTGCTAACAGGCAAGTATTCCAGCGGACAAAATGGACGGATTACAGACGATAGCATGTATAAAGTTAGATACGGCGCTGACTGGATGCACGAAACAGCACGCAATCTATCCGAAATCGCAAACAAATTTGGTGTTTCTCCGGCTACACTCGCTGTTGCTTGGGTTGCTCGAAATCCCGGTGTCACCCATCCAATTATCAGCGCCCGGTCTGTACAACAACTTGCGCCGTCTCTTGACGCCATCTCTTATACGCTTTCGGACGATCTCTACGACCTGATCAGTGCAGCTTCTCGCACACCAGCTCCGGCTACGGATCGCTCAGAATAAGTTTAAGAGAACCATCATGTTAAGTACCTCAGCGCCTGGCTGGGGCCGTTAGGTTAAGTCTGCCCCCAATACTGAGCACCTAGAGCGGCCATTTGTGCGGGGCCTGACGAATGAGTTCCCTCTTTCCTGCGTCCCGCCAATGAGCCAATCGATCCCAAAGGGCGATCAAGTTGCGCTGAATCGGGAGCGCTTAGTCCAAATTCATTCTTCTTTCGGGGAAACAGGTCGGCTTCTGAC
>CBDTVL010000132.1:0-10779 GCA_965363755.1 uncultured Sulfitobacter sp.
AACCTGACATTGATGACAATTTGTTATCGGATCGCAAACTTAATCTGGAAGAGTTCTTTGACGGCCACCTTGTGGCCTATGGTCAGTTCCAAGACGTTTTCGGGACCGTGCGGCGCCGGTTCACAGTTGATATCAATGGCTCCTGGAACGGCAAAACCCTGAGACTTGTCGAGGATTTTGTCTATGATGATGGGTCCACCGAACAGCGGGTTTGGTCGCTGACCAAATCAGGTGACGATACATGGCAAGGCACCGCGCCCGGCGTGATCGGAACAGCTAAAGGCCACGAGCGTGGTGACACGTTCAACTGGCGCTATGAGATTGACTTGCCGGTCCCGGACGGCACCTTGCGGGTCACATTTGAGGATTGGATGTGGCTGCTGAGCGATGACCGGCTATTGAACCGCGCCTATATGAAACGGTTTGGCGTGGATATCGGCGAAGTTGTTATCACCTTTGAAAAACGATCTTAGGCGAATCATCACGCGCCGCTTGGTAGACAGGTGGGGCAATAATCTACTTAATAGGATCCCCGGGATTGGGCACTGTAACTTCAAGCCGAAAAAGGAGCGACACTAGACCTCAGCCCTTTTCAAACCTTTGAGCCCTTTTCAGACCTTTGATCCCGCCGCCAAGAGCGAGGTTCAAGTCTGTTGTGGCCAAAGAAAGGTTCGCCACGCAGTGTTGTCATTCAGTTTTCTGGATTGGGCAGTTGTTGCGAACTTGTAGGTCAGAAATCTGTAGCTGGAGCGCCTTTGCTCGTCTCACTGGTCTGGCGGACCCGGGACCGGATCGTAGCCATCGCCACCCCACGGATGGCAACGCGCGATCCGTTTTGCGGCGAGCCAGCTGCCTTTGATCGCGCCGTGTTTGTCCAGCGCTTCAAGCGCATAGGCGCTGCACGTGGGTTGATAGCGACAGTTGTGCCCCACCCATGGCGAAAACACCAACCTGTAGGCGTGGACAGGGACAGCAAAGACACGGGCGAGCGGGCTCATTGCTGACCTCTGCCATGAATCTTGGTCAGCGCAGAGGTCAAATCTGACAACAATTCGGGAAAAGGCCGTGTTGATGTGACCTCTGGCCGTCCAATCAGCACATAGTCCCAACCGGAGCGTCCGTGATCTGGCAACACCAGACGGGCTGCTTCGCGCAGACGCCGTTTTGCTCGGTTGCGTGCGACGGCATTCCCGACCTTCTTGGAGCAGGTAAAGCCAACCCGAATGCCGGTTACCGCTTCATCAGCATGGCGTTTGCGACCTTGGACCATCATCGCGGATGTCCCCTGACGTTTCGCACGGGCTGCGCGCAGAAAATCGGCGCGTTTGGTCAACACCGTTAGACAAACGGAAACCGCCGGGGGCATGTCCCCTGCGGCAGTGCTGCCTGCTATGGGGGCCTCCGGCGGTGTCATGCCATTTGGTCGGGTGGCGCGGTTACGCGCTCAGCGACTTGCGGCCCTGTGCGCGACGTGCGTTCAGGATCTTGCGACCAGCTTTGGTCGCCATACGTGCGCGAAAACCATGGCGCCGTTTGCGCACGAGGTTCGAGGGTTGAAAGGTGCGTTTCATCGCTCCGTCTCCAATTTGCAGTTCAGGGCGCGCAGATTCGGGCCAGGAAAGTGTATTCGAAGCCCGTCCTCTAAAGCGGGAATTGGGGTAAGTCAAACCTTTGCGCCGGCTTTTGGGCTGGTTTTGCAATAAAATAGCTTTGCGGGCCTACACCAATTGTTTCAACACCGCCGATAACGGTCAATAACATCACATTCGCCATCACTGTGCATCAACCGCCCGTGATGGCCCTATCGGAGCAGCCTGTGCAGAGGCATGTAGAATACAGATTGTAACGCCCTTTCACGCAAGGCAGAGTAATGACCGATATGACTCAACCCTCCAAACCCGGCGGCAAGCCTGCAGTTCTGCGACATCTGCCGCTGATCCTTATCGTTTTGGTTGCGTCAGTCGGGGCATTCACGCTGCGCGACTATCTGAGCTTTGACACATTGCGAGATAATCGTGACGCACTTTTGGCTTATCGCGACAGTAATTTCTTTGGATTGGCCGCGATATTTGTATGCCTGTACATTCTGATCGTCACGTTCTCGCTGCCCGGAGCAGCGGTGGCTTCTGTTTCTGGTGGGTTTTTGTTTGGGCTGATTGCCGGGATCGGGCTTAATGTCCTGTCCGCCACGATCGGAGCCTGCGCTATCTTCATGGCTGCGCGCTGGGGTCTGGGAGAGGCTTTGACCAAAAAGCTGGAGGCGTCTGATGGGACAATAAGAAAACTAAAAGATGGGCTTCGCGAAAACGAGATCAGCGTGCTGTTTCTGCTCCGCCTTGTCCCGGCGGTGCCGTTTTTTGTGGCCAACCTGCTCCCGGCGCTTGTCGGTGTAAGGTTCGTGAACTTTCTGTTCACAACTGCAATTGGCATCATTCCCGGAGCAATTGTGTTTACGTGGATTGGCGTGGGTCTTGGCGAAGTCTTTGATCGCGGAGAGAGCCCGGATCTTTCCTTGTTATGGGAGCCTCATGTTATCGGGCCAATTCTGGGCCTTGCGGTTTTGGCAGTGGTCCCGATTGTGATCAAAGCTATGCGTAGAAACAGAACAGGTTGAGCTAATGAACCGGATCAAGACAGATATCCTGATCATCGGGGCGGGGTCTGGTGGCTTGTCTGTCGCAGCGGGCGCCAGTCAGATGGGGGCTGATGTTGTGCTGCTCGAAGGGCACAAGATGGGCGGTGACTGCTTGAACTTCGGCTGCGTGCCGTCCAAGGCGCTGATTGCCAGCGGCAAGGCAGCTTATGCGCAGGCTCATGCGAGTGACTTTGGCGTGGCTGATGTTGTGCCCGACATCGATTATGCTGCCGCCATGGACCATGTCGCCGAGGTCATAGCGACCATCGCTCCTGTCGATAGTCAGGCTCGGTTCGAGGGGCTGGGTGTTAAGGTGATCCGCGAGTTTGGGACGTTCATTTCCCCAACCGAAGTGCAGGCTGGGGAAACTGTTATTACTGCCCGTCGCATTGTCATTGCGACAGGGTCTTCGCCGTTGATACCGCCGATTCCCGGGCTTGATCGCGTGCCTTACGAGACGAACGAGACATTGTTTGAACTGCGCGACAAGCCAGACCACTTGCTCATTGTTGGTGGGGGACCGATTGGTGTCGAAATGGCACAGGCACATGTCCGCCTTGGAAGCAGGGTTACAGTAATCGAAGGGCTGAAAGCGCTGGGCAAAGATGACCCGGAAATGGCTTCGGTGGTTCTGGATGCACTCCGCGACGAGGGGGTCGACGTTGCTGAAGACGCAATGGTTGCCGAAATCCGCGGAAAGGCCGGCGCAATCGAGATCGAAACCAAGGATGGCCGGGTCTTCAAAGGCAGCCACTTGCTGATGGCCGTTGGGCGCAAAACCAACACTGAGTCCCTCAATCTGGATGCGGCGGGGGTAGAGACCACGCGGAGCGGCATCAAAGTCGATGGCAGTTTGCGCAGCTCCAACAAACGGGTTTACGCCGTCGGCGATGTGGCGGGCGGTCTGCAGTTCACCCATGTCGCGGGTTATCATGCAGGCGTAATCATTCGCTCGATCCTGTTCGGACTGCCGTCCAAGGTCAAAACCAACCATATCCCGTGGGTCACTTTTACAGACCCTGAATTGTCCCAAGTCGGGTTGACTGAAACTCAGGCACGCGCGGAATATGGCGGCAGACTTGAGGTTGTGCGGCACCAATACAACCACAATGACCGAGCAATTGCAGAACGCAAAACCAAAGGGTTTATAAAAGTCATGGTTGTCAGTGGACGTCCTGTCGGCGCCTCCATTGTCGGGTATCAGGCTGGCGAGTTGATTAACTTGTGGGCACTGGTTCTGGCCAATAAAATGAAGATGAGTCAGGTCGCAGCTATGGTGGCCCCTTATCCCACGATAGGCGAAGTGAACAAGCGGGTTGCAGGGGCGTACTTTAGTCCTAGGTTGTTTGATAATCCTATGGTCAAACGTGTCGTCCGGCTGGTCCAGAAATGGCTGCCGTGACCCAAACGGAGGCACAATGTTAAATTCGCTTTCAGGCCGTTTTCTGATCCTGACCACAGTGTTTGTGATGCTGGCAGAAGTGTTGATCTTTGTTCCGTCAATTGCCCGCTTTCGCGAGGATTACCTGAATGCGCGGCTGGAGCGAGGCCAGATTGCATCACTAGCCCTTCTCGCCGATGACATGCTGGATACGGCTTTGGAGGCCGAGCTGTTGCGTAATGCAGAAGTGTTTAACGTTGTGCTACGTCGCGATGAAGCACGCCAGCTGGTGTTGTCTTCGCCTATGCCCAAGTCGATCGACGCCACTTTCGATATCCGCGACGCCAGTGCCATACTGCTGATCCGGGACGCCATGATGCGGCTGTTTGAGCACGAGCCAAAAGTAATCAGGGTCATCGGCAGTCCAGTGCGCGAAGCCGGGCTTGAAATAGAAGTTACGATGGATACAGGCCCGATGCGCGCTGCCATGCTGGATTATGGCGTCCGTATATTAATCTTGTCTGCGGTCATTTCGGTGTTTACCGCAGTGCTCTTATTTCTTGCTGTCCGAGTCATTTTGGTCAAGCCAATCAAAGGTTTCATCGGCCATATTCAAAATTATGCCGACGCCCCCGAAGACGCACGCAGGATCATCACACCGTCTGCAGGGGTGACAGAGCTACGCGAAGCCGAAGAAGCCCTGCTGACACTGCAGACCCAATTGACGCTGGCGCTCAAGCAAAAAGAGCGGCTGGCGCAACTGGGAGGGGCGGTCGCCAAAGTGAGCCATGATCTGCGCAATATACTTACCAGCGCCCAATTGTTCACCGATCGGATCGAGGCAAGCGAGGATCCGACTGTGCGCAGGCTTGCCCCCAAGCTTGTGGGGTCAATCACGCGCGCCGTGCACCTGTGTGAAAGCACCCTGGCCTTTGGCAAAGCCGAGGAGCCGAGTCCAACCCTGACGCTGGTCCCCCTGATTGATGTTGTGGCTGATGTCATTGACAGCGAGCGTCTGGCAATAGGCGAATATGATCTCAGCTTCAGCGAAGATATTCCGGCCTCAATGCTGGTCCGGGCGGATCCCGAACAGCTGCATCGCATCATGTCGAATCTTGTACGCAACGCACGCCAGGCAATCGTTAATTCTGGTCAACCCGGCGAAGTCAATGTCGTGGCGCGCGAGGATGCTGCGCAGTGGTGGATCGAAGTCATCGATACAGGCCCCGGCTTGCCGGCAAAAGCGCAGGAGTATCTGTTCACCGCTTTTCAAGGCGGCGCCCGCAAAGGCGGTTCTGGCCTTGGTCTTGCAATCTCAGAAGAGTTGGTGCGCGGACATGGAGGGACTCTGGAGCTGACCCGCACCGGAGAGGATGGTACCGTGTTTACCATATGCCTGCCCAAAGGTGATGGAACGGTTTAAAGCGAGTTTTTGGGGCTTGCATTCAATCGGCCCAATCTCTAAACCGCCGACCAGTGGACCGATAGCTCAGCTGGATAGAGTACTTGACTACGAATCAAGGGGTCCGGGGTTCGAATCCCTGTCGGTCCACCACTAAGCTAATAAAATCAACGGGTTACGCGGCTGTACGGTACGCCTTGGTACACCCTGCCTGATGTTGTAGGTGTTGCTGATAGCCCGATCAGCACGTCGTTACTCGCAGTCCCAACGTGTTCGAAGACGGTTTAGAGGGTCGCATGGCTAGTGCCGACGCGACCCTTTTTTCAATCGCAGTCCTCATAATCCGACGCCATGCAAACCCTTGCCTGTTCCGTCGCTTTGGCGATTTGTTCGCGGGTCATTTCTTTTTCGACTTTGTCGCGATTGACTTGAGTGCCCTCGTGTCCATTCTCGCTGGCAATATTCCACCACATATAAGCGGTAGTTATGTCCTTTAGGACGCCTGTGCCGTTTTCGTACATAAAGCCAAGGTTGTATTGTGCATTGGCATAGCCCTGATCGGCTGCAAGCCGATACCAGCGCACTGCCTCTGCGTCGTCCTTCGGTACGCCTTGGCCATCGCTATACATGTTGCCAAGATTGTATTGCGCAATGACATTGCCCTGATCGGCCAGTGGAAGAAATTCCTTCAGTGCGGTGGTGTAATCGCCTGTTACATAAGCAGCCGACCCCTTATAAATATCCTGCGCCTCAACCACCGAACCAGAGACTGCGACGAAAATAGAAAGCGCGGTTGCGCGAAGAAAGCTGTTCATAGAGTGTCTTTCGTAAAATAGAATAAAGGTGCGACTGCAGTGGCATAGCCAGCCAAACTTCCCCAAACGATCAGAATTTTTCCTGGTCGACGTGGCGACAACATTGTGAGCAGCAGCGGGATCAAGGGCGAGAAAACCCCGCCGCCAAACCCCTGCAAAATACGCCCAGTTATTATGAATTCATAGCTTCCAGCGTAGGCAACGATGGCGGACCCCGTCGCAAAAAACAGTACGCCAGCACCAAAGATTCTTTTTGTGTCGAAGATATCGCCAGCCATCCTCCCAGCAACACTCCGAAAGCAACCGAGATGCCATATGAGTTGACTACCCAAGCAAGCTCGCCAATTGACAGGCTAAATTGCTCTTGGATCGCGGGAAGAAGAAGTGGAACTAGAGTTAGTTCCATCACAAACGCGATGCTCGCGGTGATTGATCCAAATATTGCTCTACGGGATTATACAGACAGTGACTCAGCCAAGATTAAGTTTGGCCTGTGTGGCGGTATTGTTTATATTCGTCAATTAGATAAGTGAGCTGAGTACCAGATCAACCCTTTGAATCTATTGATGTCAGAGACATACTAACTGACGAAACCTGACCTGTGTTTCGAAGAGACTGCACGTCCCTCGCAATCGCATTTTTGATGTCGCTAGCATTCATGCAGACTAAATATTCTTCATTGGTAACCTGTTGATCTGGCCCAATCCACTTGCCGGGCTCGCAGTGACTGTAGCCATAGCGAAGATGGGCGCCTTTGGCCGCCAGTTGCTTTGGGACGAAGGCAAAAACAAAGTCGGGTTTCCAAGCTTGATGCAGTATTTCGAAAAGCAAGCGAGACAGGAGACTTGTCGCACCTTGGCTACGTGGCCCACCTAGTCCGAGTGACGGTAGCCAGAAATCTCCGTGATAGCCAACGGAGCCTGTAACCGATTTGAGCGCTTCCGGGCCCTGAAAGAATGTCAGATCAGGATCTGGCGTCGTATCGGGTACAATGTACTTATGGCGATGCATATCTAAATGCTTGCCGAGGGAAATGCCGGAAAGGTCCAGCAACCGCACAGCCTGCGTGTGAACCAATTCATCAGCTTCATTGAAACCGCAAATCCAAAAGCCGTTTGTTTCATCAATAAATGAACTTGCGGTATCGAATATCGGACACAGACCGCCGCGATCCGCGCATGAGTTCCGATAAGAACGGTAAAGGGAAAAATCATCACCCACCTCGACCCGCATACCCGCGTCTTGAAGTTCTCGGATAATGTCTGACACATTCATGACCATGCCAAAAATAGTACGTGCTGACATCTCTCGCCCCTTGGTCGATCATTTCTAAGTTCGCAACACTATGACGATGCTGCCCAAATAGTGTACTACTTGTTCGTCACAATGTACCAACGTAAAGTACGATGCTTTCCGCGAATGTGGCGGCAAAGTCACTTAGTTGGCGAGATCGGGGAGAGAATCCATAACCAGATCCGCGGACAACTGCGGTCGAACGGCCTCTTCCACCGCCTCAATCTCGATCTGCTCTGTAAGTGCGGCAAGAAGGATCAGGCCTGGGGCCCCATCGGGAAACACACCACCCAGAAGCAATCTCTGGAAGGTTACAGGCTGGGGCTCGCCGCCATCCTTAGGTAGGTGGGCAAATAGGTGATCGAGGCGAACACCGCTTTCGTCGTAAATTCGAGAATAGGCGCCCAAACTAAATTCATTATATTCGTCGCCAACATTGTCGTCACTTATTAGTTTGCCAATCGCGCTCCTCGACCAGGTCCAACCAAACCAGCGTGCATATGCCGATTCCTTTCCAACGTGGACAAAAACCCAACCTAACGATCCCTTCCGAAATAGCACCATATAGGGCCGAATATCGTCCATCGCTTTATGTTCAATTTGCGTCTCAGCATTTCCCCAAGCAACAAAAGCCTTCTTCATGATTGGCAGGCCCTCGAAAGCAACTTGAGAGACCGGGTGTTGTTGAGAGTAGTATACCCTTCCGTCGGTGTCCGTGTACTGAAGTTTCTCCAGCCCACCCGAAGAGTTCTTCTTCAAAGACGATTGTCCCGACCATGTATCAAATTGGAGAAGTAAAGATTTTGCACCATCGAGGGACGCTTTGCCAAACGGTGTCTGCTGATATTGCCGATCTGTAACCCAAAATAGCGGTTCGCCCATGATCCTCTCCAAATCGGTAAGATGACGCCGAACAGTTTGACGGGTCGCTCCAAGTTCCTGACACGTCTTGGAAAGGTTCAAGTTACGACTCATGCAGACAAACGCACGCAGCATGGCAACGGTGACGCCACTGGTACTTTTGGTTTGATACAATTCGACTCCTAAAGATTGGCATCTTATGAATTAATAAAATCAATAACGTCTTAGATCAGAACCTTCGCAGACAAGATTGAGGAAAAGAAGGCAACACTGCAGTTTTTCCAAGGATTTTACTTCCGTTTCACGGCGATGCGACACCCTCATGACACCGTTGTTTTCACAAAACAAGCTGAGTTAACTAGTCATAACGATCTGATCTTCGCGATCTCCCGATTTCTTATGCTCCCGACAGCAGAAACCCAATTGTCGACATTTTTTAGACAAATTTATTTGGAACTCTCGGGGGGTATAGGAGTTGCCATGAATTTTACCAGTCTAATTGATCGTTCGCGCATGTTGTCCAGTCCACCACCCGGTTCGGTGAATGTCCGTGTAGGGAAGACCGTGGAAGGGCCGGGTGGACGTTGGGTTCCATGCGTAACTGAGATTGCTGGCGGCGTGTACTATTCCAGTCTGTTTGAGGTTGGACCAGGTCGGAGACAAGTGTGCGCCGCAAACCTTCCCTTACCATGCGCTGATGAGGCGCTTTCGCGCGCGATTGAACTCGCATCCTCTGCTGCAGCCTAGAAAGCGATGGCTAGATGATCGTTAAGGCGAATGCCCTTGCGCGAGTTTGGCATGGGCTTCGGCAGGAAGCCGCAGGGCATTGCAAATTTAAATGGCAATAGTTGGCATCGCGAACGATTAGATATTTGTTGCTTAGATCCGCCTGACTTGAGCCGTATTATCCGCCGCTCTTGTTGGCGTGCCGTTTCATTCCAAACGTCCGGCCGATTGTTCAATCTGCTGCCCGCTGTGGAATGGTTGGATAGTTGAAGCTACTTAATCTTGGACTACGTCAACACGTTTCCTTCATCCGAGTTAACGTGAAAAATCACCAAATAGACGTTGAGCTTTCAAGCAGGGCGTTGGAAACATCACTTTGGCATTGCACTGGTTGCGACGGCGCCTCCAACAAAAAGAGGGAGACGCCATCAGCAATAGGGACCAACTGGGGAAGGTATATGAAGGTCTAACCTTCAACCTGTCTAAGTAGCTGAAATGGCGAAAGTATAGCGGAAAAATACGAAAAATTTGCGTTTAATTTGCCACATTATCGCCACCTTGGCAGACCATGGTCAATCTGCGTACTCGGGTCACGCTTTGCCATAGAGATTCCCTGGATCGAGCAGGGAACTCTCTTTGGTTTCACTTTCGGACATTCAGCCCTCAAGTTTAGACTGGCAGCCATCATGTCGTCCTGATTTCGCACGGTTATCTATGACAGGTTTTTCCGAGCTTACCAAATCTGGACTTCAAAATGAGAACTTGATAGCCTCAATAGATATTACAATAGCTCCACCAAGCGCCGCGATTACCGTCAGAATGTCTGGGACCTCAAAAATTTGTCTCGATCTGTCAGGTGGCGTAAAGTCCAGTCCGTTCTGGGCAAATCTCGGATTCCGAACTGGTTCAGCCGTTGGTGTGCAATTACTCATTAATTTTACAATATTCTGTACTATTTGTTACTCGTTACTCAACCAACTACTCAGATACTCGATACGCTTCAAAACACACACAAACTCGTTACGTTTCAACTGTAGTAGTTGGTACTCGTTACTCACTCGAACACACAACGAGCCTGTTCGATAAATGCAATCTGAACCAACGGGCGCTTCTTAACAATTCGTTAGAATTTTAACTTGATAGGGCAATTTTTTATGCGTCATTGGATGATTTATCACCCATTGGTTCCGCCGGTGTGAGAATACCCCCTAGGTCGCGGACATTAGCAAACACACCAAGAAAGTCTGCTTCGTCCCGCGTTCCCGGATGCATTCTCACATCAGTGCTTGAGAAGGCCCTTACAGCTTGTCGCAGTGGCCATACGCGCAGCCTCGGGCATGGGGGTAAATCGCCAGCGCGAGTGCTATATGTAGGCCTCTCAGATATTTGGCCCCCAATTGGCCACTGTCCTTAAGCAGCTGCAGCGAGTTCCTCTATGACCTCCCCGGTTGGCGGTTCTGGAACCTTGGCTGGTGTTTCAGCTCGTTGCTTCTGTCGGCTACATTTTGTCTATTTTCCACGTGCTCGTAGGCTAAGGATTTTGGCGCGGGATTTGCTGCATACAAAGCCGGTGATTATTCGACTGCTTTACAAGAGTGGAAACCATTGGCAGAAGGCATGGCGGGCGTGTTCTCAGACAAGGTCTAGAAGGCTGAGAACAAGGATG
>CBDTVL010000133.1:0-10748 GCA_965363755.1 uncultured Sulfitobacter sp.
GCAACAAGTGGTCCTGTGGGACAAGACCTGGCCGGTGGATCGCATCTTGCGCATTCGCCACAGGCCCGGGAGTTGTTCATTCGCGATCTCAACGGGTATGGGTTGCAGTCCAGTGACCGACGGCAATCAGTGCAGATGTGTATCGTGCGGGTAGCCTCCACAAATCCCTTACCGCAAGAAACTCAGAATCAGGGCAGAATGATAAGAGCTTCAGAAATCGAAAGAATTATAGATCGCAATGGCTGTCCTATAAACCGAATTGAGAAACGACGCCAAATCAGGTGGCAAGTGCTCGGTCTTGGTCGGACATCACATCAGGCAAATCATCGAAGCTGGCATAGTTTAGCTGGTAGAGTTGCGCGTAGAGGCCACCGTGCTCGATTAGTGTATCGTGGTCGCCTTGCTCTACCAGCCGACCCTGTTGCAGCACGATGATGCGGTCGGCATTCCGGATAGTGGCGAGACGATGTGCGATGACCAACCCGGTACGCCCCTTCAGCAGCCGCTGCAGCGCCTTCTGAATCTGCATTTCAGTGTAACTATCGATGTTGGCAGTAGCCTCGTCCATTATTAGAATCTTGGCATCAGCAACCAGGGCACGGGCAAAACTTAGAAGCTGGCGTTGCCCAAGGCTCAGGTTGCTTCCGCGCTCTGCCAGCATTGTGTCATAACCCTGTGGTAGGGCCTCGATAAAATCATGGGCGCCGACGGCTATTGCGGCTTCAACCACCGCTTTGTCTTCGGCCCAGTCCGACGCATAGCGGATGTTGTCCCGCACTGTCCCGGTGAACAAGTAGGGCTCTTGCAGCACCATCGCGATATGGCGCCCAAGGCTCTGCTGCGTCACGTCTCGCACATCGCGCCCGCCAACCAATACTGCGCCGTCTTGCACGTCGTAGAACCGGTGTATCAGCGCCATTGTGCTTGATTTTCCGGAGCCGGTCGGGCCGACCAATGCCACCGTCTCACCAGAGCTCACGCGGAAACTGACGTCTTTGAGCACGGGATACTCCGGATTGTAGCCGAAGGTCACATTGCGGAATTCGACCGAACCATCATCGCAATCCCCAAGCGGCATCGCATCCGGGGAATCTTCGACATCGACCTCGACGTCCAATACCTCTGTCAGCCGGTGACCAGAGGCCATGGCGCGCTGCATCACCGAATATTGCATTGTTAGAGAACGGATTGGGTCAAAGAACCGCTGGATGTAGAACAGGAACGCCACCATGACGCCGACCTCGATCCGCTCCGACACCACCATCAGGCCACCGGCCAGGGCCACTACAGCCATCGCGCTACCAGTCAGAGTGTCGACGATCGGGATCATGATCTGCGACAGTTTCGAAGCCCGTAATTGGGCCCTGTAAGTATTGTCGACAAGCTGCCCATAGAGTTCGGCATTCAGATTGGCGCGATCCATAGCCTGAACGGCACGCACGCCGTGAATCGCCTCGGCCAAGGCGCCATTGGTGATTGAGTTCGCCTCATGGGCGGCCATGAAAGCGGCACGGGCCCGGGTCAACCACAAGATGCGAACCCCAAACAGTATCGGAATGACCGTCAGGACCATCAACGCCAGTTGCCAGTCGAGCCAAAGCATAACCGCTACGATCCCGAACAAGAGCAGCAGATCACCTATAGCGAGCACGGAGGTTTCAAGAAATTCCTGCATCGAATTAACGTCGCCTTGCAAGCGCGACATCAACCGGCCGACCTCGGTTTTGTCCATGAATGAGAGCGACACGCGTTGCAAATGGCCGAACATGGCACGCCGAATATCGAACAAAACGTCCTCGGCCATTCGGCCGGTCACGAGTTCCTGCACACGCGACGCGACAAAATTGATGGCGACAATGACGGCAAATATTGCGACAATCTCAAGCAATACCGATGGCGGCGCATCAGACGTCATACCGTTGTCGATTGCATAGCGAATCAAAAGCGGGATTGTCAGTTGCGAGCCTGTAAATGCGATAACTGCGGCTACGGAAATCACTACATTGCGTTTGTAGGGGCGGACAAACTGCCAGATCCGTTGCGTTACCTTTCCGTCGAACACCCGACCAAAAATTTCTTCCTCGATGCGGTCTGATCCGACAACTGCGCGCATACGCGGGCGCTCATCTTCGTGGGGGTCGATGGGTTCACCGGGTTTTGTCTGGCTCATCGTATCTCTACCTTCTCAGCCAACATTTCGGCATTGGGGCGCATCTGCAGTTCGTGCAAGTCGCTGTAGCGCCCTCCCAACTTCAGCAATTCTTCATGGCTGCCTTGTTCAATGATCCGCCCCTGCTCCAGAAACAGGATCCGATCGGCGTGCATCAGGCTGGCCAACCGATGGGCCACAATCAGCGTCACGCGATCTTTGGCATATTCCTTAAGTGCCGTGCGGATGCGATTTTCTGTCCCGGCATCGATGGCGGCAGTCGAATCGTCAAAGATTAATACCGCGGGCTTCATCATAAGTGTACGCGCAATTGATAGACGCTGCCGCTGTCCGCCGGACAACGACACACCGCGCTCGCCAACGATCGTGCCGTACTTGCCGGGCAAACCAAGTATATAATCATGCAATTGAGCGGACTCTGCAACGCCGCGGATTTGGTGCGTTTCGGTGAACGGATCAGCATAAGCGATGTTGTTCTCGATCGAGGTGGTGAACAAGAAGCTGTCTTGCTGAACAACAGCCACGGCCTGACGAACTGACGACAGGGTTGCGTCGCGAATGTCCTGCCCATCGATGCTGATGGAGCCCTGCGTGGGATCGTAGAAACGTGGGATCAGGTGCATCAAAGTCGTTTTTCCGGAGCCAGGCGGGCCGACAATGCCGACAGTCTCGCCCCTATGTGCTTCAAAGCTGATACCCAACACTGCTTGTCGCCCAGTGTCCCCCGCATATGCAAAGCTAACGTTTTCAAGCTTTAGCGTGCCGTCGGTGATCTTCAGGTCCGAAGCGCCCGGCGCGTCAGCGATTTCGGCTTCGTGATCAATCAAGGCAAACAGCCGCGCGCCACAGGTTGAGGCGCGCGCGTATCCATTCACCATCATGCCCAATTGACGTACTGGCATCTGCAGGATGGTCATGAAGGTCAGAAACGTGGCCAAAGTGCCCAGCGTGATTTCCCCTGATGCCACTTGCCGCCCGCCAAAATACAGGACCAATCCCATAGAGACAAAGAATGCCAGCGTCATCGCTGCGGTGTTCTTGACCCGAGTTTCGATCCTTTGATGGCTGAGTTCTAGCGCTGATTTCGACGCGACTTCGAACTTTTTCATTTCATGTTCGGATGAGGCAAAGGCCCGAACCACGCGGATACCGGCAAGATTTTCCTCCATTACCTGACTGAGAACGCCGAGCCGTTCCTGAAGGATGAGCCAGGTTCGACGCAAAGCCAGTCGCATGACCGTGCTGCGCCATCCTGCGAAAGGCACGAAAGACAGTGCCAGCAGGCCGAGCATAAAATTGGTTGATAGCAATAGCGTCGCCCCAAGCCCGATCAACAGGCCCAGAAGAACGGTGCGTACCAGCGCGGTCGAAAAGTACATCCGCACGCCTTCCAAATCCAGCATGCCGACCGTGATCAGATCGCCCGAATGGGTCCGGTCGTGAAAAGAAAAGGGCAGACTTTGGATTTTTCCATAAACGGCATTGCGGATATCGCGCGCCAGCGAATGTCCGACGGATTCCGCAGTGTAGTTCTGGATAAGCGTGAATAACCCGCGTGCTACGCTTGCTGCGAGCAAGAGCAATGCTATCGGGTAAAGCGTTTCGGGCTCGGCCTTTGCTGCCGCGACTGCTTGGGTCTGATCCACTGCGTGCCCCAGGAGAACAGGGATCGACAATTGCATCAGAACTGCAGCCACAGTTGCCGCCAATGCCAATCCTGCTGCGATGGGGTAGCCAAACGCCATCCGCGTGATGCGGGCGATGGCACCAAGCCCTGCATGGGGGTCAATAGTTGCCGTCCGCCGAAATATCCGGTCGGAGCTAGCCTCATGACCAGATTGAGTATTTTTTGTCATTCTATTGTCGCCGCGGACTTAGCGTCGTGGCCTCCATATGGCTCGAACTAATAGTCTATTGTCCGAGAGACTGGCAATGTTTGATCGTGCAGTAAGTTCGCACCGCCCAAACGGACACGCACTCCACCTCCGACCCCGCCAACACCAAAACACGCGTTGTTCACGAAACGCGGATTGCAAATGGTGTGCGGCTCACTGATGAGCCCTGGCCCTGCGGTGAGCGCATTGCTCAACGATCATAGCAGCGAGGACGCGAAATGAACCGAAACGGCCTGGCCGATCAATCGATGTCAGAGTTCTTCGAATACTAGCTCTGGCACAACGACTTCCCAAGCCTCTCGCCTGATCGTGTGATGAAACGCTTCGTCACTATCATCTTTGCGCCAGCGAAGGATCGCAGCAACTTCGCCACGCACAAACCGCGCGTTTCCAGGCGGGGAAAAACTCTTTGCCAAGCGCCCAAGGCTCCGGCCTTGGGAGTCTTGCAATTGCCAACGGTCTCGATCGCGAACAAGTGTCAAAGCGTCGCCGACCCGAGCTTCTGAAGTAGCGACAAGTACTGGGTTATTGTGACGTTGACGCCCGGCGAAGGACAGGTCGACCATGCGCGCCTCCGCTGACTGAAAGTATCTTCTCGGTCCGGGGAAGGAAGCTAAATCAGGCTTAACAGTCCGACTTACAATCGCTGGAGACTGCGTCGGCAGATACTCGTGGTTATCATTGCTCATCACAATCAGGTTTCGTCGTGCACGTGTCATGGCCACATAGAACAGCCGACGAGGCGCGTCCTGATCTTCATTCCTGCTGGGACGCTCCCAGCCGCCGTCGAGTATCACCACATCGTCAAACTCAAGCCCCTTCGCTCGGTGCGCTGTAAGCAGTTTCAGTCCGCGCTGTTCGCCCCATGTCTCGCCTGCCCATTCCGCGAACCACTCGATGATATCTTCCGAGGGAAGACTCCGGCCATCGATTTCTCGCGCGAGAATTCCCAAGCCTTCACCTATCCGGTTCGTCCATCGGGAGCTTTGAATTGCGTTCAGCCTTTTGGTCAGGTCAGCCACAGAGAACAGTTGGCCGCGATCCTCGCGAAGTGTGCCGATGAACTCTTGCATCTCCCGCATTCGCCACAGGCCCGGGAGCTGTTCATTAGCGATCTCGACGGGAACACCAAGGGCCTCGGCGTAATCCCGTAACGGAGCCAGTTTGCGCCAGTCTCGCGAGATGATTGCTGCCTTTGACCAAGTCCAGTCAGGGATCAGGCGCGACAAACGAAGCAGCTCGTCTATGGCTGCCATCGCTTGTGCGTCATTGCCGGGCGGACACTCAAGGATCTGCACGCGGCCCTGTGCGACAGGATCAAGTGCCGCCATTTCTCCGCCGGGTGGTTCTTTGCCACGAGCCTGGTCGACGGTGATGTCGTGGCCAACCTTCATCCTGTCTGCGGCGTGCTCAATGACGGCGTTCGCAGCTGAGATGATGTTTTCGGCTGAACGGTAGTTGTCGGTGAGAAAAACTGGCTTCGCTGAATAGTCATGTTCAAATTGCCTGATGTGCCGGACCGAGGCACCAGCAAATGAGTAGATATTCTGATCGTCGTCTCCGACCGCAAAAAGGCTTATGCGAAGGTCAGGATCATCGAGGCTTCGACCAGCCACCGCTGAGATCAGAGCATACTCCTCGGGCCCTACGTCCTGGTATTCATCGACCAAAAGCCAGCGGTATCCATGGACTAGGGTATCTCGCAGCGCTTCTGCCGCCGCTTTGTCCAACCCGTCGCCGCGCAAAAGTCGCACCGCGTCCATCAAGAGACTGTCGAAATCCTGGCGCTCGGCGCCTGCGTTACCTGCAAAGCTCGCACCCACAAGACGCATGGCGAGGGCATGAATCGTTGAGACTGTTACAAAACGCGCATCGTCGCCGATCAGGCCGCGCAACCTTTCTCGGATTTCAGCGGCTGCATGGCGATTGTATGCGAGCACCAGTATCCCGTTCGGGTTTTCGCGCTTAATCTTCACGAGATACGCGATGCGATGCACTAACACCCGCGTCTTCCCGGAGCCTGGCCCTGCGAGTACAAGCACATTTGTTTGCTCGCGGTCGTCTTTGACGATTTGTTCCTGAGTGGTGTTGCCCAGAGAGTCGACGATGCTTGTCCAGGCCTGCCCTGTTGCTTGTCGACGGAATTCAGTTCCTCGGCCTGGCATCCATCGACGCATAAATGCGTCCCGGTTGAGTTCGAAATAGTCTTGAGCAAGCCTCTCGGCGTCAACTATGCACTCAAGTCCCTTTTCCGCATAGGCGGCCATGACATGGGTTTGAATCGTCTGCTCTGTGTAGTGTTCTTCGAGAGGGACGAAGTTCTGGACAGTGAAATTTCCGCCCTTTGGGTCAAGATGAAGTGTAATGGCAGGTCGGAAAACTGACAGGCCTTTGCCAAGCGTCACAACCTGCTGTTCATGGAGCCAAAGGAGCGCCCTATCCATAAGCTTGTTTGGATCATTGACAGCTCCACGAAGCATCGCATCACCGTTGATCGCAGCCAGTAAGTCGCCAAGCGTCGTCTCAACTGGGATGTCCTTGCCGCGCACCCCTTTCGGAACCTTGTCAGTCAGTTGCGACAGAAGTCTCTCAGCCCCTTGCCTGCGGATATTAGCCGTCTTCTCAACCACGGACCAGGAGCGCTGCAATCGGACAAACAGGCTGCCGCGCGAAGCTCTCCGAACATGCAGGTTACCCCGCCCGCCTTCCATGTCACGCCCGTCCTGCGCCATGCCGCGCAGGAGACCTTCGACAATATCGGGGCGCACCGAGACATGGCCACGGTCACGCAGGACCTGACACGTGGCCGCAAGATTGAAAGGAGAGGGTTCGCCATTGTCCGCATCAGGGGCCTCTTCCCGCAATTGAGAAATCAGGTCAGCCTCAAGTCTTGAGGCTTCTTCGAGCCGAACACGGGACATGTCCTCGACACCCACATGCACGAAGATCGTGATGTTTGTATCGTCATTGGCAATGCCCTGGGCTTCCAGATCGGTCAGGGCCTTGCGTAGTGCCGGACCTGGCAGGCCGCTGGCCCCGCTCAGCACATCTGTTGAGATGCCTTCTTCTTTAGGCGCATTGATGATGTGTCGGACAATGTTTAGTAGCTTTAGCCGCCTGGCCTCCGTGATCTCAGCCCGATCAAGGATCGTCTTTGCGTGTTCGAGATCACGTACAAGAAGCGACGCAGGGAATATCTGGACCCGGTTTTCCTCGCGCCTCAGGAGCTTCGACTCCTCCAGCCAGGCGACCGCCGTTTTGACCCGGGTGTCATCTGTTGCTGTGTCGCGCTGGAAATCGTAGTCCTTTTCCTCTTTTACTATTTCGCCTGAGGTGGCCACGATTTCGCCGTTCTTGCGAGTCCGATTATCCAGCCGGCGCACTGCTTTTAAAATCGCACTGATTTCATGCCGCGCCAGGCGTGAACGGGCGCTAAGGCTGAACTGGCGGTCAACGTCTTCTGTGTTGAATAGCAGAACGCATTGAGCCGGGTCCCGATCACGCCCGGCACGACCAGCCTCTTGCAGGTAATTTTCGAGAGACCCGGGAACATCTCCATGAACGACCAGGCGGATGTCCGGCTTATCAATACCCATACCAAAGGCATTGGTCGCCGCAATGACCCGGAGGTCACCAACCCTGAATGCTTCCTGGACTTCTCTTTTCTCTTCGGCGCTCAGGCCAGCGTGGTACCGCTCGGCTGTGAACCCTTGTTGCTTCAGAAACGCCGCCACCCGTTCTGTCGCACTACGCGTTGCGCAGTAGACCACCGCACCTGACGCGCCTTTATCGGGCAGGTTTGCCTCAATCGTATCGAGGATATCGGCCAGCTTCGTGGACCGTTGCGTTGGTAGCACTTCAAAACCCAGGTTCGAACGCGACGCCCCGCCATCGACTTGGGTTAATTCAAGCCCAAGGCGATCTTTGAAGTGTGAACAGATGTCCTGAACGACATCCGGCTTTGCAGTAGCTGTAAGACAAAGCACGGGTGCGATTTCGTCACCCGAACTCTCTTTGATGAAGCGGCCAACGTAGCGATAGTCAGGTCGAAAATCATGGCCCCATTTCGAGACACAATGGGCTTCATCCAAGACCCAGAGGCCAACCTCTCGTTGCGCAAGCACGGATCGAACGGACACGCTGCGAAGTTGTTCCGGCGAAATCAGCAGGATAGCCGCATCGCCCAATCTCACTTTGTCCAAAGCGTCGTGTCGTTCCGGGAGCGACAGCATTCCGTTGACTGTGACCGCTGAGGCAATGCCCGCACGCGCCATTCCTTGCACCTGGTCTGCCATAAGAGCCACAAGAGGCGAGATCACGACAGTCAATGCGCCCGTCTTGTCAAACCGGGAAAGCGCTGGGATCTGGTAGCAGATGGATTTTCCAGTACCTGTGGGCAGGATGCCGAGAAGGCTTTCGCCCTTCATGGCGCTGGAAACGATCAACTCTTGAAGTGGGCGCCCGAACTCGTCCGCAGGCTCAGGACGAAAATCTTTGAAACCGAACCATCGATCTAGAGCTTTTTGCGGGTCATTGTTTGTGCGGCAGTAGCTGCAATTATCGTCTCCGCAGTTGCTGTCCCTGAGCTTTCTAACAATCCGCGCGGCGTCACTGAACTGCGCCCGCACCCAAGGCGGCATTACCGAGTCCCCGCCAGCCACTGAAATCCAGGACAGAGCATATGCCATTGGCCAGCCAAGGCTGGTGTCGTCGAGTCGTGCGAGGGTGCTTGCAAGCATCGATAAGCATGCCGCCCCGTCGAGCAGTCTTTGGATCGCGCCTTGTGCTTCTTCTATTCCTGGTTTTGTGCGGCCTCGAATATTAGCGAAGAGCTCATCGAAACCACCGCTCTGCGGAGACCGGCAGCACAGATAGTGGTACGACGTAAGGGCGTCGGGGGATTTGCGATTAAGCTCAGAAAATGCCTCAATCTGGTTTTCCAGAACTTCAAACACAAGCCGGGCATCAAATTCCGGATCATTCACATGACCTGTCTGAAGCCGTCCATCTTGGTAGTGTTTCACCAAGTGGTGGTAAGGGTTCCTTGGAAACGCAAGCGGGTTGAGCCAGAGCGTATCTATCGGTGCTTCCGCCAAGGCCACGAACCTCGGCGACGCTGCGACCAGATGGGGTAAGTCGTGACGTAGAATATTGTGCCCAATGACATGGTCAAAACCTTGGCAGAACGCGTCGAGTTCGGTCAAAGCCATTCCAATGTTGTTTTTGGCGACAATCTTTGGTGCATCGGAATCCTGTGCAACTGCCGCAAGCGCGAAGATTTTCGCCTTTTCGGGATCGACTTCGAGGTCGATCGAAACACATCGACTGAGAACGTCACAACGATTGATGTTTTCTGTCTTGTTCATTTCAGGTTTGCCAACTGCCTAGCATCAAGTGTCTGAGTATACTTCTTTTTTGGGTGAAACTATGGCGCACTATATGGGTTGCAGTCCAGTGACCGACGGCAATCGGTGCAGATGTGTATCGTGCGGGTACCTGGCAGCAAGGATGGTATTTGCCACTTTTCCTCTGACACCAAATTCTAGCCCGTGGTCACGGTTCAGTCTAGGTCTCAAAAATTGCTTGTTTTCAAATAGATGCAAGCCACGATAGCAATAGGAAATCCGGCGCATTCACCCGCAATAACGTGTTCGCGCAAGATCGTCTATTTGACGTGTCAACGCCTTCGTAGGTCATGGCGTTTTCTCTTTATATTATTATTGCTTCTTGCTAGATGCCGCCTATGAATTTTTTTTGTGAAAGCGGTATAAAATGAGCGATGCAAAAACACCGAAAAAGGCTGAAGCTGTATCAAAAAAGAATGAGACTACTAAGACTGAGGTTGCTAAGACCACGGTAGATAAAACTGAAACGACCAAAACTGACAGTAAACCAGTAGATAGCCCGACAACTGAAGCAGTTTCATCGTCTAAGTCAGCCGCTCAATCATCCATCAGTCATTTTTCCAGTGTTTCAACGCCACAGTACCGCTCAGGATGGAATAATATTTTCGGTGATGGAACTGTCGTTAAAAAGACATTGCCCGAGGAGGCTAGCGAAACCGATTCTCCGATGAAACTTGAAATCTTAGATGATGAGGTCGATGCGATCTTGCGAAAGATACTTGATGAGACGTTTATTGATTTGGCCAAAAAGCATGGAATCGACTTAAATGGCTCAAAAAGTTCATTATGTTTTGAGTACAATATCAACTGTGAGATCAAAGAAAACTAAACTGCAGCGGCTTGATGTGGCAGAAAGAGACCGGCACCAATCTGAACCGCGCCGACAGCTAAGAGCCGCCAATATAGTTGACGCGTCGGCACACCAAAAGGTAGCTGAGGAGCCAACGCATCCCTTCAGATCCGCAGGATTTCCATGAAGTTCCTCGCCGCCCTTCTCACATCACTCACCCTGCTGACAACACAGGCTCAGGCCCAGAACAAAGCAGCCATCGAGAAGCAATTTCAAAGCTGGCTTGTTCAAAATATCTGGCCACAAGCCAGATCCAAGGGCGTCTCCCGCAATACATTCAATGCGGCCTTCTCTGGTGTTACTCTGAACTGGAAGCTGCCAGATCTGGTTCCGCCAGGAGCAAAGGCCAAAGTGCCTAAGAAGCAGCGACAAGCTGAGTTTGGCTCTCCTGGTAAATACTTCAACCGCGGGTCCGTGGATGGCGCGAC
>CBDTVL010000134.1:0-10665 GCA_965363755.1 uncultured Sulfitobacter sp.
GCCGAAATCAACCTGACCTCGGCCTTTGACCGCAAGAACTACTTTTATCCAGACCTTCCGCAGGGTTACCAGATTTCGCAACTCTACCATCCCATTGTTGGCGAGGGAGAGGTGCTTGTCGAGATGGGCGATGGAACGGCTCGGCTTGTCCGGGTAGAGCGCATCCATCTTGAACAGGACGCCGGCAAATCCATCCACGATATGGACCCGAATATGTCGTTTGTGGATCTGAACCGCACGGGTGTCGCCCTGATGGAGATCGTAAGTCGCCCTGACATCCGCGGGCCAGAAGAGGCTGCCGCTTATGTCACCAAATTGCGCCAGATCCTGCGCTACCTCGGCACCTGTGACGGCAATATGCAAAGCGGTTCAATGCGCGCAGATGTAAACGTCAGCATCTGCCTGCCCGGGCAATATGAAAAATACATGGAAACACAGGATTTTTCACACCTTGGTACCCGGTGTGAGATCAAGAACATGAACTCTATGCGGTTTATTCAGCAAGCTATCGATGTTGAGGCGCGCCGCCAGATTGCCATTGTCGAAGCCGGCGGGACCGTCGATCAGGAAACCCGGCTTTATGACCCAGACAAAGGCGAAACCCGGTCTATGCGATCCAAGGAAGAGGCGCATGATTACCGCTACTTCCCTGATCCGGACTTGTTACCACTGGAAATCGAACAGGCGTGGGTCGATGGGATTAAAGCCTCACTTCCGGAGCTTCCGGATGCAAAAAAGGCACGCTTTATCCAAGACTTTAGTCTGTCTGACTATGATGCGTCCGTCTTGACGGCAGACGTAGACGCTGCCGCTTACTTTGAAAAAACCGCGGACGGGCGTGACGGGAAACTTGCCGCGAACTGGGTTATCAACGAACTGTTTGGCCGCCTGAAAAAAGACGGCCGCGAAATCGAAGACAGTCCAGTCAGCCCCGACCAGCTAGGCGGAATCATAACGCTGATCACCAAAGGTGACATAAGCGGCAAGATCGCCAAAGAAGTCTTTGAAATCGTTTATACAACAGGCCGTGATCCGGCTGAGGTTGTCGAGACGGAAGGCCTGAAGCAAGTCACCGATACCGGGGCTATTGAGGCCGCTGTGGATCAGGTGATTGCAGATAATCCTGCGCAGGTGGAAAAAGCCAAAGCCAATCCCAAGCTAGCCGGTTGGTTCGTGGGACAGGTGATGAAAGCCACCGGAGGCAAGGCCAATCCGGCGGCAGTCAATCAACTGGTAAGCGCCAAGCTGGGCCTTTGATTTGTGTAATTTTTGCCGGATGTGAATTTTTGTCTGTCGCAAACAGCCGCAACACTCGGATTAAGGTACGAGATGTTTCAAAGACTGACGTCTCTTCACACCGGCTCTCGACAAAGTTTCCCTCCCTTCAAAGGATGAGTGTCGCGTGAATCCCGGAGTCAAATTTCGTAGGTGACCGGAACTCACTCCCGCGCCGATCCTCCGCAAATCGTTTCCGTCGGCAAAGGGCGGCTCCACCGGCCGATCCGGTCTGGTGTTTCTGCATCAAGGTGCGATAGGTTGCGCTGGATAAAAGCGCGAGACAGACCATGCCCAAACACGAATACAAAGTCATACCGGCACCGGAAAAAGGTATGAAGGCCCGTGGCCTCAAGACACCTGAAGACCGGTTTGCCCATGCGCTGCAAGAAGTTATGAATCAGATGGGGGCAGCGGGCTGGGAGTATTTGCGCGCTGAAACCCTGCCAAGCAAAGAACGCAGCGGGTTTACCGGTTCGGTCACGCACTATCGCAATATGCTGGTGTTTCGCCGCGCCCTCGCCGTACAGGCGGACGAGTTTGAACCAAAACTGCCGGGTGTCGCGCGTGAAGAAATCGCCGAAGGCGACAGTCCTCCAATATCTGTCGCACACGCGGCGCCCGCAGCCTCAAACGCCCCCCTGATAAAAACACCGGAAACCGAGGCAGACGACCAATTGAGCAGGCCAGCGGGGCAACCCGGAGCGGTCGGAATGCTGCGCGACAATGGTGTCGAAGAGTTATCAGATGTCGCGGGAATGACAGAAGCCCTGAAAAACCGGGCGACTCAGAAAAGTGACAGCTAAGTAAAAGGTTTAGCGCGCATTCTTAAACGCCGATATCCAACGCAAGTGCGTGAATACGCGAGATAAGCTCTGCCCCCAGTGCGGCGTGAACCGCACGGTGGCGTGCAACACGCGATTGCCCGTCAAACGCCGCAGCCCGTATGAACACGTTAAAGTGACTTTGTCCGCCCTCCTGGTACCCGCTGTGGCCACGATGCGCCTCACTGTCATCCACCACTTCAAGACTGCTCGGCGCAAACGCTGCGGCCAGCCGATTATTGATCTCGTCGCGGACCAAAACCGGCGTCAAGGCCGGATCAGTCAAATTATCTGTCATTTTTTAGAGCCGCCCTCTTCTATCTGTCGCTGTTTACTCTAAACTCTCTGGGCCGAGTCGGAAAGGGGACGACAAGATGAGTAAGGACGATCCATTTGGGTTTGACATGTCTGTGTCCTCCGCCAAAAAGAAAAACCCGCGCGGGCGTCGGGGGATGTCGGGTGCGTCAGAAACATCAGTTCGTAAGTGTAGCCACGACGGATGCGAAGACGCAGGTAAGTACCGCGCGCCCAAAGCGCCCGATGTGCTGGACGACTACGTTTGGTTTTGTCAGCAACACGTGCGCGAGTATAACCTGAAGTGGAATTTCTTTCACGGCACAACCGAGGCCGAAATCAACGCGCAGCAGTCAAAAGACAAGGTCTGGGAGCGCGAAACCAAACCAATGCAGGACCCCGAGGCGCGGGCATGGGCTCGGCTTGGAATAGAAGACCCGCATCAGGTTCTGGGGGCAAATGCGACGCAGAACCCTGGTAAAGGGGTCAGCAACAGCCGCAAACTGCCGCCCACCGAACGTCGCGCGGTCGAAATCCTTGAGATCAAGGACAACTGGACCAAGCCGGAAGTGCGCAAGGCCTATAAGGCCCTGATCAAGGTGCTGCATCCAGACATGAACGGCGGCGATAGATCCCAGGAAGAGCAACTGCAACTGGTGGTCTGGGCCTGGGAACAGATCAAGGTCAGTCGTCACTTCAAGGATTGAGGCCAGATCAAAGCCACCCTGCACCCACCTGCAGGCATCCAGTTTGACCCACTGATATGTCCAGCGCTCACTTCCCCTTGCCCTGCCCCGCGATATGTTGCACGACATCACAACACGAAAATGCCCCGTGAGAGGGGCGATCTTGACAAGGAATAAGACCAATGACGGACGGCTCGATCGACATTAATGCAAAACCGACCGAGACAATTTCGGTCCGCGATGTATTTGGCATCGACACCGATATGACCGTCAAAGGGTTTGCGGACGGCTCGGATCGGGTGCCGTTGCTGGATGCGACATACAAATTCGACCCCGACACGACATTGGCCATTCTAGCAGGTTTTTCCCATAACCGCCGGGTGATGATCCAAGGTTATCACGGAACCGGAAAATCAACCCACATCGAACAAGTGGCCAATCGCCTCAACTGGCCCACCGTGCGCGTCAATCTAGACAGCCACATCAGCCGGATCGACCTGATCGGCAAAGACGCAATCAAGTTGCGCGATGGTGTGCAAGTTACAGAGTTTCAGGAAGGCATCCTGCCGTGGGCCCTGCGCACGCCAACCGCTATTGTATTTGATGAATATGATGCCGGTCGTGCTGACGTGATGTTTGTCATCCAGCGCGTGCTGGAAGTGGACGGCAAGCTGACATTGCTGGACCAGAACAAAGTTCTTGATCCACATCCCTATTTCCGTATTTTTGCGACGTCGAACACGGTGGGTTTGGGCGATACAACGGGCCTTTACCACGGCACCCAGCAGATCAACCAAGGCCAGATGGACCGCTGGTCATTGGTCGCGACACTGAACTACCTGAGCATTGATGCGGAAACCAACATCGTTCTGTCCAAGAACCCACATTACAACAATGACAAGGGCCGCAAGACGATCAAGCAGATGGTCACCGTCGCTGATCTGACCCGCACCGCGTTTATGTCGGGCGATCTGAGCACCGTTATGTCGCCGCGTACGGTGATTGCCTGGGCCCAGAACGCCGAGATTTTCCGCAATGTCGGCTATGCATTCCGCCTGTCTTTCCTGAACAAATGTGATGAACTGGAACGACAGACTGTCGCCGAGTTCTATCAGCGTTGTTTTGATGAAGAACTGCCCGAGAGTGCAGCAAGCGCCAGCCTGGGTTAAACAATCCGGGTCATTCGGACCTGCTGGCGCTGGAGGGCCGACCATGCACATTGGACTAATCGGCGGCATTGGGGTTGCGGCGACGGTTGTGTATTACCAGCGCTTGACTGCGGCTGTGGCAGCAATGGGCCGCACATTGGACCTGACGATTGTTCATGCGGATGTTCATGAACTGGTCCACAACAACCTTGCTGATAAACGCGCCGAACAAGCTGAAGTTTATGCCCGATTGATCGACCGGTTGAAAGCAGCGGGCGCTGATTGCGCTGCAATCACCTCATTGGGCGGCCACTTCTGCTATGATGAAACCCTGGCTAAATCTGCCCTGCCCTTGGTTTCAGCAGTCGCTCCACTAGATGATTTCTTTGCAGCGCAAGGGCTGTCAAAGGTCGGGCTTTTGGGCACACGCGTGGTCATGAAAACACGTCTATATGGGCAGCTGAGCCGCACTAAGGCCATTGCTCTTGATGATGAGATTGAAACCCTTGGGCAATCTTATCTGGATATGGCGGTCGCCGGTATCTGCACTGACCAGCAGCGAAGCTCCTTCATCGACGCCGGGCGCCGGATGGTGCAGGATCAGGGGGCTGACGCGATCGTGTTGGCGGGAACTGACCTCAACTTGGCCTTTGACGGGCAGAAAACCGGTTATACAGTTATCGATGCGCTGGACGTGCATGTAGACCTGCTCGCCCGCCTTGCAACCGGCGCGACCTCACTCGATAATCCAACACCGTTCAAAATTTGAATCCGACCGCAACAAACGGACCGCTCAGTGTCAGATCGATTGTGGTGTCGCTGTCAGTGAAATCCAAATAGAGATGGCGGTATCCACCCGAGAGTGTGACCAGATCGGACACCGACCACTTTATTGACGCCACGGCGTCCCATTGCAGTTCTGATCCGACGCCAAAACCCCCAACATTTGCCATGCCTGAAATATCGACCTGTTTGCTCAGCGGGGCGCTAAACCTGAGGCCAATGATCGGATCAATCCAAGTGCTGGAGACGCTTGCTTGTTGGCGTACCACGCGGGTGGTGGTGTCTACACTCCAGCCGCGCAGCCCTGCCAGAGCTTCGATCCGGACCTCCGAATGATCGTAGAATGCGTACGCCGCTCCGAGCGATGCCATCACGCCTTCAATGCGCCACTCAGCCACTGAGCCGATTGGTGTCGATCCAAAGTCGTCGCTGAAATCCAGATAATTGAACTCTCCAAGGACCGACCACACGCCGCGGCGCGCTTCTCCGTTTATCAGGAATGCGCCATCGAGATAATCCAGAATTGACCCTGAATCCTCAGCCGGAGGGTTTGTGCCGACGCTGAGCGAGGTGTCGATGGCAGGCAGCCAGACATAAGGTGTCAAGACAAAGCTCCAATCCTCGGAGCGCGCATCTGCAGGAAATAGGGCGGCCGCCGCCAACGAGGTTAGCCCTGCGTAGAAAAATCTTTTCATTCAATGACCTTTGTCTCTGTGCGTATATCCGGCAACCAGCGCGACAGGCGTAACAGCAGGGTAAACAGATTCAAAGGAACATCCGAACCTGCAGCATCCGGTGACCGGGGTTTTGACCGGGCAAAGCACTTCAAAGCCAAAGAGCGCTCGTGCCGCGAGATCGCTCAGTCAGGTAATCACTTTCCCATTTCGACGCTTTGCGCCTCTGGTCATCGCCTTACAAGGGCATTAGTTTGCATGGATAGATCGGCGGGCCTTACGTCCGTTTGCGGCAAGGACCTGTGACACCAATGAGCAAACCTTTAGACAACCCGGCTGACCCGTTCAAAAAGGCACTCGCCGAGGCGACCAAGGTCATGGCGCATGATCCTGAGCTGAACGTGAGCTACACGGTAGATCCTTCAGGTCTTTCAGGCGATGCCATGCGCCTGCCGCAGGTTAGTCGCCGGATGACGCGCGATGAGGTGCTGCTTGCACGGGGAACGGCTGATGCGCTGGCGCTGCACCGCCGCTATAACAATGAAAAAACCCACTCGCGTTATGCGCCGCCAGGCGACATAGCACGCGAATTGTATGAGGCGATGGAGACGGCGCGTTGCGAGGCAATGGGCGCGCGCGATATGCCGGGCACCGCTGGCAATATCGACGCCAAGATCGGCCATGAGGCGATGCGAAAGGGCTATGCGGAATGTAAGCAGCCCTCAGAAGCGCCACTGTCGGTGGCGGCTGGCTATCTGATCCGCCATTTGGCCACCGGGCGCGATTTGCCTGCTGGGGCGCAAAACGTAATGGAGCTGTGGCGCGGGTTTATCGAGGATCAGGCGGGTGGAACGCTCGACAACCTGCAGCACACTTTGTCGGATCAAGCCGATTTTGCCCGGTTTGCGCGACAGATCATCTCTGATCTCGGTTATGGTGATCAGCTGGGCGATGACCCGGACCAATTGGATGAGGAAAACGAAAACGAGGCCGAAGAAGGCAGCGAAGAAGAGCAGGATCCCGACAGCACCGGCGATCAGGACGAGGATGACAGTGACGCCGAGGCCAGCCCCGAGCAAAGCCAGGAAGAGCAGCAGGATGCGTCTCAGGCGCAGGTGTCAATGGACGAAATGGCCGATCAGGAGATGGGCGAAGAAGCGGAAATGCCCGAAGGCGAGGCCCCGCTCGAGCCGCCTGCCCCGCAGCCAGTATCGGATGCCGACCCGAATTACGCAGTCTACATGACAGATCACGACGAAGAAATCGCCGCCGAGGATTTGGCGGAGCCGGTGGAGCTGGAGCGCCTGCGGGCTTATCTGGATCAGCAACTAGAGCCTTTGAAGGGCGCTGTGTCGCGGTTGGCCAACAAATTGCAACGTCGCTTGCAGGCGCAACAAAACCGGTCGTGGGAATTTGACCGCGAAGAAGGCATATTGGACGCTGGTCGTCTGGCGCGGGTTGTCGCCAGTCCGACAACACCTTTGTCATTCAAGGTCGAAAAAGACACCGAGTTTCGCGATACGGTGGTAACGTTGCTTCTGGACAATTCAGGCTCAATGCGGGGACGACCCATTTCCATTGCAGCCATTTGCGCGGATGTGCTGGCGCGCACTTTGGAGCGCTGTAATGTGAAGGTCGAAATCCTTGGGTTCACCACCCGCGCATGGAAAGGCGGCCAGGCCCGAGAAGCGTGGCTGGCCGGTGGTCGACCGGGTCAACCCGGCCGTCTGAACGATCTGCGCCACATCATCTACAAGTCTGCGGATGCGCCGTGGCGCCGGACCCGACCAAATCTAGGCCTGATGATGAAAGAGGGCTTGCTGAAGGAAAACATCGACGGCGAGGCGCTGGAATGGGCGCATCGCCGAATGGTGGGGCGCCCGGAAGCGCGCAAGATCCTGATGGTGATTTCCGATGGCGCGCCGGTCGATGACAGCACTTTGTCGGTGAACCCAGCCAACTATCTGGAAAAACATCTGCGCGATGTGATTGCTCTGGTCGAGCGTCGTCGCGCGGTGGAATTGCTGGCGATCGGGATTGGCCACGACGTAACCCGCTATTACGACCGTGCGGTGACGATCACAGACGTCGAGCAGCTTGCCGGTGCAATGACCGAGCAACTCGCCGCATTGTTTGACAACGATCCGCGCGCGCGGGCGCGTGTTATGGGTATACGGCGCGCCAGGTGAGCACTCAGAGCCGAGGACCAGAGTTTTCTTGAACTGATGAAGGAGCGGGCATGTTTCAGAGCTTTGAGGTGACGGCCCGACCAGAGCAAGGGCCGCCGCGACTGAATGCGCTCCGCTCTGAACTGATCGTTGAGAAACTTGACGGGTTTTTGATTCCACGCGCAGATGCGCATCAGGGCGAATACGTGGCGGCGCGGGACGAGCGGCTGGCCTGGTTGACCGGATTTACCGGGTCTGCAGGGTTCTGCGCGGCGCTGCGCAAAGTTGCGGGTGTGTTCATTGACGGGCGATACCGCACACAGGTGAAGACACAGGTGGCCAAAGTGTTTACGCCGGTTCCGTGGCCTGATGTCTCATTGGCAGAGTGGTTGAAACAGCAGCTTCCCGACGGTGGTGTGGTTGGTTTTGATCCCTGGCTTCATACTGTCACACAAATTGATGAGGTTCGAAAATCACTTGAAGGTAGCGGCGTAAGGCTTTGTCCTTGCACAAACTTAGTAGACAGGATTTGGGCGGATCAGCCCGATCAGCCGATGCAACCAGCAAAAGAACATCCGCTGGAGTTTGCTGGTGAACCTCATGCGCAGAAACGTGCTCGACTGGCAGCAGACCTGAAGGACGCAGGCCAATTGGTTGCGGTCATCACGCTGCCTGATTCCATCGCATGGCTGCTGAACCTGCGCGGCGCTGATATTCCGCGCAATCCGGTTGCGCATGGCTTTGCCCTTTTGCACCAAGACGCAAGCGTCGATCTTTTTATGGTGCCCGCGAAATTGAAGGAACTGGGGGCCCACCTTGGCCGTGAGGTCCGGGTCCATGATCCGGCGGCATTTCTTGATCACCTCAAAGACCTGACGGGGCCGGTCCGGATTGATCCTGCTGCCGCCCCTATAGCAGTGGCGCAGGCCCTTGAAGACGCTGGTCTTGCGGTTGAACACGGGGGTGATCCCTGCGCGCTGCCCAAAGCCTGTAAAAATTCCGCCGAAATCGCTGGCATGGTCGAGGCACATCTCAGGGATGCCGTGGCCATGGTCGAGGTGCTGGCTTGGCTGGACGATCAACAGCCCGGCAGTCTGAGCGAAATTGATGTTGTCACCCGGCTTGAGCAGGCTCGTTGCGTCGGGAATACTCTGCAGGACATCAGTTTTGAAACCATCGCCGGCACCGGTCCGAATGGTGCGATCATGCACTACCGCGTGACAACAGAGACCGATAACATCTTGAAAGATGGCGAGTTTCTGGTGCTGGACAGTGGCGGTCAGTACCTTGACGGAACCACTGATATCACCCGCACCATACCGATCGGGAAGGTGGCCGAGGAACCCTGCGCCTGTTTCACCCGTGTTTTGCAAGGCATGATCGCCATGTCGCGTCTGCGCTGGCCCAAAGGTCTGGCTGGACGTGATATTGAGGCAGTGGGCCGCATCCCCTTATGGCGGGCGGGACAAGACTTTAATCACGGTCTTGGCCACGGCGTCGGGGCTTATCTGAGCGTTCATGAAGGCCCTCAGCGTCTGTCCCGTGTCAGCCATGTGCCACTGAAACCCGGCATGATCTTGTCCAATGAGCCGGGCTATTACCGCGAAGGCGCCTTTGGCATTCGCATCGAAAACCTGATTGTTGTGCAAGAAGCACCACCTCTTCCGGGTGGCGACGACGACAGAACCATGCTGCATTGGCACACGCTCACTTATGTCCCGATTGACCGGCGCGCGATCATTGCAGATATGCTGAGCCGATCAGAACGCGATTGGCTAAACACATATCACTGCGCCGTTTTGGAAAAAATTGGCCCTCGTCTGGGCAAGCCGGCAAAAACATGGTTGGATGCGGCAACGGCCCCGATCTGACATCGGAATGTTACATCGCGGGGCGATCACCCCAAAGCATAGGCACAAAACGGAGGGTCTGACCCATCGCTAATCATATCAAAATTCGCAACGCGCCGGGAGTCTGGTCGGTTCGCGCAGGTGGAGCGGTTCTCGCAGAAAGCACGAAAGCTCTGGAACTGTCAGAAGGTGATTATCCGTCGGTGATCTATTTCCCGATGAAGGACATCGCCATGGCTTTGCTTGATAAAACCGATCACAGCAGCCATTGCCCGCATAAAGGCGACGCCAGTTATTATTCCATCGCCAGTCGAAGCAAAACTTACGACAATGCGGCGTGGTATTATGCTGACCCCATAGAAGACGTGGCGCGGATCAAGGATTATATCGCTTTTCATGCCAACGATGCCGTGACGGTGGAGCAGCTTTAAAGCGTCAATTTCCGAGTAAGGGTTTTGTTGCGTTAGTCAGAAATTGCATAAATGACTGCTCTGTGGACAAAGCTGCCGCTCATACAGCTACGGCCCCAATGTTGATTGCACTTTTCTTTTTGCCCGGATTGAAAGCGCGGTAGCAATCGCCAGCCAGAAACTGGACCGTAAAACCATCGCACCAATTGTGCGCCATTCAAATGGCGTACCGCGCAGGGCCATAACTATTAACGTTGCGAACACCAAAAGTGTGCTTATCGCAATCAGCCATGCAGTTAGCCTCGCCCAAGGCGCGGAATAAAAGAGTGCCAAAGCGCAAAGAATATAGACAAAGCCAGCGAGAAAATTGAACCAAAGCACCAATGGAACCGCGTCACCGGCCGCAGCTTTGGTGGCGGGACCACCAAACAGGACCATCCCCCCAGAGTAAATAGTCAGGAGACCAAAGAGTGCGGCGATTATTGCCACAGGGCGAGTCCAAATTGGAGACTGAAGCATAGTTCTACTCCTTCGCATTACATTAGATTCTCGT
>CBDTVL010000135.1:0-10616 GCA_965363755.1 uncultured Sulfitobacter sp.
GGGGACACTTTGGGTAGCACATCAAAAGTACGGAAAATCTCGTTATGAATGAAGGAGCCTTGGGGAGCAGATCACAGGCATTAGTGCATGGCTGCAGCAGTGCGCAGGGAAGCGCGCGAATGAAGGCATCACCATGACAGGGACTTGTTGGTCCACTCGCTGTCCTAGCTTGATCTCTTAAAGTCCTGCAAAATTGACGCATCTCACTGAACAAAAATAGCGATTTTTGCAAGCACTTGGCCATTCTTACAAAATCTACTCGACAGTAAGCATCCGTTTTAAGGGCCTTCTTGCCCCTATAATGGCGATACACGGATAGTGCATACCCACTTGAGAACATTTTACATTCAGCAGATAACCTACTGATACTCCACAGGCGTCCTGCGGACCATTTTACAAAAAAAACTCAATGTTTTCAATTCAGTCCTTGGGATTGCAAATCCGTCCACGCGAGTTCGGCTCTCGCATTCGCCTCCAATGTTTTCAAAGGTTTGCGCTCTGTTCATTCTCCTACTACTCGATTTTTGAAACAGCCGTTGAAACATTCACGTTCCGGGCTTGTTCCGTTCCATGCGGTTTCGAGCGTCCTGTGCCCGTGTTGCGAGTTCTCTTTGCCTGACCCGCCGTCCATATTTTCTCAGCATTTCTACGCTGGAGTGACCTCTGACGGCCTTGACCATCTCGGCGACTTTTGTCTCAAACCACACGCGGAAGTTGAATTTGGGTCCGATTTGTGATAGAAACGCTGTGATGTCGACGATCTGACATCGAATTTCGAGAACTTTCTTTTGGTGCTAAATTAACACCACACTGGGCGCGGAATTATTTTATCTGCGCTTTCTGAACGCTGACATTAATTCACAATGCGCTGCCTTTTCGGTTGCGCATGGAAGTCTGTCATCGGGCTCAACCGCCCGTCCTAAAGTGTTGGCACCTTTGTATGCAATGGCCGGGACGCGGTGTTCGTCCTGGGTTGGCGAGCGAGGACATCGATATGGCACGAACAACCAAGCAAAATGACGGCAACCGGGTATTCATCAATCTCCAAGGGTTTGAACCGGATGATGACCGGCCAGAGATTATTGTGACAGCCCAGGATCAGAAAAGACGGCAGATATACTCGGCCAAAGTAGAAAAAGATGGCAAAGTTGAGGTTCCCTCCGATGTCCTGAAGAAGGCTGAACGCTTCAGCGTTGGCCCCAAAGACCCAGAGGGCGGCAAAGCTCTGGTGTTCCGCGCCGAACAATTTGCGGCCGTGCTTGAGAGGGCCGTGCTCGATGTCTCACTCAATATCTGGCAGAACTGGCGCTTCCATCTGCATTGTGTGACGGGCCGTGTGCGCGTGTGCCACCGCAGTCCGTGGTGGTATGCCGATCTTGCAAGTCTTGCCAACCGGCCTGTCCTTGCGAACAATGTCAGACGTTCGCCATCGATCAACACCCGGGCGCTTCAGCTGAGTTGTGAGCAAGCTGAGGCAGCCGATCTGTCGGCCCTGCAATTGGTAACGAACCGGATACCTCCGGCCAGCTCGATCGATGAACTGATCGCTTGGCCGATGCGCTGCTATCCGATTTGCCGGGGCACTGTCGAAGTCTGGCGCCGAACCTGCTGCTGCGAGCCCTGGATTGTTTTTGACCCGCGTATTCCGGAACTCATCCGCGAGCTCGAAGGTATCATCCGGATTCTACCGCGGCCCCAGCCTGATCCGGCCCCCGAAATCATCGGTCCAATTCCGCCGGCTCCCGAACTTATCTCCGACTCTGCTCTGTTTCGTGAGGGCGCGCTCGACGAAAAAGCCGTTCGCGCCAGCGAAGATCTGCGCGCGATCCGCGCGCTAAGCCCTGAACAGGTGCCCGTCTACATTAATGCGAGGCCCTATCTATTATGCCGCAGCTACAGTTGTAGCACGCCCGTCAAAGTGGCGGACGGCGAGCTTGGACTCGACGGCGTCTTCAACATCTGCTGGCGTGATTTCCTTCACTTCATTCGGTTCGGGTGCCATGAGGAGTATGCGTATATCGTTCGCCAGCCCTTCGGACCGTTCAATCTGACAGTCTATAACGGTGTGAGTGCCGGGCAATGGTATGATGATGATGACAACCCGACGCTCACCACCTACAGCCGCTTTGCCTACGGGTGCCGTGGAAATCCTTCGGGGGCCGCCGTTTTCCTGGACCTCATCGGCGATACAGGCGCACATGAATTGATAACACCCAATGCCGATAGCGCGGCTTCGGTTGGCGCGCCTGCGTACAACAGCGGGCTCGTCTTCCCTGCACCAAATCCTGCTGCCGCCACGGGTGCGGCGCTCAATCGAAACTGGGGCGGGACGCTGAAACTGAACATTATGTTCACCGAAGGCCTGCAGGACATTGGCGCCAAGTTCTACCGCGTTAGCGTTGTCGAGGCGGATCCCAACGGCGATCCGACAGGCACGCGCCACAACTATGACACCGGCCTCTCGTGGAACAAGACGGTGCCGGATGGCGGAGGCGGATTCGATATTGTTCCCGTTGGACTAGGGCCAAACAGTGCCGGCGTCGGGCCAAACACGCAAGACGCGCTTTACGAGATCCCCTACGATACCAACCCGACGACCGACTGGAACGCGGGCCAGTATCACGCCCATATCAATACCAACGATGCCCGCTGGAGCGACCCGACAGTCCGTCACCTGGTCATGGTGGAGATCTTCGATCAGAACGGCCAGCGCCTGCGTCCGAACGGCACACCGGCGACAGGGCTCGGCGGGGTCGAGGCCACAGCCGCCTTCACCTATCGCCGCCGGTATCAGGAGACTGGGGACACAGCTAATGTGCCCTTTGGCGGGCTCACCCATATGTTTTGGTGGGACAATCAGGATGTCTTTGCCGACATCCTTGATCTGCGCCGCAACGGCCTGATCTTCAACGCGGAATGTCTGTTCTTCGGAGGGAACACAAACACGACCTTCAGCGTCGGCTACCGCGCGTACCACCCCAATGAATTGTTCCAGCTGCGACATAACATTACCTGGAGGCGAGGGCTTGGCTCAACGGCCGCGTCCTCGGGCGTTTTGCAGCCCTCCATCTCTAACAATGTCGGCCTGCCTCCAGCACCAGTGGGCGGCAGCGCGACAAACACGTTCGGACAGATGCTGCGGCCAGATCTGGACCCAACCCGCCAGAAATGCGCCTTTACCGCCTTCCTCAACATCTGGAACAAACGCACCGATGGCGACGATCTGGGCTTCCAGTACCGCGGCGACACAGCCGCATTTGTACTGGAAATCGAAAGCTGATCATCACGCCATCACCCAATTACCGGTGGTGGGAAATCCTGACGGAGCTGGCCCGGAAACTTGCGTTTCCGGGCCAGCAAGCGCAAATTTCTTGATCATGGCCGAACCGCAGCTTAGTCGGCATACTAGGCCTTGGGCATCCACATAATAATGGGTCCTGACTCTGAACATACCTAGGTAGGGGCATGAAGGAGCCTTCGCATTTTAGTCTGTAGAGAACGCGCCTTCGCTCGTCATTGCAGCATTCGTTTCTTAACCCAAAAGCTACAGTTCACTCCAAACAGATATCTGTCCGCCCGAATTGCGAAACAACACGCGTTTGACTGTTATTGCTGGACCTGTTGCGCCGTCAGCACCGCCGACACCGGCGCCAGTGCAACGCGCCCTGCCCGGTCCTGCAAGCCCCACAATAGCAGCGCCGAAATGGTATCCGGGCGCAGCCGTCCCACCATGATCACACCACCGTCCTGCCCGGCCCTGAACACCGCCTGATCCAGAAAACGACGGATCACTTCAGGCTTTTGACCTTCTCCGTCAAAATCTCGGAACAACGTTGCGGCAGGCACGCCGTTGCGTGACGCCAATTTCTGAGCAGTGTTCAACCCCTTTGGTCGTGTCACCAGCCCAAGTCCGGTATCAGCGAGTATAGACGTGACCTGATCGGACATTTCACGGTTGCCCTGAACACCAGTGACCGGGCCCTCTAACACCGCAACAGCCTCTGGAACGGCATTAAGCGCAACGCCCATCGACACTTCGGCGTCTGTGGCAGAGCTGGCCTCGGGCAGGTTCACCATCGCCATGACTTCAAACCCATCGGCGCGATAGCGCTGCATTTTTTCTGCCGCATCGGGCAATCCGGAATCGACCGCAAAAGTGATCGGATACGGGAAAGAGCTCAGCGCCGTAGCCCCTGCGGTTCCACTGGCAAGCCCACTTCCGTCGTCCATCAACACGATAGCCATCAGCGGCTTGGCATCCGAATTTTCAAAGGGCACTGCAAAACGCCGGATCGGTGGCAGTTCGGAATCAAACACAATCTTGCCTGCCTGTTCCTGCTCGGCTGCTTCAGGCTCGGGCGGCGTGTCCTGTACTGTCGGCAGTCGATTGGTCGCAATTTTTGGGGCGAGGGTCGCCACCTGCTCCGGCGCTGGTTCGTTTGCGACGCCGGCGCTCTCAGCAGGAGCGGCAGCGGCGCTTTGTGCTTCTGGTGTCGGTTCACTGGAAGGTTCTGGTGTTGCCGACGCGATCTCATTTGGTTCGGGCGGTTGCACCGTTTCGTTTTCTTGCGATGGTTCGACGGCTGCTTCGATCTCTGCTGGTTTAGGCGGCAACGGCGCCGCAGGTTCGGTCGCGACAGACAACGGAGCTTCGGCTGTTGGCTGCTCCAGTGCATCTGATTTGCGGGCCGACTGAACCTGCGCATCAGTCTGAACATCAACACTGCCCTGTTGCGCTAGCGCGCCGGGATTATCGAGACCCGAGGCTCCGCTTCCAACCTCAGGCACCGGGGCCGGTTCTGTATCAGCGATCACATCAGCTTCTCTGACTTCTTCGTCAGGTTTGTCAGGATTTGGTGCGTTGGTCCGATCCGTCTCTGTCGCGGCTGTTACAGGTTTGGTGGCGTCAGCGTATTCCATCGGTGGTGTCTTTGGGGCAACAGTTTCACTGCTGAGCGCAGGTGCAGGCTGCACTTCGGGCACCGCCACAACCTCAGTTTCAACGGGCGCTGTTTCGGGGACGGCCGCTAACGGCGGCGCGTCATCCATCCTGTCGCCAAGAACCGATGCGGTCCCAGCAACACCTAGTGACACTACGCCACCCCAAAGAACGCCTCTCAAAAATCCGCCTGCCACTGCGTTACCCTTTTTGCCCTTGCGTCAGAGTCTGCGGCGCGCCAACCCTTGACGCTGGCCCGCAAGCCTGAACATGTATGTCACAACCCGTTATACCGCCATGCAGGCCTCGGCCTCCACCCTAAGTTTCGCAAAGTTTTGCCTATGCTCTTGCTCATCGATAACTACGACAGCTTTACTTACAATCTCGTGCATTATCTGGGGGAATTGGGCGCCAATGTGGCGATTCGACGAAATGATGCAATCGATGTGCAGGAAGCGATGGCACTGAAGCCAGCCGGCATCGTCTTGTCGCCCGGCCCCTGCGACCCGGATCAGGCCGGTATTTGCCTCGCTTTGACGCAGGCGGCAGCTGAAACCCGAACCCCGCTATTGGGGGTTTGCCTTGGCCATCAGACCATCGGTCAGGCCTTTGGCGGACAAGTCGTGCGCTGCGACGAAATTGTGCACGGCAAAATGGGCCAGATGCACCACACCGGATCCGGGCTTTTTACAGGTCTGCCCAGCCCCTTTGCCGCCACACGTTATCATTCACTGGTGGTTGACCGCGCCACCCTGCCCGGTTCCCTGCGCATTACGGCGGAACTGGACGATGGCACCATCATGGGCCTTCAACACAGCGACCTGCCAATTCACGGCGTTCAGTTCCACCCTGAATCCATCGCATCCGAACACGGCCACGCCCTGTTCAAGAACTTCCTGTCAGACCTGAAGGTCCCTGCATGAGTGACGCGCTGAAACCTCTGATCGACGCTGCCGCCGACCGCCCCCTGACCCGGGGCGAAGCAGAAAGCGCCTTTGGCATCCTGTTTGAAGGTGAGGCCACACCCGCCCAGATCGGCGGATTTCTCATGGCCCTGCGCACCCGCGGTGAAACCGTTGATGAATATGCCGCTGCCGCCGCTGTCATGCGTGCTAAATGTAACAAAGTGCGGGCCCCCGCCGGCGCAATGGACATCGTCGGCACTGGCGGTGACGGCAAAGGCACGCTAAATATCTCTACTGCGACGGCTTTTGTCGTGGCCGGCGCAGGTGTCACTGTTGCCAAACACGGTAATCGCAATCTCAGCTCCAAGTCAGGCGCGGCAGACGCGCTGACGCAAATGGGGTTTAACGTGATGGTTGGCCCAAAAGTTGTGGAACGTGCCATTGCTGAGGCGGGCATCGGGTTCATGATGGCTCCGGTGCATCACCCGGCAACCGCCCATGTTATGCCAACACGGGCCGAGCTTGGCACCCGCACAATCTTTAACATTCTTGGCCCGCTGACCAACCCGGCAGGCGTGAAACGGCAACTCACCGGCGCATTTTCCCGCGCGTTGATCCGGCCGATGGCGGAAACATTGGGCCAGTTGGGATCCGAACGCGCCTGGTTGGTTCACGGCTCTGATGGCACGGACGAACTGACAATCACCGGGATCAGCTGGGTTGCAGCGCTCGAAGCGGACGGATCGGTCATCGACGTTGAATTGCATCCCGAAGACGCGGGTCTTCCAGTACATGCATTTGAAGCCATTGTTGGCGGTTCCCCTGAAGAGAATGCGCGCGATTTCAAAGCATTGCTTGCAGGAACGCCCTCGGCTTACCGCGATGCTGTTCTGCTGAATGCGGCGGCAGCACTTGTTGTGGCAGATGCTGCCGACAACCTGAGAGTTGGGGTCGAGATGGCCATCCAGAGCATTGACAGCGGTGCCGCGCGAGACAAACTCGCCCACGCCGCACGTATTACCCAAGAGGCGCCATGACCGAAACAATCCTTGATAAAATCAAAGCCTACAAACTGGAAGAAATCGCCGCCGACAAGGTCGCCAAGCCGATCGAGACGATTGAGGCCGAAGCAAAATCAGCCGCACCGGTTCGGGGGTTTTCAAGCGCGCTGCGCACGGCGATTCGGGACGGTTATGGGTTGATTGCCGAGGTCAAAAAGGCCAGCCCGTCCAAAGGCCTGATCCGCGATGACTTTGACCCGACATCGCTCGCCTCAGCCTACGCGGAAGGCGGAGCTGCATGCCTGTCTATTCTTACAGACACTCCGTCGTTTCAGGGTTCCAAAGATTTTCTCGTGCAAGCCCGCGCCGCTTGTGACCTGCCCATATTACGCAAAGACTTCATGTATGACCCTTATCAGGTTGCCGAGGCCCGCGGGCTTGGAGCGGATTGTATTCTGATCATCCTGGCCTCCGTCTCGGACGTGCAGGCCGCTGAACTCGAGGCGGCGGCAAGCGACTGGGGAATGGACGCATTGATCGAGGTCCATGACGCAGCCGAGCTTGAGCGTGCGAGCCTTTTGAAATCTGATCTGATTGGCATCAACAACCGGAATCTCAAGACCTTTGAAACCACTCTCGATACCACGCGCACGTTGTCAAAATTAACACCCGCCGATCGGTTGATTGTCTCGGAAAGTGGCCTGAGCACGCCGGATGATCTGGCAGACATCGCCCGTTATGGCGTCCGTTGTTTCCTGATCGGAGAAAGCCTGATGCGTCAGGATGACGTGTCAGCGGCCACACGGACCCTGCTCGCAAATCCCCTGACAGCCGGAGGATTTTGATGCCCCTCAGCCATTTCGACGCCAAAGGGTCCGCACATATGGTCGATGTCTCCGGAAAAACTGTGACAGAACGCGTCGCTGTGGCCGAAGGCTACATTAAAACAGCACCAGAAACCTTTGATATCATTTCCAAAGGGAGCGCAAAAAAAGGCGATGTTCTGGGCGTGGCCCGCCTTGCCGGAATTATGGCCGCCAAAAAGACCTCGGACCTCATTCCGCTATGCCATCCTCTGCCGATCACTAAAGTTTCCATTGATCTTGATCTCGACGCCCAACTTCCCGGCGTTCGGATCACTGCAACCGTCAAAACCAATGGCCAGACCGGGGTAGAGATGGAAGCGCTGAGTGCTGTCGGCATTGCGGCACTGACGGTCTATGACATGACCAAAGCGGTTGATAAGACTATGGAAATCGGCGGAATACGTGTCACGCTAAAAGACGGCGGCAAATCCGGTCGATTTGAAGCCAAATGATCTCAGTTGATACTGCTCTTGATCACCTGTTTGGGCTTGTTCATCGACTCGAGATCGAGACTGTCCCCCTTAGTGCTGCCGCTGGTCGCACATTGGCCAGCAATGTGCACGCGATGCGGGATCAGCCGCCTTTTGCGGCCTCGTCAATGGATGGGTACGCCATCCGCGCGGATGAGGCACAGCCCGCATCAATGTTCAAAGTCATTGGCGAATCTGCCGCCGGGCATGGGTGGTCCGGAACCGTAGGTCCGGGACAAGCGGTGCGCATTTTCACCGGTGCTCCGCTGCCCGAGGGCGCAAGTTTCATTGTGATTCAAGAGGATGTGGAGCGCAGAGGCGACCTGATCAGCCTCAACACTGGCATGGATCGCAAAGACAACATCCGACCCGCAGGCACTGATTTTCGATCCGGCACGGTTATCAGTCCACCGCGCGTTTTGGCGCCACAGGACGTGGCGTTGCTGGCATCGATGAATATTGCCAGCGTGCCAGTCCGCCGCAAACCTGTTGTTGCACTCCTCGCCACTGGCGACGAACTTGTCATGCCGGGCGAAACCCCCGGCCCTGACCAAATCATTGCCTCTAACAGTTTTGGGCTGCACGCGATGTTAGACGCCCTTGGCGCCACGCCACGTCTGCTGCCGATCGCTCGCGACACCAAAAAGTCGCTGGAAACCGCCTTTGACATGGCGACCGGCGCTGATCTCATTGTCACAATAGGCGGTGCCTCCGTCGGCGATCATGATCTGGTCGCCAGCGTCGCAAATGACCTTGGACTTGAGCAATCGTTCTACAAAGTCGCGATGCGCCCCGGAAAGCCCCTCATGGCCGGCCGCATGGGGGCATCCGCCATGATCGGGCTGCCGGGCAATCCTGTGTCTGCCATGGTCTGCGGCCATGTCTTTGTGGCACCGATGATCCGCGCAATGCTGGGGCAAGCGCCTCGGTCCGCTGCGTTATTGAGCGCCCCCCTTGCTGCCGCGCTGGCCCCCAACGGTCCGCGCCAACATTACATGCGTGCCCATGTGACAGACGGCAGCATTACCGCAGCCGACCGGCAAGACAGCTCGCTGCTGACAGTATTGGCTCATTCAAACGCCCTGCTGGTGCGTCCTCCGCGCGATCCAGCCCGCGACATCGGCACGTTGGTGTCTTATCTGCCCATCTGACTCTGACGTTGCGCCCTGACAATACTAAGTTGACACAAAACGGGAACATGCGTAGAACAAAATGAAACACGCAAAAACCGGAGGTGGCGCAATGCTGACCAAGAAGCAGTTGGATTTGCTCGAATTTATTCAAAAACGGGTGCAGCGCGACGGAGTGCCGCCCAGTTTTGACGAAATGAAAGAAGCGCTGGATTTGCGCTCTAAATCTGGCATTCACCGCCTTATCACTGCGCTTGAAGAGCGGGGATTTATCCGCCGGCTCGCGCACCGCGCCCGCGCCATCGAAATTGTCAAATTGCCGGAAAGTCTCGGAGGGGCGCCAACGTCAGGATTTCAGCCTCGCGTTATCCAAGGCAGCAGGCCTGACATATCGCCACCTGCAGCGGCGCAGGCCGTGTCTGGACTGTTGTCTGTAGAACTTCCTCTGGTGGGCCGGATTGCAGCCGGTGTGCCGATTGAAGCAATCAGTGATGTTACCCACAATGTCGCAGTGCCCGGCCATATGTTGTCTGGCGCAGGTGAACACTATGCCCTTGAAGTCAAAGGCGATTCGATGATCGACGCCGGCATAAACGATGGTGACGTCGTAGTAATCCGAGAGACCAGCGCTGCAGACAATGGCGATATTGTTGTCGCCCTTGTTGAGGATCACGAAGCAACGCTGAAACGTTTCATGCGCAAGGGTAACGCCATCGCGCTAGAGGCGGCAAACCCGGCTTATGAAACCCGCGTGTTCCCCGAAGATAAGGTCAAAGTGCAAGGCCGTTTGGTGGGGCTGATCCGGACCTACTGAAAAGGTGGGCCAAGGGCGGGTCAGAGCTTCCTTTGCCAGGCTTAATCGGAGGCTTTCGCAAACCGTTTAGAACGGCGTTTGGGTCGTGTATTCCACAATCGCGCACCTGTGATGTCTTTTGCGGTGATGATCCGAACGCCGTTTTGGTCGTGATAAAGCGCGACGCTTCCGGTCCGGCGCAGCCGATCCGGACCAAAAAGCTGGCATGGTCCGGACTGATCAGGTGTAACGCTGACGACCACGATCTCTCCGGCGACGCACTCCGCCGCAGCAACGGCGGCTTTTTTGCCAATCAAATGGGTTAGCACAACCCCGCCGACATGTGTCGTTTTTGCCCGCTCCGCACCCTCCTCCCAACGCGCGGCGGCCTGTTCCTGATTGGCGCCGTCGCCATCGTTTTCAAGCCAGTTGAGCGCGATAAACCCTGCCCCGCGCGATTTGCTTAGGGCACGGCCCTGTTGCGTCATGACGCCGACCAAGCCGCCGGTGTC
>CBDTVL010000136.1:0-10605 GCA_965363755.1 uncultured Sulfitobacter sp.
CGAATGATCTCGGGAGACGTCTTGAAGTAGCGAAAAGGGGAGCGTTTTGTCATCCCCAAACGCTACGAAACCGCCCTGCCCTGTTCAAGTCAGTTTCTTTTGACACTGCCATCGACTTTGGACCGAACCGTTTGAAGCGGCTAGAGAAATAGCGTGGAAATGATCGGGAAAACAGCAACGATGACCAGAACAATAAGCATGACGCCGACAAACGGCATGGTTGCTGCAAAAATCTGTTCGACCGATACGTCTGGGTCGTCCAGCGTATTGTGCACCGTAAAGACCGATATGCCGAAGGGTGGGGTTAACAAACCGATCTCAACGGCCAGAACCGTGACGATACCGAAGTGGCTAAGGTCAATGCCCATGCCCTGCGCAATCGGCGCTGCAATCGGAACCATGATCAAAAGGATAGACGTACTATCGAGGATCATCCCCATCAGCAGAATGATAACAGCATAGAAGAACAGAAACCCATAAGGTCCAAAGCCTGATCCTTGGACAAGCCCTGCGATGGCGTTGGGCAATCCGGCGATCGACAACATCCGCGAATAGAAGCTTGCCGCTATTAGCAAAAGCAGGATTGAGACAGAAATAACGCCCGTCTGCTTCATTACGTCCCACAACTTGTGACGGTTCAATGACCTTCGGGATATCGCAACTAGAAGTGCGCCAAACGCGCCGATACCGCCTGCTTCTGTGGGTGTAAAGTACCCCGAATAAAGCCCTCCTAAAACCAAAAATACCAATGCGATGATTGGAAATAGCTTTGCAGCCATCGTCCCCAGCGGCATCTTTTGCGCCGTAGGGTCCTGACGGCGGGCTTTCGACGCCTCGGGGTCCATTAGCACGAAGTTAGGAAAAAGTATCGTTATACAGATCAACATGGCGACAAAACCACCGGCCAACATGATGCCGGGCACGATTCCAGCAAGGAACATGCCGCCGATCGACACCTCGGCCAGAATGCCATAGATAATCAGCAGAAGGCTGGGCGGGATTAGCATGCCAAGCACTGAAGACCCCGCGACTGTTCCGGCGGAAAACGCGGGACGGTATCCATGACGGGTCATTTCAGGCACCGCCACACGCGTAAAAACTGCAGCAGACGCGATTGAGACGCCCGTGACCGCCGCGAAAATCGTGTTGGCCGCAACAGTGGCGACGCCCAAACCGCAGATCATCCGCCGAAGCAGTTCTTCGGCAACTTCGAATGTATCACGGCCCACGTTTGAAACGCTCACCAACAGGCCCATTAACACGAACAGGGGGATAGTTGCGAAAAGATAGTCGGCGATGCCGCTATAGGCGGTCAGTTCCAGCATCTTAAAGGCAAGATCCACGTTGTCGCGGATAATCCATATCCCGACAAATGCGACGCCAAAAAGTGCATACGCAATCTGCATGCCCAGCAGAACCAGCGCGATCAGGACAGCGATCAGAATAAAACCGATGGCAAGCGTGGTCATGTCTTGTGGCTCCGATAGCTGCGCATTTCTTCCGACACGCGGTAAAGCGCTGAAAGTGAGGCCATCACAGATCCCAAGACGGTAATGGCGCGGAAAGGGGCGGTCGCAATGGTAAAGACACCTTGGACGCCAAAGAATTCAGCCCCTTGCCATGCGGCCATCAATTTCGGCCAAGAGGCCCAAAAGATCAGGGCAAAGACGATCGCACCGGCCAGTGCAAAGAAAATTTCAAGTAGGGAAACAAGACGTGGTGATTTGTGTTCCAGCCGCCGCACAAGAAAATCGGCCCGCGTCAGGCGCTTTTGCTGGATAGCGGCAGCGACTTGCAAAAAGACAATTGCAACAACGGTGCGCGCCGCGATTTCGGACACGCCTGTGATCGGCGCATTAAAAAAATTGCGCCCTAGAACATCCACCACGACCAGGGCCATCAGCCCGCCGATACACAATGTGCCAACCGATGACATGATGGCAGCTAAAGTCCCCAATACTGCACCGAAAGGCGCATCAGCAAACTTTGGAATAGAATTCACTTCCCGTGCAGCTTGACTATCTCGGCTCATCTCGGCTCATTCGTGGTTGGACAGTTTCAGGAAAGAACCCACCCGAACTAGATATTCGGGTGGGTTCAAAGTTTGAGATGCTACAGAGTTTAGCGGCCTTCGTCCCAGTTGCGCAGTGGTGTGACACCGCGTTCGCGCAGGGCGTCAAAGTAGGCGGACAGTACAACATTACCTGCGTCACCTGTCTGCTCAAGCCAAGGGGCTACGATATCGGGCAGACCTTCGACCCAAGCTGTCTTTTCTGTTTCCGACAGTTCATGCACGGTCAGACCAGCGGCCTGCATTTCGACCATCGCACGCTCGGCCAGATCGGAGACATAGTCTCCATGCGCCACTGAAGTCGCTTTGGCTGACTCGCGGAACGCTGCCTGAACAGGCTCTGGCAGACCATTGAAGAATTCTTCGTTGGCCGCAATACCGCCGAAGTACATCGAACCGATGCCGACACGGGTCAGTTCAGGGGCAACTTCGTACACGCGCGTAGGCAGGATGCCTGACGCAAAGGACAATGTGCCCTCGGTCACGCCCGTCTGAATGTTCGTGTAGTAGGTTGTCAGCGCACCATCGACTGGCGTTGCACCCGTTTCTTGCAGCCAATTGGCCGAGGTGCCTGGTGCATTCAGCTTACGGTTTTGCAAATCCGCCAACGTCGTGACAGGGAAAGTCGCGTAGATGTCATAGCTGTCGGTGATCAGCGACGACAGGTGGACCATGCCGTTTTCGGACCAGCTATTGGCAAGTTCTGGCAAGTTCTGGCTTAAGTCATCAAAAATTTCGATGATCATCTTGTGATCGGATGTGGCGAAGGGTGTGAAGTAGGTCACGTTCTGCAAGGGCATGTTCGCGCCTTCCCAGACTGTGCCGACCATGCCCACGTCAACGATGCCGTCCATCACAGCCTCGCGGGTGTCGGTGAATTTATACAACGTGCCTGCGTAAGCCTCGTTCCAATTCACCTGATACTCGCCAGCTTCGGCAAGGATGCGGTCCACTTCTGGCTGGAACGTGTTCTTCATCGCGTAGACCCAGATGTTGGCCTCTGGGTGCGACGATCCAATATTGATCGTGATCTGTTCCTGAGCTGATGCCCAACCCGCTGCGGAAACAGTTAGCGCCGCAACTGCGCTGAAAGTCGTAAATTTCATGGTCTTTCCTCCCTATATGAAGATGCCCCCTCGCATCTTCTTGTTGTTTTAGTCGTCGATCGTACCCAACGCCCGCAAAATGCGTTCGGGTGTAAATGGCATATCTGTCACCTGCGCACCCATGGGGTGCAGCGCATCATTGATAGCGTTCATAACAGCTGCAGGCGCACCTGCGGTTCCGGCTTCACCGGCACCTTTTGCGCCAAGTGTACTTTCTTTGGTCGGCGTTTCCACATGGCCGATAATCATATCGGGCATCTCGGCGGCCATGGGCACAAGGTAGTCGGCCATTGATCCGTTCAGCAGTTGGCCATCCTCGTCATAGTGGATTTCCTCGAACAATGCGCCGCCAAGACCCTGCACGATACCGCCGCGGATTTGTTCATCCACCAATTGCGGATTGATGATGCGCCCACAGTCCTCGACGCACCAATGCTTGAGCAGTTTCACCTCGCCAGTGTCGGTATCAACCTCGACATAGCTGGCCTGCACGCCGTTCGTAAAAGCAAAGGGATATTCGGACGTGATGTAATGACGGGTCTGCACCAGTTCGCGGGGTAAATCCTTTGGCAGCGTATCGCCCCGGAAATAGACGATCCGGCCGAGTTCCTCGAGCGGCATACGCGCGGCACCAGTGTCTATATCGACCACTTCGCCATCCCGAATATCAAGGCTGCTCTGATCGGCCTGCAGCATCGCCGCCGCCACCTCAAGGATCGAGTCCCGCAAGGCGCGACCGGCACGCAAAGCAGCTTCACCGCCAATCCCTGCACCTCGCGACGCCCATGTTCCGCCACCATATGGCGTGACTTGCGTATCACCAGTAATCACGCGGACATTGGCCGGAAACACACCAACACTTTCAGCGACAATCTGAGAGAGCATCGCTTCGGTGCCCTGCCCCTGTTCGGTCACGCCGGACAGCGCCACAATTGATCCATCAGGATCCATCCGCACCGTGCATCCATCCTGCGCAGCAATCCGTGCGCCGCCGATGCCATACATGAACGGCGACGGATTTGTCAGTTCGATAAAGCTGGCGATCCCGATGCCGCGATGTATGCCCTTGGCGCGTGCCACTGCCTGATCAGCCCGCAGCGCATCGTAATCCATCATGGCAACCAGCTTGTCCATGCTTTGGTGATGGGACAGCCCTTCGAACCGCATCGCGGCTGGGGAAGTGACCGGATAAGCGTCATCCGCATACATGTTGAGACGTCGGATTTCGATAGGGTCCATGCCCAGTTCGGCAGCGGCCATATCAACCAGACCTTCGGTAATCGCGACCGCAATTGGGTGGCCGACCGCGCGATACTGGCATGTTGGTGTCTTGTTCTGGAAAACCACAGTTGTTTTGGCCCGGTAATCGGCAAAATCGTAGGGACCACCACACAGGTTTACCACCTGATTACCTTCAATTGCAGAGGTACGCGGATACACGGAATAGGCCCCGATGGCTGTCCAATCATCGACGTCAAAAGCAAGGATTTTGCCCGCCGCATCAACGGCAATCTTTGCTTCGATCTGGTGATCGCGCGCGTGAATATCCGTCGTGAAGCTTTCAAGCCGATCGGCGATAAACTTGACCGGACGGCCCATGATCTTGGCAATCGCAGCCGTGGCCACTTCGTCAGGGTACACATGCACCTTGATCCCGTATGACCCGCCAACATCGCCGCAGATCACACGCACACGGGATTCCGGCAGGTCCAGATGCTTGGCCAAAGCGGCCTGCATCATGTGCGGGGCCTGCGTTGCATGATACGCTGTCATCTGGTTTTCTGCACGGTTCCAATCGACAAGGATCGAACGTGGTTCAAGCGTGACGCCGGTGTGCCGTGCTGTGCCAAAATGCGCTGAAATGACCTTATGTGCAGTCGCAAAAACGCTGTCGACATCGCCTTCTTCGTGCAGGCGCTGGAACGCCAGATTGTCGCCCATATCGGGATGCAACACAGGCGTGTCTTTGTCTAGCGCCGACATCATATCCGCCACAATAGGCAGGGGCTCATAGTCGACGTCGACCAGATCAGCACCGCTCTCTGCTGCTGAGCGGGACGTGGCCACAACCGCGACAACCGGCTCTCCAACCCAACAGGCGCGGTCGATCGCCATCGGATGTTCTGGCGGGGATTTCAGGCCCTTGAGATGCACAAGCACAGCGACCCAAGGCGTACACACTTCGGCCAGATCGGCGCCCGTGAAGACACGCAATACACCTTTGACTGCTTTCGCGTCATCGCTTTCAATTCCGGTGATCTTTGCGTGGGCAAAAGGCGAGCGGACAAACGCCACATGCACCATGCGCGGCAGCACGATGTCATCTACATATTTCCCGCGCCCTTCGACCAGTCGCGCCGCATTGGGGCGTGGCACAGTTTTCCCGATGTAGGAATTAGGGCGATCAGGATTGCCAAATTGAACGGTCATGACTTTGGCTTTCCAGCCCGCTGTCGTGCGACACTTTCAACCGCATCAATGATGGCCTCATACCCTGTGCAGCGACAATAATTGCCCGACAGGTGTTCTCGGATCACCGCGCGATCAGGCACACCCCCTTTGGACAAAAGCTCCTCAGCTGATACGAGCATCCCTGGCGTACAGAAACCGCACTGTAGTGAATTGCGTGCGATGAATGCATCTTGGAGATCACGGATTGTATCATTATCCGACAGGCCTTCGACGGTCCAAATTTCGGTGCCATCAAGCTGAGCTGCCAACATAAGACACCCTCGCACAGCCTCTCCATCGACCCGAATGGTGCAGGCACCGCAAACGCCATGCTCACAGCTGGCGTGCGCCCCAGTCAGGCTCAACTCCTGCCGCAAAAAGTCGATCACATGTTGCCCCGCTGGGACACGCGCTTGGACAGCTTCACCATTTACGGTGAGGTCAATGTCGACTTTGTCGCGAAACATCTCGCTCATGGCGTGTCTCCTGTCATCTGAGCAACAGCGCGGCGCAAAAGAACGCCTGCAATATGGCGTCGGTAGCTCGCACTAGCCTTCGTATCTGTGGACGGGTCAATTTCGTCGCGCAGCGCGGTAACCGCCCCATCGATATCTCCCGCATCAAGCATTGCCATTGCGCCGTGGGCCAGTTCGGGCATTTCGCCGACTGACAGCATCGAAATCCGGTGCCCGCTTTGCCGCCGCACAAGGCAAAGCCCCGCCAACGCATAATCGCCCGACCGTCGCGCGACCTCTTGTAAAACCTGTCGCTCTCCGTCTTCTGCCTTTGGAACGCTGATCGCCGTCAAAATCTCTTCGGGTTCGAGATCTGTTTCAAACAGACCGTGAAAGAAGTCCTCAGCTGCGACGGTTCGCAGGCCATCGGGCCCTTCAATATGCAGCGCCGCTCCCAATGCAACCACACAAGCCGGAAATTCAGCTGCGGGATCAGCATGTGCCACAGCCCCACCAATTGTGCCTCGATTGCGAATAGCGGGGTGGGCGATCACCTTCACCGCCTCAGCAAGCAACGGTGCGTGTTCTTTGATAAGGTGATTGCTCCCCACGTGTACATGTCGTGTCAGCGCGCCGATCCGTAAGGTGCCGCCTTCGTCTGTGACGCCGCTCAAATCCGCCAGACGCGAGATATCGACCAACAGGTCCTCGGTCGACAGGCGCATGTTCATCGCTGCAACGAGGCTTTGCCCCCCCGCCAGCACCCGCGCCATTCCGTCAGCTGATGTCAAAAGATCAAGTGCATGCCGCAGGTCAGTTGCCCGCGCATAGCCGCCCACGGATGCTTTCATTCGCTGTTATCCCCTGGCACCACTACTCCTCCGCACTGGCTATTTTTCATCGGCCAATCTTGTTGATCATATGATCAACAATAATAAACTTATTGCAAGCAGATTCTTTTCTGCCCACAAAACAGCCATGAAAATGAACAAAGAACGCGATTCCAAAGCTGCGCCACAGGCCAAGACAAAGCCGCGTCGCCTGCGCCCAGACGAACGCCGCCAGCTTATTGTCGATGGCGCAGTAGCCTTCTTTGCTGAGGTCGGGCTGGACGGCAAAACCCGCGACCTCGCCAAACGTCTAGGGATCACCCAATCGCTTCTTTTCAACTACTTTACCAACAAAGATGCACTGATCGAGGCAGTGTATGAACAGGTATATCTGAACCGTCTTTCACCAGATTGGCCCCGCCGCCTGACAGATCGGAATGTGCCGCTTCGTAGCCGGTTACTGGCGTTCTATAGTGACTATAGTAAACTCATTTTTGAGTATAACTGGATGCGGATTTTCATGTTTTCTGGCTTGGCTGGCGCCGAACTCAATCGGCGGTACCTCGACCACATGCACCAGATGATCTTGCGCCCGCTACTAGAAGAAATTCGCGCAGTCTCATCCAAGTCTATCGCGCCTTCTATGGAGGACCTTTGGAATCTCCACGGCGGTATCGTCTACATTGGCATCCGACAACATATTTATCGAATGCCTTGCCCCGAAGACCCGAATGAGGCGATCGAACGGTCTGTTGATCGCTTTCTGAAAGCATTTCACGTCGAGTTAGACTAGCGAACATGACAGACCGATGGGCTGGTGAAGCCGGTAGAATTCGCATCGACCCCGCGCTCTGCCAACATTTCCTCAACGTCACGAAAGCTCAACGGGAAGCGAAAGTAGAGCCAGACGGCCCGTTGGATTATTGATGGTGGAAATCGGTGGCGCGCGTAGGATATTTTGCTCATTCAACAACAATTACCCGACATTGAACCGATCGTCGAGTTAACGTGACAATGCCATATCGGATTAGTCGAACTGCACATCATTGCCAACTCCTGCACATTGGCCTTCCACTTGGGGAATGTCAGGCATAGCAAGGATCTCATGTCCATTTCACCCACATCTTCGGATCCTTCCGGGAGCACCGCTCCGTCCCGACCCTGGCTTGTGCTGGCTGGTCTTGCACTGGGCGTGACGGTGACCAACGGATTTGCGCGGTTTGCCTATGGGCTGATGCTGCCAGCCATGCAATCCGAAATGGGGTGGAATTATGCGCAGGCCGGATGGCTGAACACGGCCAACGCGCTTGGCTACATTGCCGGTGCGATCCTGACGATGTTGATGATCAGGCACATTTCGCCATCACGTCTGTTTGCCTTTGGGTTGGTCACCACCACGCTGGCACTTCTGGCCTCCGGGCTGAACGCTGCTCTGTGGTGGCAGACCCTCTGGCGTATTCTTGCAGGTGTCTTTGGAGCGATGTCGTTTTCAACAGCAGGCGCATTGACCGCCGGTCTGTTTCAAGGCGACCCTCGCCGAAACGCACTGGCCATTGCGATCCTGTTTGGTTCAGGTGGTGGCTTGGGTATCTTGCTAGCCGGAGCCTCAATACCTCTTTTGCTTGATGTTTATGGTCCGGGTGCATGGCCGTTGGGTTGGATTGTCATTGGAGGGTTCAGCCTCGCCTTCCTTCCGCTGAGCCTGTGGGCAGCCATGCAACTCCACACTACCGCACTATCTCAGAACCCCGAGCCTACCTCGCTGCCGATACGCCGTATGGTGCCAGAAATGGCTGGCTATGCAGGGTTTGGTCTGGGGTACATCGTCTACCTGACCTTCCTTTCGGCCTGGATGACCGAGCAGTCTGCAGCGCCAAGTTTTGTCGCTCTGGTCTGGGTCATTCTTGGCTTATGTATTTGCGTCTCGCCACTGGTCTGGCGCCCGGTTCTGGCACGCTATGCATCGGGCCTGCCTCTGGCGCTGATCCTGACAGGGATCGCTATTGGGTCAGCCCTGCCAGTGGTCCTGCCAAGCGGCCCGGCACTGCTGTTATCGGCGATCGTGTTTGGCCTGTCTGTGTTCATGGCCCCTGGTGCTGTCACCAACTTTGCCCGCCAGAACCTGCCGCCCGAAAGCTGGGCGCGGGCGATCAGCCTCTTTACTGTCGTATTCGCGATCGCCCAAACCCTCGGGCCCTATGGCGCGGGGCTGGTTGGAGACTTCTTCGAAAACATCGGTGTCAGTCTTCTGGCCGCAGCATGTGTGTTGCTGGTCGGTGCGGCTTTTGCTCTGCTGCAAAAACCGCTCTAGGTTACAACGATGAGCACAAACAACCGAAACTCTGTTTGGCAACAATGCGCCAGAAGCTCGGTCAATTTGGTTCAGCCCACCAAAACAATTTCTATTGTGGTCAGTCCGAAAATTTAAGTGCAGTCTATTCTCGATCTGGCCAGCTTTTTATGCAGGCTGGACACTAGAATAAATAGAAAAATGGCGGTGCTGCGCATGCGACGAATTACTGCAGAAGAGGCGGCGGAGCTGGTTCAACCGGGCATGTGGCTCGATTACGGCGCGACCTTGATCCAGCCAGACGTGTTTGACGCAGCTTTGGCAAAACGCAGGAACGAACTACAAAACGTTCGGATCCGTGCCTGCCTGACGTTGCGACCGCGCGCCGTGCTGGAAGCGGACCCGCAGGGCGAGGTGTTTCACTGGGTTAACCTGCATTTCTCGGGTTATGACCGGAAGATGCATGATGCAGGCCGTTCGAACTACATGCCGGTCAATCTGGGCGAAATTCCCGATTACTACCGTCGCTTCATCGACCCTGTCGACATCCTCATTTTAAAAGCGCGCCCAATGGACAGCGAAGGTAATTTCAACCTCAGCGCCGCGACACTTTGGCTGCGCGCCATCATCGAGCGTGCGCGCATCGTCATCATTGAGGAGACGACAGGCATTCCGCATGTCATGGGCGAAGGCGTTTCCATTCACAAAGACCAGATTGATTTTGTCATCGCCGGGGACAACGCACCTGCGCCTGAGCTGCCCAATCCACCACCGAGCGATGTTGACAAAGCGGTGGCGCGACTGATCACCAACGAGATCGAAGACGGCGCATGTCTGCAGATCGGGATTGGCGGCATGCCGAATGCGGTGTGCAGCCTATTGCAGGAGAGCAGCGTGCGAGACCTTGGCATTCATACCGAAATGCTGACGGACGGTATTATCGATCTCTACCGTTCGGGCCGCATTACCGGGGCACGAAAGCAGCTGAACCCGGGGAAAATGGTCTGTACGTTCGCGCTGGGGTCGACCTATCTGTATGAGGCGATCGACCGCAATCCGGACATCGAATTTCATGCCGTCGACTATACCAACCTACCGCAGAATATTATGCTCAACGACAAGGTGGTCGCGATAAACAACACGACCCAGATCGACTTGACAGGTCAGGCGGCGTCCGAGACAGACGGACATCGGCATCTGACTGGGACGGGCGGGCAGGCACAGTTCGCGCGCGGAGCCTATGCATCTAAGGGCGGTAAGTCCTTCATTTGCCTTGCCTCCACATTTGAGCGACGCGGCGAAAGGCGCAGTCGCGTTGCACTTAGCCTAACACCCGGCAATACGGTGACAACGACCCGTGCCGACATGATGTATGTCGTAACCGAATACGGGATCACCAACC
>CBDTVL010000137.1:0-10430 GCA_965363755.1 uncultured Sulfitobacter sp.
GCTTGGATTGCGCACAGCTCTTCGATTGCGATGCTTTGTTTTGCCATGATCTTGGGGCAGCCCGATCATTTTTCCCGGCTATACGCTTTCGGGAAGCGCAGGCCTATCCCAACCCTTTGCCCAATTCATGGTGACACAGCACCGACGGGCAAGTTTTTCTGTTCCGTCAGCAATGGCTAGTCTTTTGTACGGTGCGCCACTGTTTGCCCATCAAAGGTTGGTTATTCAGCCGCCAGCGGCATCCTCGCCTGTCCGATTTCAGCGATCTCGGCGATCACATTGCGCAGGCTCGCGCGAAACGCCTTGAAGTTGTTGTTGGGGCGGATCAGCTGTTCGTTCATGTAAATGGCACGATCAATTTCTATCTGGACTGCATGTTGATGCCGCGACGGGCGGCCATAGGCCTGCGTGATGTAGGCCCCGGCAAAAGGCGCATTTCGGGTGACTACAAAACCGGCTGAGGCAAAGGCGGATTCGATCCTGTCTATCACGTCGCCGCTCGCGGCTGCGCCAAAGCGATCTCCCAGCACGATCTCTGGCCGGCGTGCACCAGACCGCGAAATGCCATCCATGGCCTCGTGAGGCATAGAATGGCAATCGACCAGAATGGCCTTTCCGTGATGGGTGTGGGCTTGGTCCAGCAGGTCCTGCAGCATATTGTGATAAGGCTGCCAGTAGTCGGTGATGCGACGCTGAACCTCATCCTGGCTCAACTTACCGCGGTATATCGCCCGACCATTCGCCACGACTCGGGGAATGACACCTAAACCGGACGCAACGCGTGGGTTGTGACCCCGTTTTTCGACGCCTTCAATCAATGCCGGATCAAGCTCGTCAGGGCTGCGGTTGAGATCTACAAACGCCCGCGGCGCCCCCGCCACCAAAAACGGCGCCCCAAATTCTGGGGCACAATCAAACAGGCGATCCACAAATGCATCTTCCGAAGATCGGATCACATTTTTGTCCAGCACCGTTTGGCGAAGAAAACTCCATGGGTATTCGCGCCCGCTATGAGGCGAGGCAAAAACCACGCTGGACGTGGGTTGATCGGGTAGAATCAGATTATATGCATCCTGCGTCATGTCCGGCCCTCTTTCACCAAAGCATAGCGCAATAAATCCAAATACCAAAAGCCCTTGATCCCCTCCGCGACTCCTTTTATAGACCGCGCTACCCGGCGCGGATTTCCGCGCCCCATTTTATTGGGGCAAAGGCATGTGTGTCGGCATTCATGGGCGCTTAGCTCAGCGGTAGAGCACTTCGTTGACATCGAAGGGGTCACAAGTTCGAACCTTGTAGTGCCCACCATGAATTCACTGTTTTGGCCAGCATGCCGCTGGTCCGGACACCCGCAACCCCGGCGCTGGCCCGCGCCATGAGACCAGGAGACAGGCCCATGAAGGTCAAGAATTCACTCCGCTCGCTCAAGAACCGGCATCGTGATTGCCGTGTTGTGCGTCGCAAAGGCCGCGTCTACGTAATCAACAAGACGCAACCTCGGTTCAAAGCCCGTCAGGGCTGAGACAACCGTATCTCACCCATACTTGGGCGAGTGTATTTCAAAAGCCACCCTTTCTGGGTGGCTTTTGTCGTTTGTGAACAGCACTCTAATTGCTCTATTATTAGTTGACAAAAACCGTAGGAATTGAGTTGCCATTTCCGGAAAACCGTGTATCTGATTGTTTTAGTCAGGTATCAACTTGCATTTACTGAAACCAAAAAGGCACTGATCTATGACTCACACTGTTTCAACGCTTCTGGTTCTGGCACTCGCCGGTTCCATTGGGATGCCAGCTTCGGCGGAGGGCGAATTGAACCTGTATTCTTCGCGCCATTACGACACGGACGAGCGGCTATATTCAGACTTCACCGACGCCACAGGCATCACCATCAATCGAATCGAAGGCAAGGCTGATGAATTGCTGGCACGGATGCAGGCCGAAGGCGCCAATAGCCCTGCCGATGTGCTTTTGACGGTTGATACATCGCGACTGCAGCGCGCCAAGGACCTTGGTCTGTTGCAAACCGTTGACAGCCCAACCCTTGAGGCACGGGTGCCTGGATATTTGCAAGACACTGGAAACCAGTGGTTTGGACTGTCCCAAAGGGGCCGTATTATCTTTTACGACAAAGATGCGGTCATTTCGCCTCCCCGAAACTATGCGGACCTTGCTGACCCGCAATACGCGGGACAAATCTGCATTCGCTCCTCCAGCAACGCCTATAATCAGACGCTCCTGGCGGCAATGATCACTCACAATGGCGAAGACGCAGCGCGGGCTTGGGCATCTGGCATCGTGTCGAATATGGCCCGTTCCCCGCAGGGCGGCGACACCGACCAACTGCGCGGCCTTGTCTCGGGTGAATGTGCTATCTCAGTGTCCAACACCTACTACTTTGCACGTGCTCTGCGCACCGACGTCAGCGGCGTGTCCGATAGCATTGCCAAGATCGGCTGGGTGTTTCCAGATCAAGGTGGAAACGGCGCACACATGAACTTGTCAGGCGGTGGAGTTGCAGCCCATGCACCGAACTACGACAACGCCGTCAAATTTCTGGAATACCTCGCCTCTGATCAGGCGCAGGTGTATTTTTCGGCAGGCAATGATGAATACCCGGCAGTTCCGGGCGTCGCATTGTCGCCCTCGGTCGCCCAGCTCGGGTTCTTCAAACCAGACGACGTGGATTTGTCGACTGTAGCCAAGAATATTGGCGCTGCCCAAAAGATTTTCAACGAAGCCGGTTGGGATTAACCTGCATTACCGAACAATTGCAGAGGCGCAACTCTGACACTGCGCCTCTGCACCCAACCGAAGCCCATACGGGCCAAACACTCTTAATAAACGGAATAGAGCGCAATCAGACCGACAATCACCAGCGACAGCGCCCATAACACGTCCAAATCAAACCAACTCTTGGTCAGGAACTTCAGGCCAAGCCACCGGTATACAGCTGCCGCAATGCAGCCACCTGCGATGATCATCGCGGCAGTGTGCACAACAGCCACAGCAACGGCCAGCCCGGCATTCAACCCCATCAACGACGCTGCGGCCTGATGGCCGGCATCCAATTCACTTAGCCGGCACAGACCCAGATAGATCGGGACCAGCATCAGCCCTGCGCCATGCGCCAGTGCCACCAAAAACGACCAAAGCGCCAGTCGCGATGGCGGCACCCGCGCCAGGAACCGGGGGTGCCGCCGATTGATCAGCAGGTAGAGACCCAGACCGATCACCAGACATCCTGCAACAATTTGAATTTCGCGCTGCCAGTCCACGAGGGCGTACATGAAGGCAAATGGCAAAAGAATGCCGACCATCGATGCAAAATGACCCACCGCCAGTGCCGCAAGAGCGCGTACCATCGCACCCGGTTTATCTTCCATCAACGCGGCAGAAACGGCCAGGGGCCAACCCATTCCCGGATTGACCCCATGGTATAGTCCCACTCCGATCACGGTCAGCCAAAGGCCCGCCGAGCCGGACAGAATTTCAGTCAAAAGTCAGACCGAAGGATAGCAGAAACTGTCCGTGGAACAGTCGCCTCCTTCCAACCGGATCTGATGCGACCGGTAGCCGTCAGGAAAGTCGACCCAGAAGTTTTCATCCAAGGTCAGACCGCCGTTTTCGCCAACCACGGCCTTGACCATCGCAGCGCCGCGTTCGCCCGGATAAAACTGATCATCCCATGTGGAATAAAGCGAGTTGGTCCAATAGACGCTTTTACCGTCGCGGCTGATTTCGACCATCTGAGGGCCGTAGCCAAAATCTTTGCCGTTGGGATGTTTGGTCTTGGCGACGATGCCACCGATTTCGACCTTACCGGCCAGAACCGGGTTCATCGGGTCGCTGACATCGTATTGATGCATTTCCCCCAGCCCCCAGCAGGCCACATACAGATATTTGTCATCAAGACTGAGATCAATATCGGTGACCAGCGGAGGCACCGCGCCAAATCCTTTCAATAGATCTGGCAAATCATCGGGATCCGCAGGAACCGGATCAATAGTAATGGTCTTCTTGGCTTCGAACGTGCCATCATCCTTGCGCCACCAGGTAAAGATCGCGCCTTGCAGATTTGTGGTGTCAACAACGACGCCACAGAAACCGTATTCTTTGACCGGATCATGCGCTGGGCGAATTTCTAGCGCCATTTGGTGATTTGCGCCCAAATCGATGGTCTGCACATTCTTACGTGCGCGCAGATCCCAGAAATGGATCGAGTGACCGTATTTGTTGCTGAGCAGGTCCTCAGCCACAATGCCGTTCTCAAACTGCGGCGGCAAACCCCATTCAGAACTCACCATGTAGTCGCGTGGCAGGTTCCACCAGAAATCATAGTGCTTGTCCTGAACGCCGCGATCCATTTCCCAGCGACCGCGTATTTCAAATGTTTCGCAGTCCATAATGAAGATACCCGGAGGGCCGTCTGTCCCATCTGGACCCCCGCCACCAAGTGTCGAAACGTAGATGCCTTCAGGGCCGCAGTGGATGGTGTGTGGGCGAGAGTAGCCTGTTTTTGCAAACAACTCCTCCGGTTCGATGATCTTGTGAATCTTGGCCTTCAGAGGCTCTTTCACATCAATAATGTAAATGCGGGACGACCGAATACCGGGAATGATCAGATAGCGGCGTTCCAAAAATGCATGACCAGACAGCGGAGACAATGACGACGAACAGGCATTCCAGCCAAAATGGTGAAATTCGTCGCCCTTGTTTGGCATGATGAGCTGATGAACGATATTGCCGTAGGTACTGGACTTGGGGTCGACATCCACAACAGCCAAACCGTCGGGCTGAGAGCCATCTGGGCTGAGCATAAGCGTGAAAGCCAGCGTTTCTACAGGCGCTTCCATTGCCATCTTTGGTGTCGGGTGAAATGTCGGGTCTGGTCTCAAATTCATTGCTAATCCTCCCGGAATTTAGAATTTCATTCGGCTTTTTTTCTTTGGTAGGAATGATAGTCTCTGCTTGGACAGCGTCCGCGATCGCCACTGGTTCAGTCAAGGCTTTTTAAAAGGCAACTCCATCGCCTGAGCAATTGATAGCGTCGCAGACAGTAGGTTTGGTTGTTCAGTGTTTTCTGCCCACTTGACGGCAGATCAGAACGACGGGCAGCAATCCAACTGCAACAATCACCAGAGACGGTACAGCCGCACCGTTTAGCCGTTCGTCTGAAGCAAGCCGATAAGCCTGAACCGCCAGCGTGTCATAGTTGAACGGGCGCATGATCAGTGTCGCCGGTAGTTCCTTCATCACATCGACAAAAACGATCAGCAATGCGGTCAGTAAGCTGGGCGTCAAGATCGGCAGATGAACCCGGCGCAAGGTGCCAAACGGAGTCTGGCCCAGAGATCGAGCCGCGGCGTCCATATTCGCGTGAACCGTGCTCTGCCCGCCTTCGTAGGCGCCCAGAGCCGCAGCCAGGAACCGCACCATATAGGCCGCCACCAATAACCAGATTGATCCGGTGACCAGTAATCCGGTCGAGACATCGAAGGTCGCCCGCATCCAGGCATCCAGTGCATTGTCAAATGCCGCAAACGGCACCAGCAAGCCCACGGCGATGACACCGCCCGGCACCGCATATCCCAAACGTGCGGCATAGGCTGCCGCAGAAGAGCCTGTCCCGGGGCGCAACCTTTGAAAAAAGCCGACCGAGACTGCGGCGCACACCGTCAACACTGCGGCAACGCCTGCCAACGTAATCGAGTTCGTGATAAATCCCAGATAGCGGCTGCTCAGAAGGTCTTGCTCCGACCCAATTCCCATCTTGAGTAACACCGCGACCGGCAACAGACAGCCAAACACAACCGGTGTCGCGCATAGAGCAAAGGCCAATACAGCACGGGTTCCGCGCAGTTGCGCTGGCGCCATCGCCTGTTGTCTTTTTGCAGGGTCATAGTATCGTGCGTTGCCGCGTTGATAGCGTTCTAACATTGCCAGCAGCAAAGCAAATGCCAGCAAACCCAGCGCCAGTTGAGCCGCCGCCGCGCGATCCGCCATCGAAAACCAACTTGTATAAATCCCGGTCGCAAAAGTTTGCACACCGAAATAGGCGACCGTCCCAAAATCGGCGATCGTTTCCATGACCGCCAGCAGAACACCACCCGCAATAGCGGGACGTGCCATCGGCAAGCTGACTTTCAGAAACGCCTGCCAGGCACTGCTGCCCAGCGCCCGCGCAGCCAGAAAAGTCGAACCACTTTGCTGCAAGAATGCGGCGCGCGCTAACAGGTAAACATACGGGTAGAGCACCAGAACAAGCATCGCGGCTGCCCCGCCAACTGATCGAATCTCGGGGAACCAATACTCTCGCGGACCCCACCCCGTCACAGTACGCAACGTGCTTTGCACAATTCCCGGATGATCCAGGACATGGGTATAGGCATAAGCAAGCACATAAGCCGGGAAGGCGAGCGGCAAGATCAGCGCAATTTCCAAGACCCGAACGCCGGGAAAACGAGTCATTGTCACCAGCCAAGCTGCACCGACACCGATCGAAAACGTGCCGATAGAAACCAAAAGAACCAACACCAATGTCGTGCCCGCATAGCGCGGCAAAACAGTCTGCATCAGATGGGCGACCGTATCCGTCCCGCCGGTCAGCGCAGCCAAGGCAACCGCCAACATTGGCAGGATACACACAATCGCTGCGACGTAGGCAAGCGTGCCCAGCCATCGCAAGCTATCCGCTGATCGGACATGATGCTGCACTTGTGTCAATCCACGTCCTCACGGTGTAGCAAAGGCGGCACGTCGGCCTTTTCCCTATTTCGACTATTTTCGTAAGATATTCCAGAGGCGGAGGCTCACGACAGAAAATCTCTTTCTGTCTGCCTCAAATCTGCAAAACGGGCTGGCGCCTCACACCCCGAAGCTCAATCGTAACTCCGCTGATCCTCGATGACCAAACCATCGTTGGGCAAACTACCCGGCGCGGCGATTTCAATCTTGCCCTTCAACTTGAGCAGTTCAGCAACCGACGCCGCATATAGGTCCTCATCGCCACCATCGCTTTCAATCTGCACGGTCATCACGTCCGTCTCACCGCTGCGCGAAGCGATCACACGCGCCTTGGCCACGCTATTGTGTCGCGCTACAAATGCTGCGACCTGCTCGGGGCGCACGAACATCCCCTTGATCTTGGTCGTTTGGTCAGCCCGCCCCATCCAGCCCTTGATGCGCGTATTTGTACGCCCACAGGGAGATACACCCGACATTATCGCGCTTAGGTCGCCGGTTGCAAAGCGGATCAGTGGATAATCCGGGTTCAGTGTTGTCACAACCACTTCGCCAACATCTCCCTCGGCCACTGGAAGGCCAGTCCCGGGTGTCACAATTTCGACAATCACATTCTCGTCGACAATCATCCCTTCCATCGCGGGGCTTTCATAAGCGATATTGCCCAGATCAGCTGTGGCGTAGCATTGCAGGCACGCGATACCTCGATCAGCATACTCTGCCCGCAATGACGGGAATAAAGCGCCGCCACCGACGGCGGCTTTGGTCATGCCAAGCGTCACGCCCATCTCGTCAGCGCGATCCAGGATGATTTTGAGATAGTCCGGTGTTCCCGCATAAGCAGTTGCACCGACGTCTCGGGCTGCGGCGACCTGCAAATCCGTCTGGCCGGTCCCAGCAGGTAGAACAGCAGCGCCAACAGCGCGGGCGCCGGACTCAAAAATCATCCCTGCCGGGGTCAGATGGTACCCAAAACAGTTCTGGACGATATCACCCCGTCCAATACCGGCAGCGTGTAGAAACCGACCCATACGCCACCAATCAGCCTCATCCCCGCCTGGTTCGTAAATCGGACCAGGAGACTGAAAGATATGGGCGAATCCCGATGCCGGACGTATCGTGAACCCCCCAAAGGGCGGAGCCCCCGCTTGCGCCGCGCCAATCTCAGATTTGCGCAACACAGGCAAGGTTGCCAGCGCCGCCACGGCGTTGATTGACTTTGCATTAACCCCCTCGAAAACGCTGCCATATCCAACCAGCCCTTGAGCACTAGCGATTTGCACGGGCAATGAAGACGCCAGATCTTGGGCGCGTTCGTCGGCGGAACGGATTTCCAACGCGTCAAAATAGGTCATATCGCTATCCCGCATCAGCTGAGCCACCGCTTGCGGCGACGGTAGGACCGTACGTCTCGGAACGATTTCCGACCTTCGTCCGACACACCCAGGTAAAATTCCTTAACGTCCGGGTTCTCGCGCAGCTGGTCTGCAGGCCCGTCCATAACAACACGGCCGCTCTCCAGAATATATCCGTAATGAGCAAAGCGCAGCGCGACATTGGTGTTCTGCTCAGCCAGCAAAAAACTGACCCCTTCGTTTTCATTCACTGATTTAACAATGCCAAAAATCTGCTCGACCAACTGCGGCGCCAGCCCCATCGAGGGTTCATCCAGCAGGATCGTTTCAGGCTTTGACATCAACGCGCGGCCGATCGCGGTCATTTGTTGTTCGCCACCTGATGTGTATCCGGCCTGAGATTTTCTACGCTCCTTCAGACGGGGAAAATAAGAATAGACCAACTCAAGATCCGCCTCGATGGCGCCTTTGCCGTCTCGCCGCGTATAGGCCCCGGTCATTAGATTTTCTTCGACAGTCAGATGTTCGAAACAGTGTCGACCCTCCATGACCTGAATAACACCTTTGCGCACCAGATCAGATGGATCTTTGTGCTGCACATTCTCGCCGCGATAAATAATTGACCCTTTGGTGACCGCACCGCGCTCAGAGTGCAACAGGTTCGAAATCGCTTTCAATGTGGTGGTCTTGCCCGCACCATTCCCGCCCAACAACGCCGTAATTCCGCCTTTGGGGACTGACAGGCTAACCCCTTTCAGAACGAGGATCACGTGATTGTAGATCACCTCGATATTATTGACCTCAAGCAGGGTCTCTGTGGCTTTCGAACTGTCCAGCATGGCGCTCTTCTCGACAAGAATTCCTTGGATCCGCCGGCGACCCTTGGGCCGCCGGCGGCGTGTTTCAGCTTAACCGTTGCAGTCTTCGTTGATCGGCCAAGGTGCGTTGTCGGTGGCATAGGCAGCCGCATTTTCAGCCTCCAGCGCCGAAATCGCGGCGGTGTCTGGCGTCAGATGGTCGCTTGCCTTCACAAACGCAGCACCATCCCATTGCAGCATCCATGCTCCGGAGTGACCGGTGTGATCTGCACATGATGTTGAAAACGGCGCAACCATGCCCGCCATGCCCAGTTCTGCCAAACGCGCGTCAGTAATGTTGACGTTTTCCAGACCCCAGCGCAGTTGCTCAGCATTGATCTCGGGCGTGTCGAATTGTGCTTGGGCAGAAGTGATGCCTTCGGCCAAGATCATCGAAATCACGACCCCACGCTGATAGAACACCTCGTTAAGTTCTTCTTCAGCCGCCAGCGAATTGCCCGCATCAAAGACGTGTTTGCGGATGTCCGCCATCACAGGAGCATCGGGTTGCGGCATAGAATAGCTAATCGAACGATAGCCTTTGCCCGCATCCCCTACGGCTTGCAGATCGTCTGAGTGGCCGGACCACCAGACACCGACAAACTGATCCATAGGGTACTTGGTTTTCACCGCTTCGTTGATCGCACCTGCGTTCATCGCGCCCCAGCCCCACATAACAACATAGTCGGGACGTTCGCGGCGAATTTGCAGCCATTGTGCGGATTGGTTCTGCATTTCTTTCAGGCCAACTGGAATTGGCAAAAGTTCAAACCCATGCTGCGCGGCTTTGCTTTCAAGGTATGGCAGCGGCTCTTTGCCGTAAGGGTGATCCAGATGCAGGAAAGCAATCTTTTTGCCTTTCAACCCGGCCTGATCACCACCGCCAAGTTCAGTCAGGATCATCGACGCCGCATCCCAATACGAACCGGGCATGTTGTAGGCCCATTGGAAAACCTTGCCATCTGCCATTGGGCTAAAGCCATAGCCGGGCGCAAGGATTGGGATCTTGTCGACGTTGGTCTTTGGCAGAACTTGCAGCGTGATACCGGTTGACCAAGGCTGCGTTACAATCGCTTTTTCTTTGGTCTTTTCATAACATTCCACGCCTTTTTCGGTGGAATATCCGGTTTCGCATTCATCAAAATCGATCATGATGCCGCCAATGCCGCCGTCACGCGCATTGAGCATCTCCATATAGTCCTTCTGACCGTTCATCAGCGGAATGCCGGTCGCGGCAAACGGACCCGTGCGATAAGATAGGTTCGGTGCATACAACCCCTCTGCCGATGCGGCGCCTGCAACGCCGACGGCCAGCGCCGCCCCCAGTGCAAGATTTGTAAAGTGTTTCATCGTTTTCCTCCCATGGATTTTGTTATCGATGACGTTTCTAGATGTTTGGCTTTCCCCTAGTGCGGGAATGGCCAGATGATAAGTTTTTCGCGGATCAGCGCCCAAAGCCGCGCCAACCCGTGCGG
>CBDTVL010000138.1:0-10395 GCA_965363755.1 uncultured Sulfitobacter sp.
CATTGCGGACCTTGACCACCATTTCAATATGCTGCGTTGCGGCCCGTCATTGCTGCCGTTCGCGCGGGGCGCAGCATTTGGTGCGATGCCGGTTGCTCAGCGGAGAGGCTTTGTGAAAACTCAATTTGGTCAGGAATCACGAGGATATTGTTCCCACGCCTGTTAATTTGGAAAACACCCTCCCAAAAGCGCAGTTGCATCACTGCATTCTGAGAATATCTTTCCGCGCAAATCTCGAAATGACGAGTTTTCACACGGCCTCCGGACAACGTGAACGTTGGCTGCGGACTGACGAACGACCAATTTTGGGGCGTCGCGACATGACTACTTTTCTGAACTTCGCTAGACCCACCACTTTTTTGACATCCACATTCATCAACCGAATGGTCAGGTTACAATACAACCAGTTTGATCAGGCAAAGCCAAGTATACTGGACAAGTCATCCTGAGGTTGCTTTCGAACATCCATATCAAGACCGCTTTGGATATGGTTCAGATGAGACATTACAAGCTTCGCAGCGCGTTTAGGGTCGCGTGATTGAATGGCATTCAGAATCTTTGTGTGCTCGTCATCAGGGCAGCTTGCGTTGCCTGATGATCCAAAGAGGCCCACAATTAAGGAAGTTCGTGTTACCAGTTCCCGCATCATGCGCGATATAACGCTGTTCCCGGTCGCTTGGGCGAGTTTGACATGAAACTCACCTGATAAGCGGATTACTTCTGTACGTACATTCCTCTCACGGGCGGCATCCTCAAGTGCAATATGGTCGGAGAGCAGCGCGAGACTTTTGTCACTCGGGTTTTGGGCCAACTGCTTTACGAGCGGTGGCTCGATCAGCATTCGTGCATCAAAAACATCTTTGGCCTCGGACTTGTCCGGGCAAGCCACATAGGCACCACGATTTGATTGAAGATCGATGATTCCCTGACTAGACAGTAGTAAGAGTGCCCGGCGGACGCGCATTCTACCGACGCCAAAAGTTTCACAAAGACGCGCCTCACTCAGCTTGGTGTTGGGCGCAAGACGCTGCTCCATTACCGCTTTGTAGATTCGCTCAACGATGATTTTTTCATCCGGGTCGGACGAAAATGCCATTTCGTTGTGGGTACTTACTCGAGGCTCACCACTCACAAATAGACCCTTTCACTGCTGCATTGGCCATAATCATATAGGACCTGAATTCATCCGAACCGCAAGCAATTGTGCAGATGAATGTGAGATATTGTCAGCGAAAAATTTAAAAGTGTTGACATAAATTGTTAACAATCGTGAACTGGAAGCACGGTAACTTTGGAAATTTCATCAATCTGCCACTCAAGAGAGGCGCGCAATGCGTCCAAAATGAATTCAACAGGAGTTTAGGAATGCAACGAAGAACACTTATGAAAGCGGCCCTGACAGTCGCGGCTTTGACCGCACTTCAAACCACGACGGCCCTTGCAGAAAATCCAGTCCTGAAAATTGGTTTTGTCGGAGTGACCAGTGGGCCGGCCGCTTCATGGGGAATCTCTAACCAGCGTTCGATGGAAACCCGCGCGGCTTGGATCAACGAAATCGGCGGCTACACCATCGGCGATACTACATATGACATTGAAATCGTATCATTCGATGATCAAAAAGACCCTAAGCGCGCAATTGCGGGTATGGAAAAGATGGCCCAGGAGGGCATCCACTACGTGGTCGGACCCAACGTTGATGACGGTGCAGCGGCTGTGCGCCCCGTAGCTGAGTCCAGCGGAATCATGTATTTTCCATATGCATTCCCCAAAAGTTTGTATCAAGCGCCTGCGTCGAATGCGGTTTTGGGCATGGTTGCGAACTATCAATCGGGCCCAGCGATCTACAAATACATGATCGACGAAAAAGGGGTGAAAACCGTTGCCTTCATCGCAGCCAACGAATCTGACCCGCTAAGCCAGCGGGACGGCGGCGTCGCAGCAGCCAAAGAGCTTGGTCTTGAAGTTGTATCCGACAGCGTGACCTATCAGGTAGACACGATTGACTTTACGCCTGTTCTGACCCCGATCATGCGTACTCAGCCTGATTTGCTCGTGCTTTCGGGTGTGTCGCCAGCAAATGCGCCACAGCTGATACGCTCCGCTCGCGAACTAGGCTTTCAAGGCCTGATTTCGACAGAAACTGCACAAGATGCGGGTGTTCTGGCTGAAGGTGCTGGTGACCTGGCGAACGGTTTCATCTCGGTCGGTGGCGCGTCCACACCTGAGCTGGCCTCTCCAATGATGAACGAATTCGTCGAGCGTTACAAATCCATGTTTGGTGAATACAATGACGAGTCCAACACGAAGGTCTATGCACTGGAGTATATCCTTGAAACGCTTAAGGCCGATCCATCCGCAATCACAGATGTAGATGCTTTCAAGACGACAATGGACACATTTGAGGCACCAAACCCATACATGAACGGGGATGCAACGCTGCGTTACGTCGGGATGTCGTCCTTTGGTCAGCGCCGTCAGGTCGCAGTTCCGCTGGTTGTGAACGTCTACCAGAATGGTGCGTTCGAAACGCTGTTCGTTGCTGAAGTTGACTAATAACTCCCCTGCTTTCGGACTTTGTTCTGAGCAGTAACTTCCCGGGCCACATCGGCCCGGGGCCCTTTCTCGAAAGAAGAACCAATGGAACAGATACTGGCCAATGGCGTCTATCTGGGATCCCAATATGCGATGATCGCATTAGGTTTGACCCTGATTTTTGCCCTGATGAATGTCCTCAACTTTGCCCATGGGCAAATGTACGTGATCGGTGGTTTCGTCACATATACTTTCTACGGACAATGGGGCGTGCCCTTCGTTTTGGCCCTTGTAATGTCATGTGTGACCCTCGCAATTCTTGGCGCGCTGATCGAGAAGTTCCTGTTTGCGCCAGTGATTAAAGGGTCGGCTCGCGAAGAAAGTACGATGCTGCTGGCGGCGGGCATAGCCTTCCTTCTGGATGCTTTGATCTTGCTGATCTTTGGCGAAAAGCAGCGCGGTGTCCCCAAGATCGTTGACGGGGTTTTCAACTATGATTTCCGATTGATCATGCCCTATGACCGCATCTTGATCTGCGTTTTGGCCATTCTCTCAATCGTTGGGTTTATCGCACTCATGCAATATTCCAAGACCGGTCGTGCTTTACGGGCACTGGCGCAAGACCGCACCGCCGCTCAATTGATGGGCGTAGATGTAGATCGCTATTCGATGATCGGGTTTGCGCTCGGCGCAATGCTGGCAGGGTTGGTTGGCGGCCTCTTAGTCACAATTACTGGTGTTAATCTTGGTATGGGTGGCCCAACGTCGATCAAAGCATTCATGATGGTCATGATAGGTGGTGCCGGGGTGATCTCTGGCGCGATTTGGGGCGGTATCATCCTTGGATTTATGGAAGCCATAGGCCTTGCTGTTCTGTCGCAGTATGGCGACATCACCTATTTGCTGATTTTCATCTCGCTGATGATCTTCCTCGCTATCAGGCCGCAAGGCTTGATGGGCAAGCCGTGGGGATGAACGAATGAAAAACGTGACATCAAAACAGATGATTGGCGTCGGACTGTTCCTGTTCGCAATCTTCATTGCAGTGCCCTTGATCATCGGTGCGACGGGCCGCTGGGATTTCTATTTCACCCTTACGTCCGTGGCCCTTCTGGCCATCGCGAGTGCCGGTGTCTGGCTGACTTTCTACATTGGCCGGATCAATATCGGTCAGGGTGCTTTTGCCCTGATCGGAGCCTATGTCTCGGCCATTCTGGTCGTCAAAGGCGGGGTCTCTTTCTGGATATCACTTCCCGCTGCGGGCATTTTTGCTGCAATCGTTGCCATTCTGATTGGCATACCTATTCTACGTCTGCGCGGCGTTTATTTCGCGATGATTACATTGGTCCTGACCCAAGTCGTCACGCTTACTGCCTTGGCTCTGCCAATCACGAACGGGGCGAAAGGTATATCTTCGATCCCGTTGCCGTCAGGCGTTTCGATCTTTGGCATCCCGATTATCCCAGACTTCGCAGCGATGGAGAACACCAAGTTGGCTTTCTATTATGCCGCCTGCATTTTGATGATCATGACCTACGCAGCTTTGTATCGGCTGGTGAATTCGCGCCTCGGGCACCTTTGCCGTTCGATGCAGCAGAACGAAGAACTGGCCAGTTCTATTGGCGTTAACATTGCCCATATCCGCATTGTGATCTTTGCTATCTCGTCCTTCTTTGGCGGAATCGGCGGGGCCATGTTCGGATCAATTGCGCAGTCGGTCTACCCTTCCAGTTTTCAGGTCGCAGATTCCGTCAACTTCATGTTGAACTGCTTCCTTGGTGGCTTGGGTTATGTCTTCGGCCCGATGCTGGGCACGCTGGTGCTCTATTTCGGGTGGGACCTGCTATTCGAATTCGGCAAATACCAGATGCTGATTTACTCGATCATTCTGATCGCAGTCATCCGCTTCCTTCCTAATGGTTTGCTCAGCCTGCGTATTGGCAAGGGAGGTCAAAAATGACCGCCCTTCTACAAGTCAAAAACGTCACCAAGAAATATGGTGGCCTTACCGCAAACAACGACATCAGTTTTGATGTGGCGGAAAACGAAATCTTGTCGGTGATCGGCCCAAACGGGGCCGGAAAATCCACGCTGTTCAAGATGATCTCTTCATTTGTGCCGACAACCTCAGGTGAGGTTTTGTATCATGGGGAACGTATTTCAAATCTCAAGCCGCATATCGTGGCCCGAAAAGGTATCGTCAGGACGTTTCAGGAGACCACCATCTTCAAGAGCATGACGGTGCGCGAAAGCGTCGTAGTTGCCCAACACCTGCGGGCCAAGGCGTCCCTCGCAGGATACTTTTGGGGGTCAAAGAAAGCCAAAGAAGACGTGACCGCCTTTGGCGAATATGCCGACGAATTGTTGGAATTCCTGGGCATGGCGGAGATTAGCGACGAACTGGCCAGCAACTTGCCACAGGGTAACCTGCGTGCACTTGGGATTGCAATCGGTCTGGCAACGGACCCCAAGGTTTTGCTGTTGGACGAACCCTTTGCTGGCATGAACCACGACGAAACAATGCGCATGGTCGACCTTGTCCGTTCCGTACGCGACGAACGTGGCGTCACCGTCCTATTGGTTGAACACGACATGCCTGCAGTCATGACAATCTCAGATCGGATTGTTGTTTTAAACTTTGGCGAAAAGATTGCCGAAGGCACGCCGGCGGAAATCCAGAACAATGAAAAAGTCATCGAAGCCTACCTGGGCAGCGCCGACGATGAAATCGGGATGTAGATCATGACAACAATGTTGAATTTCAAAGATGTTGAACTGTATTACGACCACGTCTACGCACTGAAAGGTGTCTCCCTGACGCTTAATCAGGGAGAGACGGTCGCCCTGATTGGTGCCAATGGCGCAGGCAAGTCATCCATACTGCGCGCCATCACCGGGTTGGCGAAGCCCGTGAATGGCTCAGTTACGTTTGAAGGTGAACGCATAGATGGCACGTCACCGTCTGACATCGTCAAACGCGGCATTGCGATGGTGCCAGAGGGCCGTCGCGTGTTTCCCTTTATGTCTGTCAAAGACAATCTGATGATGGGCGCGTTTACGCGCAGCGACAAAACCGACATTAAACGGACGTTGGATAGCATCCTGACCCGGTTTCCCCGGCTGAAAGAACGCTATTCGCAGGCGGCGGGTACTCTGTCGGGCGGTGAACAACAGATGATGGTCATTGGCCGCGCACTTATGGCCAAGCCTAAACTTTTATTGCTGGATGAGCCCAGCCTGGGGATTGCACCCAAGTTGGTACAGGACATCGCCCGATCAATCGTCGCAATCAATCGAGATGAGGGAGTTTCGGTGTTATTGGTCGAGCAAAACTCCCGCATGGCGCTCAGCATTTCGCACCGGGCTTATGCCATGGCCACAGGCAATGTGGTGATTGAAGGGAACTCAAAAGAGCTACTACATGATGACAGGATCAAAGCTGCGTATCTTGGCGGTGAGGTGTAGATGTCCATGAAAATCCTCGTCGTTAATCCCAATACAACTTCCTCAATGACGGCAAAAATTGCCTCTGCGGCCCGGGCTGTCGCATGCCCGGATACTGAAATTGTGGCGGCCAACTCACAAAACGGTCCAGCCAGTATTCAGGGTTTTCTGGATATTGCCACATGCGTTCCGGGCCTGCTGGAAGAGGTAAAACGCCATCCAGATGTGGATGCGATTGTCATTGCTTGCTTTGATGATACCGGGTTGGATGCGGTGCGTTGTATTGCCTCGGTCCCTGTTCTGGGCATCGGTGAGGCAGCCTATCACGCAGCCAGTATGATCGCGGCTAAGTTCAGCGTCGTCACTACGATGTCCCGCTCCGTCCCTGGGCTTGAGAACAACCTGGCGCGGTACGGCCTCGCGCAAAAATGCGTGCGCGTCAGGGCGACGAACATTCCTGTCTTAAAGCTTGAAGAGGGCGACCCCAAAACGCTTGATAAAATCCGGTTGGAAATTCGCAATGCAATAGAACACGATCATGCCGAGGCCATTGTTCTCGGATGCGCGGGCATGGCAGATTTGATGGCGCATCTTAGCCAAGAATTTGGACTGCCGGTGATCGACGGTGTTGCCGCAGGTGTCGCTCTTGCTGAAGCTCTTGTGAACAGTGGCCTGAAGACATCTAAAATCGGGGCTTACTCAGCGGGATAAATCCACAAATACCCGCATCCCTTTGGGATCATCGCTACTGACCAATGGCAGCATATGGAAGATTGCGTCGAAGTGTGCTCGTTGCGGCATCGGTCGCTTATGGCTCCAACCGGACCGTCGCCGCGCGGAGGGGAAATACGTTATGACTGCCCGCTGGACGACCGCTTCAGGAGTATGCGCCATCAGGTTCGCGATTGCAGCAAACGGCCGAATTCCGCCCTTAGTGCCGAAATCTGCATGTTGCGACAATGGTCACAACCGCCCATTGTAGGCCATGGTGGGCGGCACGGCACAAACCTGTTTTGACCCCGCAACCTGCCCATCCCCATCTGGTTCTGCAACGGTCTGCAAGTTACTTGGCTGGCCTCTCGATTGTGGCTCAGTTGCGCCACGCGCGTCTCGTTTACAGATTAACCGGGATCACAGTGAACTGACGATCTCTGCGTCCGGATTGGCGCCGATTATCTGGCGCACTGCGGACATTCGAGTTGTCCCTGATCAGGCTGATAGGGACCGAACGGTCCTGCGCGTAACAAACAACCCGGTCGCGCGACTTGTTTTGGCGGAAAAATCCCTGCTTGCCATGTTGCCCAATAAATATCGTTTTGCGCCGCCCAAAGGACGTGGTCGGTTGATGTCGTGGGCATTTGCGGCGGTTGTATCGGTTGCGTTGATTATCGGGGTTCTGGTGCCCACAATGGCTGATCAACTGGCTGTCTTTATCCCACCGGAAGGCGAACGGGCGCTGGGCGAAACGACTTTGGGCCAGATCCGCGAAGCGCTGGATGACACCGGTTTGGCCCCGATCCCATTTTGCGAAAACTCTGACGGACTGGAGGCCCTTTCGCGCATGAAAGGCAAATTAACCGCCAGCCTTGATCTGGAACATGACCTCTCGGTGCATGTTCTCGACCACAAAATGGTAAACGCCTTCGCGTTACCCGGTGGATTTGTGGTCCTGTTTCGCGGGTTGATTGATGCGGCGAATGGCCCTGATGAAGTAGCGGCTGTCCTTGCGCATGAAATTGGCCATGTGGTCAGCCGTGATCCGACCCGTCACGCCCTGCGCTCTGCCGGGTCTATCGGGGTTCTCGGCCTGCTCTTTGGTGACTTTGCCGGCGGTGCTGTGGTTCTGTTCCTGACCGAACGGTTGATTGACGCGAAATACTCCCAAGGGGCCGAATCTGAGGCAGATCGCTTTGCCTATGGCGTCTTGCTGAACGCTGATGCCTCTCCTGCGGCGTTGGGCGATATGTTTCAGCGGCTGCGCGACAAATATGGAGACTATGACGCGATCAATATGCATTTTCTGTCACACTCGGGGTTGCAAAAACGCATCGAAGCCGCACGTGCTGCTGCGCCGCAAGATCAGGATTATCAACCCATTCTGGATGGTGAAGGCTGGGCCGCGCTTCAGGGCATCTGCAAAAAATGACTGGGCGCTAAATCGGCTCTGCCGTCAGCCACACGCCGCCTTCGGGGCGCAACGTCAGAATCATGACTGGTTTGGGGTCTTTGCCCGGAACCTGCCTAAACCGGAAGCGCCCAAGCAGCGTGGCCAGAATAATCACCGCCTCCTGCAGCGCAAAAGATGCACCAATACAAATGCGCGGGCCGTCTCCAAATGGTAGGTAGGCGTAGCGATCGATCGCTTTGCGATCAACGAACCGATCCGGGTCAAACTTGTCTGGTTCTGGCCAAAGAGCGTGGTTTCGGTGCAGCGCGTAAATCGGAATCATCACCGTATCGCCGGGTCTGACTTCCCGACCGCAAAGTGTATCTTCCACCTGCGCCGTGCGTGACACAACTGCCGCAGGCGGGTAAAGCCGCAACGCCTCGTCAATGATCTGCCGGATATAAGGCAAATTGGCAACATCGTCGCCGGTGGCCGGGCGCTTGCCTAGAACAGACACAACCTCGGCGCGCGCGCGGTCCTGAACTTTCTGATCAAACGCGCAGAGGTACAGTGACCACGCCAAAGTCAGGGCCGTTGTCTCATGGCCTGCCACAATAAAGGTCAGCAGATTATCGCGCAGTTCCGCTGTGTTCATCCGGCGCTTGGTCTCCGGGTCCTCGCCTTCCAGCAGCAGGTCCAGCAAATCTGGTATGCCGTTCGGTTCACGTTTGGCCCGCGCGTCGATTGCGGTATCCGCAACTTTTTTCATCTGTTTTAGCGCCTTGCCCGACAGGATACGCCCTGGTCTTGGCACCCAATCAGGCGCGCCTAGAATATCAAACAGAGAGATTTTTCCCGCCTCGGAAATATAGGCGTCGATTGCTGTGTGAACGCTGTCACGATCAAATGAACCGTCGCCTGAAAATGTGACGTCTGAAATCACGTCAAAAGTTGTCGTGACCATTTCATCCAACAGATCGACGGCGCGCGGGCCAGCGCCTGCAATCCGATCAGCCGAGCGCTCTGCCGCGCCCGTCATGATTGGGGCAAGGTTCATGACGTTGCGATGCGAAAACACCGGGGCCGCTGTGCGACGCTGCCACCGCCAATGCGCTCCTTCTGCCACAAACAAAGACTCACCTATTGCCGGCTTCAGGAGGTTCTTTGTCACCACTGACTTTGGATAGTTGTCCAATCGTTCCAGCAACATCACACGGATTGCGCCAGGATCCATCACCATATGCCAGCGTTTTCCGGTCTTGCCTGACACCATGGGTTGCCGTGTGGCAATTTGCGGAATGATACTCAGCACGTTCTGACGGGCCGCGTTCAGGCTTTTGAGAATACCCCAAGGCTCGGTTACCAGCGGAACTTTAACTGGTTCGGGCTGGGTTTGGACGGGATCAGGGAGAACGGAGGTCATGAGGCTGCGCCTTTCTGCGGCTTCATACATCATATAGGCGTGTATTCGCTTGCGGCAAAGGTTTGCACCCGGTGACGGGCTGAGCTATCTCAACCCAAGAACAAAATTTGAGAGTTTCAATGATGCGTATCTTTGCCTTTCTGAGCGTCCTGATCATCGTGGCTGGCTGCGCCGATCAATCCATCAAAGGCCCGCCCGTTCCACTTGGAGACTTCAGTCTTGGGCACAATGTGGTTGTGACAAAAAACACGCAATCAACTGTGATATCGCGCAACGTCAGCGACGAAGAATTGGTTGCTGCAATGACCGGCGCGATTGAGCAGCGGTTTGGCCGCTATGAGGGCGAAAACCTGTACCATCTGGGAATCAGCATCGAAGGGTATGTGCTGGCGCCCCCCGGAGTGCCAGTTGTTTACACGCCAAAATCACTTCTGCTCGTGACCGTGACCGTTTGGGACGACGCCGGGGGCCGCAAGCTGAACGAGGCACCCAGTCAAATCCTTGCCTTTGAAACCACCGGAGCCGACTCGCTGGTCATTGGTTCAGGCTGGGGACGGAACAAAGATAAACAACTCGCCGGATTGACCTTTAATGCAGCCAAATCGATCGAATCCTGGATGGTCGAACAAACCGAGACCTACAAATGGTTCACGCCAGATCAGCAGGTTATGCCAGCCGATGCCGTGAAGCCGCCGAAAGTTCTGGAATCCAATCGTTGAGAAGGCTGCAGAAAGAAACCCGAACGGCTTGATTTCTATTCTGGAAAGCAATTTTGCGCCCGCGCAGAGGAAACCGGGTCGAGTGGACCCCAGAGTGCAAAAAGGCGCCTAAGATATGGCTAAGGCAAAGTTTGAACGCAACAAACCGCATGTTAACATTGGCACGATTG
>CBDTVL010000139.1:0-10265 GCA_965363755.1 uncultured Sulfitobacter sp.
CTCACAATGGAATATTGTTGTGTTTCTTCCACGGCATCTTTGCCTGCTTGTTGCGCAAGCTGGCAAAGGCCCGTGCTACACGTTTGCGGGTGCTGCGGGGTTGGATCACTTCGTCGATGAATCCGCGCTCTGCGGCGACAAACGGGTTGGCAAAACGTTCTTCGTACTCCGCTGCGTGCTGCGCGATTTTATCAGGATCGCCCAGATCAGCGCGGTGGATGATTTCGGTCGCGCCTTTGGCCCCCATAACTGCAATCTCGGCAGTGGGCCACGCATAATTGAAATCGCTTTTCAGATGTTTTGACGACATCACGTCGTAAGCGCCGCCATAGGCCTTGCGCGTGATGACCGTCACTTTGGGCACGGTGGCCTCGCCAAAGGCAAAAAGCAGTTTGGCCCCATGTTTGATCACACCACCGTATTCCTGACTGGTACCGGGCAGAAAGCCGGGCACATCGACCAGCGTGAGGATCGGGATTTCGAAGGCATCGCAAAAGCGTACAAACCGCGCGGCTTTGCGCGAACTGTCGATGTCCAGACACCCGGCCAGCACCATCGGCTGGTTGGCGACGATGCCAACGGACTGGCCTTCCAGACGAATGAATCCGATGATGATGTTCTTGGCGAACTCTTCCTGAATTTCGTAGAAATCCCCTTCATCAGCAACTTTGGTGATCAACTCTTTCATGTCGTAAGGGCTGTTGGGGTTTTCCGGGACCAGTGTATCCAGTGACGCCTCGATCCTATCGGGGTCGTCAAAGAACGGGCGCACTGGCGGTTTTTCACGGTTGCTGGCCGGCAGGAAGTCGACAAGGCGGCGGGCTTCGGCCAGCGCCTCAACATCATTTTCAAACGCCGCATCCGCGACGGATGATTTCTTGGTATGGGTGCTGGCGCCCCCCAGTTCTTCGGCTGTGACCACTTCGTTAGTGACGGTTTTCACCACGTCCGGGCCAGTGACAAACATATAAGAGCTGTCTTTGACCATAAGGATAAAATCGGTCATGGCTGGCGAATAGACAGCGCCGCCCGCGCAAGGCCCCATGATCAGGCTGATCTGTGGCACAACTCCAGAGGCCATGATGTTGCGCTGAAACACTTCTGCATAACCCGCCAGACTTGCCACACCTTCCTGAATCCGCGCCCCACCGCTGTCGTTAATGCCGATCACCGGCGCGCCATTCTGAACTGCCATGTCCATGATCTTGCAGATCTTTTGCGCATGGGTTTCAGACAATGACCCGCCAAAAACGGTGAAATCCTGACTGAACACATAGACAATCCGGCCGTTGATGGTGCCCCACCCGGTCACCACTCCATCACCTGCGGTTTTTTGCTTTTCCATACCAAAGTCGGTGCAGCGATGCGTGACAAACATGTCCAGCTCTTCAAAACTGCCCTCATCGACCAGCAAATCAATACGTTCGCGCGCGGTGAGCTTGCCGCGCCTGTGCTGCGCGTCAATGCGCTTTTGACCACCTCCCAATCGGGCAGTGTTGCGACGATCTTCAAGCTCGGACAGAATATCTTTCATCGACTGGCCCCTCTTTGGCAATAAGAGATACTAGCCTTTTTAAGCTAGGGACCAAAGGCCTATTTCGCAAATTTGCAAAGCCAAATGCAATCTAGATGTGCAAAATGCAAAGTTGCTAATATCATGCGGCACCACGGCTCGGGACGGCCCGGGACTGGACAAGCTGGCGCGTCAGGCATAGGTCAGATGAATGCCCGATGCGTCATCCGATATTCCGTCTGTGCCGGCCGTTCGGTTTCTGGATCGCACCACAGCCCCGCATATCATTACCCTGATCTTGCTGGCCAGCATATCAGCTTTGGCAATGAATATTTTTCTGCCCAGCCTTCCGAATATGACCGATTATTTTCAGACCGACTATCGGCTGATGCAACTGTCCGTCGCGGTTTATCTGGCGGTAAATGCAGTTCTGCAGATCATTGTCGGTCCAGTCTCCGACAAGTTTGGACGCAGACCCGTCATTCTATGGGGCCTCGGTTTGTTTCTGATGGCAACGTTGGGGTGCCTTTACGCCCCCACCGCCGAAGTGTTTTTGTTTTTCCGTATGTGTCAGGCAATTGTTGCCGTCGGTATGGTGCTTAGCCGTGCCGTGGTGCGGGATATGTTCCCACAGGATCGGGCCGCTTCGATGATCGGCTATGTCACTATGGGGATGGCCGTGGTGCCGATGATTGGTCCGGCGTTTGGCGGCGTGCTCGACGAAATTTTTGGCTGGCGGGCCAACTTCTGGGCACTGCTCATTCTGGGGGGACTGATCCTCTGGCTCGCCTGGAACGATCTGGGGGAGACCGCCACCAAGAGCGGCAAGACCCTTGCGGCACAATTTGGCGAATACCCCGAACTCTTACGATCCCCAAGGTTTTGGGGATATTCACTCTCCTCAGCGTTTTCGTCAGGTGCGTTTTTTGCTTACCTCGGCGGCGCCCCCTTTGTTGGGAGCGAAGTGTTTGGTATGCCCCCCAGCACCCTTGGGTTTTTCTTTGGCGCACCGGCAGTCGGGTACTTTCTGGGCAACTTTCTGACCGGCCGTTATGCGGCGCGGTTCGGCGTGAACAAAATGGTGCTGTGGGGGTGCAGTCTGAACATGTTTGGGATTGCTCTGTCGTTGCTTATCTTTCTGGCCGGCTTTGGCACGGCTTTCAGCTTTTTCGGATTGATGACATTTGTCGGGCTTGGGAATGGTCTATCCATACCCAACGCAACCGCTGGGTTGTTGTCGGTCCGCCCGCATCTCGCGGGCACTGCTTCTGGGCTGGGTGGGGCGATTCAGATTGGCGGCGGAGCGGCGCTGAGCGCGCTCGCGGGCGCACTGTTAACACCTGAAACAGGGGCTTTTCCATTGCTTTACATCATGCTGGCCACTGCGGCGCTGGCAGTGGTCTGCATTTGTTATGTGATCTATCGGGAAAAACAACTGAGTCTCTAACACGCTCTGCAGCTTGCCCAATCGATCAATTGCATCCGATCCTTTGCAAAGTTAGCATAGGGGTAATGCAAATTTGCAAAGGTGCGTGATGGCCAATCAGAAACTCTATGCCGGGGCCAAACTGCGCGAAATGCGCACGCGGATGAGCCTGACGCAAAAGGACTTCGCAACCAAACTCGGTGTGTCGCTGCCCTACCTGAACCAGATGGAAAACAACAACCGCCCGGTATCGACCACCGTGGTGCTGGCGCTCGCACAGGAATTTGGTCTGGATGTGACCGAACTCAGCACGGGGGACAGTGAACGTCTGGTCAGTGACATGCGTGAAGCGCTGGCAGATCCGGTTTTTGCCGAAACCACGCCTCCGCTGGCAGATTTGCGCCTGACGGCCTCCAACGCCCCGGCTTTGGCCCGCGCCTTTATCGAATTGCATCGCAGCTACCGCCAGACCCATGAGCGGCTCGCCTCACTGGATGAAGCATTGGGACGTGAAGACGCCCGCATGCAGGCGAGCCCCTGGGATGAAGTGCGTGACTTCTTTCACTATTGCGACAATTATATTGATGCCGTTGACCGCGCATCAGAAAGATTTTCGCTCCAAATTAACAAAACCAAACCTATTCGCGCAGCTGCGGTTGAAAAGCTAAACGCAGGCGGAGTGTCTGTCGAATACACGGATCAAGCAGAGCTGCGCCACTACGATCCAGAGCGCAAGGTCCTGGACATCTCGGCGCGTGCGGCATCTGAAACCCAGACGTTTCAGATATTGTTGCAGGTCGCGCTGCTGCATCAGGATCAACTGCTCGAAGCGACGTTGGATTTCGCGCGCTTCCAGACGGAAGAGGCCCGCGCTATCGCCAAGATCGGATTGGCAAACTACTGTGCCGGAGCCATGCTCATGCCGTACACCGCATTCCTCAGGTCTGCGCAAGACTGCCGCCACGATCTGGAAGTGCTCTCGATCAAATATGGTGCGTCGATTGAACAGGTGGCGCATCGCCTTTCCACACTGCAACGACCGGGCGCCAAAGGTATTCCGTTTTTCTTTGTGCGCGTCGATCAGGCAGGCACCATCACCAAACGCCATTCGGCAACTCGGTTGCAATTTGCACGTTTTGGCGGAGCCTGCCCGCTCTGGAATGTTCACAGGGCATTTGAAACACCCGGGAGGTTCCTGCGCCAACTCGCCGAAACACCGGACGGGGCACGCTATATCTCGCTTGCGCGTGACGTTTCAAAATCTGGTGGGTCGTTTGGCGCGCCGGTGCGACGTTATGCAATCGCGCTTGGCTGTGAAGTCAAACATGCCGGCTCACTGGTCTATGCCGACACCTTGGATCTGGGCCAAGACAGCGCCTTTGAACCGATTGGTATTTCCTGCCGGATATGCGAGCGCAAAACCTGTCATCAGCGATCCGTACCGCCGCTCGAGCGACGGTTGAGTATCAACACCAATCAGCGCGGGGTCCTGCCCTACGACATAAACTGAGACTTCAAGTCTTAGAGAGATACCCCCATATCTGATCCTTCAACGCCGCACGCTGTTTGCGCAAGTCAACTTCCGCCAAGCTCTCTATCGGTTGCACATTGGTTTCTGCCCGATGTACGGCGCGGTTGATTTCATGGTATTCGTCCGCAAGTTTTGCAAAGTGGGCATCACTCTGTTTCAGCGAGCTGATCGCATCCAGCTTGTCGGGAAACTCTTCGTGTAATTCATGTGGCGTATGAGTCATCTGCGTGCTCCTATTAGACAGGTTATGCTCCACCTTACGGTCAGTTACCCCGTTGCCACTTTGACTCTGATCAAATCAGAAAAATTAGTTGCGATCCGCTATCTCTTGGCAGGTCGCCATCCTGCCTGTTTTGCGGCGTTATCCGAGCAAAACCAGCGCTCGCCCTTGGCCAGATTAATACCCGTCCTCTCGTAATCAGCTTGCCCCGGCGCGTGATAGATTTTCTCACCCTTGGACGAGATGTTGCCCTTGATGTCACACGCAGGATCAGGGGCGATCCGCCCTATGCCCCGCGCCGCGCGAAACTGTGCAGGCGACTGTACTTGGCTGGCATGTAATCCACGATCATTTACCGCGGCAGCCTTTTCATCCAAGTCATAGTCCATGGAATACTTGCGATAGGCAAAGGCCAGCCCGTCCGATACCAATTGCTGCCCAACATCAACGCCGTCTACGCTGCAACGCGCGACTACTCTGCCATAGCGATCCAGATCGATACTTTCGCAGACTGCCGCACGACCCTGATAGAGTCCCTTGGCTTGTTGCGTCACCCATTTACCGCAGGGCCATCTGACACCCTGCTCGGTCACACAAAGCTGATCCGTTTCAGGTGCATCGACGCCAAATACCCGCACTCTGGTCGTGCCTACATCAAAGGTATCACCATCAATTACGTTGATCCGGCCAGAGACTTCCGCAACACTGATCACGGGCAACAAGGTCAGTCCGACGGCAAAACAAATCCTTAACATTTGGTTAATATGAGACGGCGTAGCCCTCCGATCAACCCGTGCTGTTAAGAAGAGTTAACGCTGTTTGGTTTGCCATTCGGGATGAAGCCAAGGTCTGTCGTTGGCCCGCGGCAAAGGGTCCAGCCCAAGGATGTAATCTGACATCTTCTCGCCGACCATGATCGAGGGCGCATTCAAATTGCCATTTGTGATCCGCGGGAAAATACTGCTGTCCGCCACGCGAAGTCCGTCTACGCCGATGACCTGACCTTGCGGATTCACCACAGCACCCGGATCATCTGCGCGCCCCATCCGGCAGGTGCCGCAGGGGTGATAGGCGCTTTCGGCATGCTCGGATATGAACCCGTCCAGTTCTGCGTCAGATTGCAGGTCGGCGCCGGGTTGAATTTCGTGTTTCACGAAAGGGGCAAATGCCTCTTGACCAAAAACCTCACGGGTCAGGCGGATACAGGTTCTAAAGTCCTCCCAATCCTGTGGATCGGACATGTAATTGAACAGAATGCGCGGGTCGTCTTTGGGATCGGCCGAACGCAACGTGACAGCCCCGCGAGAGACCGAGCGCATGGGCCCGGTGTGCGCCTGAAAACCATGCCCCTCAGCTGCGGCCTTGCCGTCATAGCGCACTGCCATCGGCAGGAAATGGTATTGGATGTCAGGATACGGCACCCCGGCCCGGCTGCGAATGAAGGCGGCGCTTTCGAATTGGTTTGAGGCCCCCAAACCGGTCTTGGTGAACAGCCACTGCGCCCCGATGACCGCCTTGCTTATCAGGTTCCAGTGTTTGTAGAGCGTAATCGGCTGGCGGGCAGCCATCTGAATATAAAGTTCGAGGTGGTCCTGAAGATTGGCCCCGACGCCGGGACGATCGGCGATGGCTTCGATCCCATGCTCCGCAAGATGTGCGGCGGGGCCAATGCCCGACAACATCAACAGCTTGGGCGAGTTGATCGAAGATGCTGCCACAATCACCTCTCGCCGGGCCCGGATAACTTCGGTCGCGCCACGGCGTGTGACTTCGACGCCGACTGCGCGCCCGTCCTCAATAACAATTTTGCGCGCCAACGCCCGGATCACATCACAGTTGGGTTGTTTCAGCGCCGGGCGCAGATACGCATTCGCCGCCGACCAGCGCCGGCCTTTCCAGACGGTCTGCTCCATCGGGCCAAAGCCCTCTTGCTGCTCGCCGTTATAATCGCCCGTAACCTCATACCCGGCCTGTTTTCCGGCCTGCACAAAAGCATCATAAAGTGGATTCTGGCGCGGGCCGCGGGTGACATGCAAAGGTCCATTCCTGCCCCGCCATTCCGGATCGCCACCATGGCCGCCATCGTGCCAGTGTTCCATGCGTTTGTAATAGGGCAGCACGTCCGCATAAGCCCAGCCATCAGCACCTGCTTCGGACCAATGATCAAAGTCCATAGCGTGCCCGCGCACATAGACCATCCCGTTGATCGACGACGATCCACCCAGAACCTTGCCGCGCGGGCAGGCGAGCCGACGACCGTTCAAATGGGGCTCGGGCTCGGTGCGATAACCCCAGTCGTAGAGCGACATATTCATCGGATAAGACAACGCCGCCGGCATCTGAATGAGCGGCCCGGCATCGGTTCCGCCATGCTCGATCACCAGCACCGACGCCCCCGAATTGGCCAGACGGAACGCCATGGCGCAGCCCGAACTGCCAGCGCCAATGATGACAAAATCAGCTTCCATGAATTTTTGCTCCTATGCCGCCCGGAACGGCGCATTGACATCGCCCGTAGTTCAGGGGCCGGTTGTTTCCAAAAGAACGTTAGTCGCCGTGCGGGAACCGCTGACGATCTTCGACCTCGTTAAGGTCCATATGATTGCGCATGTAGCGCTCAGATGCTTTTTGCAGTGGTTGATAGTCCCAGGGATAATACCCGCCCGTTCGCAGCGCCTCGTAGACCACCCAGCGGCGCGCCTGGGATTCGCGCACGTCGGCGTCAAACCGATCCAGATCCCAGCGCGCTTGCGCTTTGGCCCTTAGCGTTTGCACAGTGCCCTGATGATCCGGATGATCCGCAAGGTTCGTTAACTCGTGCGGGTCAGTGTCCAGATCAAACAGTTGATCAGGATCCAAGGCACAGCGGTTGTATTTCCACTTTCCGTAGCGCAACGAGACAAGCGGCGCGTATGAACCTTCTGCGGCATATTCCATGGCCACCGGAGTCGTGCGTTCCCCGCCTTGTCCCAAATGAACCAGACTTTCGCCGTTCGTCCACGGCATCACCTCATCCATACTCACACCTGCCAGATCACACAACGTCGGGCATACGTCTATGGTCGAGACAGGCGTTTCGACCAGTTCTTGCTTCATTACGCCGGGTGCCGCGATCATCAACGGGACGCGGGATGATCCCTCAAAAAATGACATTTTGAACCACAATCCGCGCTCACCCAGCATATCGCCGTGATCAGAGACAAACATGATGATCGCCTCTTGGCCCGTGCTTTCCAGCGCCTCCATCACGTCGCCGATCTTATCGTCCAAATAGCTGATGTTGGCGAAATAAGCGCGGCGCGCAGCCTGAACATGATCAGTGGTGATTTCAAAGCTGCGCCAGTCGTTGGCGTCAAAGATACGTTTGGAATGGGCGTCATGATCATCATAAGAAATCGAGGCGATCTCGGGCAGCAGATGATCGCAATCGGCATAGAGGTCCCAATATTTCTTGCGCGTGACATAGGGATCATGCGGGTGGGTAAAACTGACTGTCAGGCACCACGGTCGTGCGTCCTGCCCACGCGCCAAATCATAGAGTTTGCGCGTTGCATTGTACGCAACTTCGTCATCGTACTCCATTTGGTTGGAAATCTCAGCAACGCCCGCACCGGTGACAGAGCCCATGTTGTGATACCACCATTCGATCCGCTCACCCGGCTTGCGATAGTCCGGCGTCCAGCCGAAATCAGCCGGATAAATGTCGGTGGTCAATCGCTCTTCAAATCCGTGCAACTGATCAGGGCCGACAAAATGCATCTTGCCTGACAAACAGGTCTGATAACCTGCACGCCGCAGGTGGTGCGCGTATGTAGGAATGCTGGAGGCAAACTCGGCAGCGTTATCGTAGACCCGTGTCGCTGAGGGCAATTGCCCCGACATGAAAGATGCGCGACCCGGTGCGCAGAGTGGCGAAGCAGTATAAGTGTTTGCAAATCGTGTCGAACGCGCGGCCAGCTTTTTCAGGTTAGGGGCATGCAGCCAATCCGCTGGGCCGTCAGGAAACAACGTACCGTTCAGCTGATCCACCATGAAGATCAAAATGCTGGGACACGTCATTGCGCGTCCCGTGTCAAAACATGCAACATCGTGACGGTCATCAGCACGGCATCCTCGGCTCCGTCTGGCTTTGCCAGTGCAGCGCGAATATAGAACCCATCAATCAGCGCGGCCAGCGTCTCTGCCGCCGCAATCGGATCAACGGTTCGTCCTCTAAGGGCATGAGTCAAATTTGAACGCAGCCGCCTTTGATAGAGCCGCAACAGCCGCAATGCACCAGCATCATTCTGCGCGCGCACATAAAACGTCATCCACGCGCTGATGGTCGCCGGGGCAAAACATGAAGGCGCAAAGTTGGCGCGAATGATGGCTTCGGCACGATCGTTATGTGACCCTGCCTGCGCCAGCGCGATGCGCACTTCGTTGGCATACTCGCGCAGAATATGGCGCATTGCCGCCTCAAATATCTGGTTCTTGCCACCAAAATAGTGGTGCGCCAACCCACTCGACATTCCGGCCCGCTGGGCAATCTGGCTTACCGTCACGTCCAGGGACCCGGCCGCCCCGATCTCTGCAATCGTGGCTTTGACCAGCGCGTCGCGCCTGATAGGCTCCATCCCAAGCTTGGGCATGCGGGACTCCGTCTGTTCGGGTGAATGACTATACGGGGACGCTATCGGGTTTTTTATTGACGCGTCAATCAATAAAAACCTAGACTGCCCGAAAACATAACAAACCGGGAGACCACCATGACATTAAAATCCACCCTATCGGTATTGGCTATTCTAGCCGCAGCCCCTGCGTTCGCTGATTGTGACGAAGTGACATTCTCGGACGTCGGCTGGACAGATATCACGGCAACGACGGCAGCCACTTCGGTTGTGCTGGAAGCGCTGGGATATGAGACAGACATCAAGATCTTGTCCGTCCCGGTGACCTACACCTCTCTTGCCAAAGGCGACATCGACATCTTCCTTGGCAACTGGATGCCCACCATGGAGGCTGACATTGCCCCTTATCGGGAGGCTGGCACTGTCGATACAGTCCGCGCAAACCTGCAAGGTGCCAAATATACTTTGGCTGTGAACAAGACCGCTGCTGATTTGGGCATTGCCGATTTTGCAGATATCGGCAAACACAAGGATGCGCTGGAAGGAAAGATTTACGGCATTGAGGCCGGCAATGACGGCAACCGCCTGATCATGGACATGATCAGCGGCAGCGGTTTGGGTCTGGACGGTTTCGAAGTCGTCGAAAGCTCAGAACAAGGCATGCTGGCGCAGGTTGCACGTGCGGATCGCAAGGGCGACCCGGTGGTTTTCCTCGGTTGGGAACCACACCCGATGAACGCAAACTTTGAAATGTCTTACCTCACGGGCGGTGACGACTATTTCGGCCCTGATTTTGGCGGCGCAACTGTCCACACCAACACCTCGGCCGGATATGCCGCCACCTGTCCGAATATCGGTAAGTTGCTGACCAACCTTGAATTCTCGCTTGCCATGGAAAACGAGATCATGGGCGCAATTCTCAATGATGGTGCGGATCCTGAGGATGCGGCGAAAACCTGGCTGGC
>CBDTVL010000140.1:0-10124 GCA_965363755.1 uncultured Sulfitobacter sp.
CATTTCCTTTTTGGCCTTGAATTCGAACAAAAATTCGATCAGCGTTTTGCCATGAGGCATCAACAATCCATCGACCCCAACGCCGCCAACGAGACCTTCGACGCGCTACGTGCCCGAATCCGTGACCGGTTTGACGATCTTTCGCCGCATCTTCAGAGGTTGGCCCGTTCCGCGCTGGACGAACCGAACTTTTTCGCGCTGAACACCGTGGCTGAACTGGCCGCTCATGTCAGTGTGCAGCCCTCAACGCTGATCCGTTTTGCCAAGGAATTCGGATATGCAGGGTTTTCGCAGATGCAGCGAGTATTTCGGACGCGCCTTATCGAAGGCGCACCTGACAAACGCGGCGAGATCTATGCAGAGAAAATCGCCAGCTCGCCAACGGCGGATATGAGCCACATATTTGACAGCTGTATCAATGAATTGATGGCTTCGCTCGAAAATGTCAGGGCAACGACGGATCCGGATGATCTGTCCAAAGCCGTATCAATGATCCGGGCGGCGCCGCATGTGTACGTTGCAGGTTTGCGCAGGGCGCGCCCGATTGCGACCTACCTCGCGTACGGAGTTTCCAGGTCCGAACTGCATTGCAGCCTATTGGATTTCGGTGGCGGCATGGCCGAACAACAGGTCGTGAACATGGGTTATGATGATTTGTTGATCTGCATCAGCTTTCCCCCTTATGCACAGGGCGTCGTCGACGTAGCCCGTGACGCCCACCTCCGTCGTCGACCGATCATCTCGATCACCGATTCCCTCGACAGCCCGCTGGCAAAAAACTCCTCGTTGACTTTCATTGCCGACAGCGAATCTACCAGTCAATTCAAGCCAATATCTGGCGCGGTTGCTCTTGTTCAAACTCTGTGCGTTGGGTTGGCCGAATACAAATAACCGTCGCCCCAAATTCGCTGGCTCTGTTGGATCGTTGACTACCGAGATCTCAAACCAGCGCCAACCTGTGGGGCAGTCAGACCAACTCGAACCCGTCTGAGTTCCCGCCAGAACGCGTGAACCTGCGCAGTACAAAGCTGACGTCAGTCGGAGAGAGCGGCGCTTAGTGACATAGCTTTCCAGCACCCCACCGTCGTGATCAACAAACCTGACCTTGGCTCTTCATTTTATCCGTCAGAAAAAAGGATCGTAGTACCCAATTCGTCAACTATAATGGTCGCGGGAAAACCACCTGCTGTTGATGATCCCTTGGTTCCGACCACCGCCCTGCTACAGCTTTCGATTTCAGAGGAGCACAGGATCGGATTGCGTCCTGTGAGTTGGCGTATCCTAAATTGAAATGCTGTATCCGACTGGACACCGGCGCGAAGGCCAGAGGTCGTCTTCATCGGGTGCCCCCTAATCAATAGCGGAGCAGGGGTCTCGGCCAGCATCTGGCTGATTTGACGAGTCTCAACCTGCCAACTGCGGTATTGAGTTGCTTGTTGGAAACTCTGCAACAAATAGCTGCCAACGATTAACATCACCGCATTGCGTGCCATCCGACCAGCAAATGGGTGTTTGGTGCTTAGTATTTCTGCGGCGCGAACGGCAGCGATGCCATAAAACACCCAAGCAAAGATAAACGTTCTTGGCGGAATGGACACGCCAAGCTTGAGAACCTGGCACACGACAAGCGCAAGGCCGATAAAGAGACCCGCATATAAATACAATGCCTCCATTGGCTCGTAGCGCAGCAGGACAAAAGCGGAGCCCGTGAACAGCACCAAATGAAAAACTTGCGCCGGATAATAATCAAAGCTGGATTTGGCCAACAAAGTGTCCAATGTCATCCAAAGTTTCGGCAAATTGGCATACAAATCTTGAAGGCTATGGGCTGGAGTCGCGTTGCGCCAATCCGCCAGTGGAACGCCAAAAATGCCATGCACCTGCCAGTTGATAGCATAAGTCAAAAGCACAGCAGCCAGAATGCTGAATGCAAAAAGGCAAAGCAACCCGACAAGATTTCTAACCGAACGTTTCTCCTGTTTGAACAAACAAATGGCCAGTAACAGCAGCGGATAGGTGGTGTATGCCATGAATGTCAGCACAATAAATATGGGCAGTAGCAATCGCAATGACCGGTCCGATATTCGGCACGCCAGAAGTGCATAAGCTGTCACCAGAGCCAGCCCCGGCAGCAGTGTGTTGAACCATAATGATATCAATAGCGCGGATGGAGAGACCAATATTATGAGTGCCAGGGCGCCTTTGAAAAAGGTCAACTCGCGCTGGCGTATCACCACAGTTGCAGTCGCAGCCGCAAAAATCGCCCACAGAACTTGATATGCCAGATAGTTCAGCCAAGACGGCGTCACGTAGCCCCGCAAGTGCCAGATATAGTTGATCCAACGCCCTTCATGCAGGGTTTTGTTCCAGAACATATCGGCATCCGCAAACAGGGCCGGATAGTCGTCGTACCGTATCATCGGATCCGCCAAGTTCGGAAGCGAGATTACCAGTATTGCCGCCAAAGACAGCCACAGAACATGTCCGATCTGAAGACAGCGACCTGATCCGTTTTCAGCATGCAAAATCCGTGTCACAATTGGGAGCGCAGCCGCAGTCATGCAGAAGCGGACCCATTCATCTTACGAAACCGCATTGATGCCGCGATCACAGCGGCGCGAACCTTCGCAATCTGCGTGACGGTGTTACGAGGAAGACGAGACACAACACTTTTGCGGAGCAGCCATAAAACGTCGCCACCGTCTTGAACGCTCTGATCCGCAGGAATTTCATGTTGCAGCACTTCGTCCGGCAATCCTATGCGGCCAGCTTCATTCACATACAATATGGAATTGTAGCGATACCAGGGTGCCGCTGTCTTGTCGTCCTTCAAATAGGGGCGAAGACAGTCATACGCGCGAAAGCCTCTGGATTTGAATATTTCCTCCCAATAGGCAAGAGGTTGTTCATTGACATGGTATTCACCACCCTGCCCCTTCACGGCCGCTGAAAAAAGCACCCTATCAGAGGCTACTGTCAAGCTGTCGACCAGCGTCTCAGCCGCAGAATTTGGCAGGTGTTCCCCCACTTCAAGGCTTTGCGCCAAATCAAAGCGCTGATTTGTGCGCACCGGCTGTGTAAGATCAGCAGCAAGAAATGAGCCCTGCTCGACTGCGAGACGGGACCGATCAACGTAGTCACCGTCTACACCCAGAACATCTGACACACCGGCATTTTGCCATTCAGCCAGCCAAATACCGCGACCACTGCCCAGATCAATCACGCTTTTGGGGCGAAGCATAGGATATAGCTTTGCAATGAGGCTACAGGCGGAGGAATGCGCGCTCTGGTCAATATAGTCAAAGAATGTGTCATTGTAGACGTGTTTCATAACGCAACCTCTTTGTTGTGTTTGCCGCGTGTAAAGACCCAAATGGTCATGATAAAATAGTTCTGAATGGGCAGGGTTATTGTCACAATTACGGCCGCCACCCAATTCGAAAGCTCTAATCCGGTTGCGATGCTGCCAGTAATCAAGGTCGCTGAAATAAATCCCAGCCCTATCATGATGATGAACCTGAGGATCTGTCCTCGGTCGTTAAGCCTGTTGCCGAAGGTAAAGCATGCCTGACCGACATATTGCAGACTAACGGCCAATATGAAGGCAAGCGAATTTGCAACCGGCTGAGCTGCGCCCAGCGCAATAAGGGCGAGATAACTGCCCACATAAACAAGCGCGACAAGTACACCGACAATGGCAAATCGAATTATTTGCATCAGGCACTTTCTCTCACTGCTATCGGTGCAGTGTCGCGCAACTCTTCACTGACAAAATAAAGTGGCCGTTGCTTCGCCTCGACATACAACCGCCCGACATATTCGCCCAGAATCCCCAATGTAAGTAGCTGAACACCAGAAAAGAAACTCACCGCAAGGACAACAGATGCCCACCCGGGAGCTGTCTGAAATAATATGAGAGACCGAAACACATAGACCGCCATTAGGGTTGCAATGACGAGACTTACAAATGAAAGCCGTGTTGCGAGTTTGAGAGGTTTTGTCGAGAATGCAGTCATCGCATCCACAGAGAATCGTATCATTTTGCGCAAGGGATACTTGGTTTCTCCGGTTTCACGCGGAACGCGCACATATTCGATGCCGACCTGTTTGAAGCCTGCCCAGGCAAACATTCCTCTGACAAAACGTGCGCGTTCGGGCATTTCAAGAACGGCGTCGAGCGTTTTGCGGTTCACTAAGCGGAAGTCACCGGTATCATGTGGAATACTAACATCAGACAGAACATTCAAAACCCGATAGAAAACGTGCGCCGTCGCGCGTTTGAAAAATGTCTCACCCTTACGTTCAATACGGCGCCCGTAAACAACGTCAAATCCGCGATCCATCATAAACATCATATCTGTCAATAGTTCAGGCGGATCCTGCAGATCTGCATCAAGCATCATGATGCGTTCACCCCTCGACGCCTCTAAACCTGCAGTCAGCGCGACCTGATGGCCTCGGTTTGCTGAGAGCTTAACTCCAATGAGTTGAGGACAAGAGCGGCGCGCAAGCCGAATAGCTTGCCACGTCCCATCGGTTGAACCGTCATCTACCAGAATAATTTCAGCTTGCTGTTTCCAAGGGTTAATGGTCGCAGACAGCCGCGCCACAAGTTCGGAAATTCCGTCTTCTTCGTTCATACAGGGAACAATTATCGACAAGTACATTCGAACGCTCCGTGGGTTCTGGCCATCTGAGTAAAAAATGCCGTCCCAATGAGTTCAAATTGAGGCCGATTTTGGTGGAAAAAAAGAAGCGCTCCGTCGCCGAATTAGCGACAGATTAATATTCATTGCTAAGGTGCAAAGGCTTTGCATCACAAAGAAAGAGCAACGTGAAAAGTTCCGATGGAATTGCCGGATCAAACCGGCTCGAGGCAGTCACCGCAACCTGCTCGGTCGCATTCAGATTTCGGAAGCGAGCAGGCCTATTTGCCTGAAGCGCTTTTGCCTCACGTCAACCGGGTTTCAGTTTCAGCGCAGCCATGAGCTGGTGAAACTTTTCTCCTTGAATAATCACATGGTGCCTCAGCATTTGAGCCGCAAGTTCTGCATCACCAACCCGTAGCGCATCAACGATCGTTTCATGCTCGGCGAGGGATTGCGTCATTCTTCCGCGAAACCGCAATTGAACGCGACGGTAGGGTTTCAGCCGGTTTTGAAGCCGCAGAGCCTCTTTCTCCAGAAATGCGTTCGATGCACCTTTATAGATTTCTTGGTGGAACACTTCGTTTTCCAGATAATATTTTGCGGTATCTTGATGTTCGACTGCGGAAAGGCATCTGCGATTAGCCTCGGTGAGCCGGTCCAAGCCGTCCTCATCTATGCGGGACGCGGCAAGGCGGCCGCACGCCGCCTCCAACTCGGCCATGGTCTCGAACATTTCAATAAGTTCGACGGGTCCGGGCTGGCGTATGAACACCCCTCTTCGGGGGATTTGTTCAGCCATTCCGGAAAGAACCAACCTTTGCAATGCCTCCCGAATTGGAGTGCGGGATACATTGAAATGTTTCGCAAGCTTGATCTCATCAAGCCGGTGGCCGTCCTTATATTCCCCTTTGAATACAAGTTGCTCAATGGTTTCAGCTATTTGCTCGGCGCGTTTGACTTCCATGCCTACAAGGTAGCATTTGCCTGCTATGGATGCAATAAGTTAGATATTGTATACAAAATTATTGACCACGGATGCAATGCGTGAAACAACGACTCTATCCCGCCAGAGTCCGCTCTGTCGGTTCAATCCAGGGAGGATAAAATGAAAAAGAAATTTCTGATGACTGCCACGACGGTGGCACTGATCGCCCTAACAACCGTAGCAAACGCCACCGAACTGCGCCTGTCGCACCAATGGTCCAACAAAGATGTGCGCCACAAAGTTGCACAGATCGTTGCCGATGGCGTTGCACAAGCAGACGTCGATCTGGAGATCAAGATATTTGGTTCAAAATCGCTGTTCAAGCCGCGCGAGCAATACCGGCCTCTCAGTCGCGGCCAACTTGACATGACAGTGCTGCCGCTGAGCTACGCGGGCGGGCAGCAGCCAGCATTTAACCTGACTCTGATGCCCGGCTTGGTCAAAAACCATGATCACGCGGCGCGTCTGAACGAGTCGCCCTTCATGGAGGCCCTTGAGGCCAAAATGGCTGAAGATGACGTGATGGTTCTGGTTCACGGCTATCTGGCTGGCGGCTTTGCCGGCAAAGACAAGTGCATCACCAAACCCGAGGACGTGCAGGGTTTGCAAACCCGCGCGGCAGGTAAGTCGTTTGAGCAGATGCTTGCGGGCGCAGGCGCGTCGATTGCCTCCATGGCATCTTCGGAAATCTACAACGCCATGCAAACCGGTGTCTTGAATGCCGCGAATACCTCGTCTTCCTCATTCGTTTCCTACCGGATTTACGAGCAGGTGAGTTGCTACACCCCGGCGGGCGATGTCGCCCTGTGGTTCATGTACCAGCCACTCCTGATGAACAAATCCACCTTCGAAGGGCTCAATGCGGATCAACAAGCCGCGTTGCTTGCGGCCTCCGAGAAGGCTCAGGTGTTTTATCTGGAAGAAGCCAAGAAAGAAGACGCGGCCTCGGCAGAGGTCTTCAAAGAAGCCGGCGTAGAGATTGCCGAAATGAGCGCGGAAGACTTCGAAGCATGGCGCGCCTTGGCGCAGGAGACGTCTTACAAAGCGTTTGTCGAGGAAGTTCCTGACGGTCAGGCACTGCTCGATATGGCACTTGCAGTCAAATAGACAGCTCAAAGGGCGACGGCGGACAAAGCCGTCGCCCACGCCACGTAAAACTGACTCAGGATAATCGTTATGGCTGGCCAAAGTTCGGCTGCCGCATCGCACACGGGCAATAACCCGTTTCTACGCGTTGTCGCAGCACTCTCTACTCTAGCAGGATGGTGCTCTGCGGCCATGATTGTGGCGGCTGTCGCGATAACCTGCCAAATGATTTTTGTGCGCTTCGTGCTGAACGGGTCGACGGTTTGGCAGACAGAGGCGGTGATTTACCTTGCCATCGGTTCGACGCTGATTGGCCTGCCTTATGTACAGCGGTTGCGCGGTCATGTGAATGTGGATTTGGTCCCGCTGTCCTTGCCGAAAAAGGCGCGCTACGTGATGTGCCTTGTGACGCTGACCCTGTCGATCGTGATGGTCGCGATTATGGTTTGGTACAGCTATGAGCACTGGCACTTGACCTATGAGCGCAACTGGAAATCCGACACAATTTGGGGCGTCCGTTTATGGATACCCTATCTGGCGTTGCCAGTTGGATTTGGGTTGTTCTTGTTGCAATTGATCGCCGATCTTGTCGCCGTTGTCCTGAAAATTGACGCACCCTTTGGGCTGGAGGACATGTAATGGACCCTCTAGTGCTTGGCGCAATGGTTGCGTTCTTCACCATCTTTGTGCTTTTCTCCGGCGTCTCAGTCGCGCTTGGACTGCTCATCGTCTCGACCGGTTTTTTATTCATCTTCGATGGCATGCGGTCGCTTGAACTGCTACCCGAAATTCTGTTCGGCAAGCTGGACAACTTTGCGCTTCTGTCGATCCCAATGTTCATCATTATGGGGTCGTCCATCGCGTCAACCCGAGCCGGTGCCGATCTTTATGAGGCTCTGGAGCGATGGCTAACGCGCGTGCCCGGCGGCTTAGTGATCTCAAACCTCGGCGCATGTGCGCTGTTTGCAGCGATGTCGGGGTCCAGCCCGGCGACCTGCGCGGCCATTGGCAAGATGGGTATCCCGGAGATGCGCAAACGCGGCTATCCCGATGGTGTGGCCGCAGGCTCGATTGCCGCCGGTGGTACATTGGGCATTCTGATCCCGCCCTCCGTTACGATGATCGTTTACGGCATCGCAACCGAGACCTCGATTGGTCGGCTGTTTCTTGCAGGTGTCATTCCCGGGCTGCTGCTGGTCTGTTTGTTTATGGCGTGGTCGCTGTATTCCACATGGAAATCCGGCAACAAAGAACTGTTGGCCTCCGGCAGCTACACTTGGCGCGAACGCTTCGAGATATTGCCGCGCGTTTTGCCATTCCTGTTTATCATTCTGGGCGTGCTCTATGCGATGTACGGCGGCATTGCGACGCCGTCCGAAACGGCAGCTGTGGGCGCACTTTTGTGCCTGATCATCGCGATGGTGATATACAAGCTGTGGAACCCCAAAGACCTATGGGTGGTTTTGCGCGACAGTACCAAAGAAAGCGTGATGATCCTGTTCATTATCGCAGCAGCTGGCGTGTTCTCCTACATGCTGTCCAGCCTGTACATCACCCAGTCCATCGCCGAATGGATCGGCACGTTGGAAGTGAACCGCTGGATCTTGATGGCTTGCGTCAATGTGTTCCTGCTGATTGCTGGGTTCTTTCTTCCGCCTGTTGCAGTGATCTTGATGGCGGCCCCCATTCTTCTGCCGATCATCACAACCGCCGGTTTCGATCCGATTTGGTTCGCCGTCATTCTGACGATCAACATGGAGATCGGGTTGATCTCGCCGCCGGTCGGGCTGAATCTCTATGTGATTAACGGCATCGCGCCCGACATTTCACTTAAAACAATCCTCACCGGCTCGCTGCCATTTGTGGCCTGCATGGTCGTTGCGATCATTCTGCTGTGCCTGTTCCCTGGGCTGGCGACGTGGCTGCCTAACGCCATGATGGGAACTGCGATATGAGCATTTTCGGCGATCTCATTTCGACCGTTTTCGAACGGCGCTATCTCAAAGGCATATCAGACAAAGCTGAAAAGCGTTCGATAACCGAGCTGTGCCAAGCCTTGCTTGGAAGCTATGGCGAAGTGTCTGGCGTTACATTTTCGAGGAAGATTCTGGATCGTTACGCGCGCATGGACGATGCCGAGAAGATCGCATTTTTCGAATACATGATGCACGAGTTGGAAATTGCACATGACACGGTCCTGGATGCGGTACTCGCGTACAAAGACGCACCAACAAGGGAAAATTACCAGTCTTTTGCAACCGCCTGCGAGCCAAAGCGACAGGAGCTTGCTCGTCGTCTGAACCAAGTACCGGGCGCAACGGCAAAACTGGTTTCGATGCGCAGCGACCTGCTGAACCTTATGTCGAAGCATCCGGATTTGGGCCCCTTGGATGTGGACTTGAAGCATCTTTTTATGTCGTGGTTCAATCGCGGTTTCTTGGTTCTGCGCCCGATCAACTGGGACAGCCCCGCCAATGTACTTGAAAAAATAATTACCTATGAGGCGGTTCACGCGATCCACAGCTGGGACGATCTTCGCGGGCGTTTGCAGCCTTCAGACAGACGATGCTTCGGCTTCTTCCATCCGACGATGGCCGACGAGCCACTTATCTTTGTCGAAGTTGCGCTGACAAAAGGGGTGCCAAGCTCAATTCAAAGCCTGTTGGCGGACGAACGTGACACAATTGAGGCCGAGGATGCTGACACGGCAGTGTTTTATTCAATCTCCAATTGTCAGGCTGGACTGGCAGGTATCTCTTTCGGCAATTCGCTGATCAAACAGGTGGTGGCTGATCTGGCGCGTGATTTGCCCGGCCTGTCGACCTTCGTGACGCTGTCACCGATACCGGGGCTGAACCGTTGGTTGGAGAGCACCGACCCGAGCATTTCGGTTGACACCGACAATCGGGCAATCGCCGCCCGATACCTGCTTGAAGCCAAACGCGACGATGGCATGCCACTTGATCCGGTCGCGCGCTTCCATCTTGGCAATGGTGCGATGATCCACGCCGTTCATGCAAACGCTGATACGTCCGAGAACGGGCTGGCCCAGTCAAACGGTGCAATGGTGAATTACCTGTATGACCTGTCGAAAATATCACAAAATCACGAAAAATTTGTTGGTGAGCGTCTCTTGGCCGCCTCTTCAACTGTACGCAACCTGAGCGCTACGGCACCTAAGAATAAAGTTGGAACCTGATCATGGCCAACCCATTATATGACAGCCTGTTTGGCCAGCACCAAGGTTGCGAAACCGTGTTTCTGCAAAGCGCTGACGGGACCGAACTGACCTACCATGATTTCTTGGACCAAGCGGCCCAATATGCCAACCTTTTTGCGCAACTAGAGGTGCAGCCAGGCGACCGGGTGGCAGCCCAGGTTTCCAAGTCCCCGCAAGCGCTTGC
>CBDTVL010000141.1:0-10107 GCA_965363755.1 uncultured Sulfitobacter sp.
CCTCAGAATGCGAAGTGATTCGCTGGTTTTCGACGACTTTGACAATTGCGATCCCATCGTTTCCCATGGCCAATTTCTTCAGGCCATGCCGCCTTTGATCAACCGCTCGGCCAGTGTCGCATAAGCTTGTGCCATAGGTCCGTCGCCGGCGGCAATCGGTGTGCCGCCGTCGCCGGCCAGCCGTGTATCCAGATCTAGGGGCAGCGCGCCCAGAAATGGTACATTGATTTTTTCAGCCTCTGCCGCCACGCCTCCATGGCCAAACAAATGTGCCTCATGCCCGCATTCGGGGCAAACATATGTCGACATGTTTTCGATCAGACCCAGAATCGGCGTCTTCAGCGTTTCAAACATATCAATCGCTTTGCGCGCATCTATCAACGCCACATCCTGCGGCGTGCTGACCACAATGGCACCGGTCACTTCGGATTTGGTGCACAGGGTCAACTGTACGTCGCCTGTACCAGGTGGCAGATCAACGATCAGGACGTCCAGTTTGCCCCACTCTACCTGCCCCAGCATCTGTTGCAGCGCCCCCATCAACATCGGGCCGCGCCACACCACCGCTTTACCCTCTTCCAACATGAAACCAATCGACATCAATGTGACGCCGTGCGCATGAAGCGGAATGATCGTCTTTCCGTCGGGTGATGCGGGGCGTTTGTTCACGCCCATCATGCGGGGCTGACTTGGACCGTAAATATCCGCATCCAACAATCCAACTTTGCGACCAGCCCGGGCCAGCGCCACCGCCAGATTGGACGAAACCGTGGATTTGCCGACGCCGCCTTTTCCCGATCCGATGGCCAGAATGCGATCTACACCAGAGGGTTTGGTCGGGCCATCCTGCGGTTTGGGATGGCCGCCGATCTTCAGGCTTGGTGGTTCCGGCGCTTTGGGAGCCGGGCCATGGGCTGTAAGCAACGCCGAAACTGACGTCACACCGTCCAGTTCAGCGACCAGATTGGCGGCGGCGGCGCGCAGAGGTTCCATCTGCTGGGCAATCGCCGGGCTTGGTGCCTCGATCACAAAACGGACAGATCCGCCTTCAATGGTCAAAGCACGAATCATATCTCGGCTGATCAACGTGCCGCCGTCGGGTAAAGCCAACCGTTCCAGCGTCGCCTCAATATCCTGCTTCGTTAGCGCCATGCCTAATCTCTCCTCATGTTGCCGCAATAGGTGGCAGCTTTTTCACGATGCGCAAGGCATGGGTCTCAATTCTGCGGGTTCAGAACAATATGCCTAAAGATTAAGCGCACACACTATGCGCTCGCTGCATAGCAGCATTGATGTCGATTTCCATTGTGCACCTGCAGCATTTGAGTATTTTAAGTAACAAGTAACGCGGTGCAGAGTAAGTCGTTCGAGGCAGAGAAGAAGGCACGTAGAAACCAGTTGTCAGAGGGCTTGCGGCGTTTAGCCGACACCCGTCAATTGCTTCTGGCCGTGCTCACACGATCGAACAAACAACGAGTTAACGAGATCAGGCTCTCCTCTCCTCCTCCCTGGAGGGTCTGTAAAATGCGGCGGCATCGACCTCCTCCCCGATGCCGCCGCGCTTTTTATTCCCGCACTTTTGGGTGCGAACATGGATATGCATTGGCGCCTCTCCTCCTCCCTGGGGCAGATGCGCGACATGAGCGGCGACACCTCTCCTCCTCCCTAGTGTCGCCGCTTTTCTTATTTTCCGATTGCAAGGGGAGTGAGCGGCACCTGCCAGTAGCGCCCTAGCCATTTCTCTGTCTTAGGGCGGTGCCTTGGATGGTGAGCATATCTGGCAGCATGGACGACCCGACCCCAACACCCAAACACCTAAAAAAATCCGGCAGTTGTCCGATCCAAGCCGTCCTTGACGCTTGCTGCTCCGCAACCATTGTCAGCGCGCCAAGCATAGCGAGCCACCCGAGGGTTCCAAAAATACCCTGTTTTGTTTACTCTGGTGACATCGCATATCTTAATGTTTATCTTATGCCAGCGCTTGGCAGACTGAGGCTGTCCGAGATCAAGGAGCTTTTGGCATGTCGAAAAAGGTCGAATTTTCTACGCCTGCAAATACGATGAAACCAATAGGGCCCTACAGTCACATCGCGAAAGTCGGCGATTTCATAACCATCGGAGCGACCGCAGGTGTTGATCCGCTGACCGGACGACTCGCGGGACCAGATGTTGCCTCTCAGACGCTGCAGATCCTTGATGCGTTTGAAATCATGTTAGCGTCGGTTGGATCTGATCTTGCGCATGTCATTCATGTCAATGTTTTCCTAAAACACATGAAGGACTTCGAAGCCATGAATGCCGCCTATGTTAATAAGATGGGATCACGGCAACCTGCACGCACGGCAATCGCTGTTGTCGATGTGCCCAAATCGGGTGCGTTGCTCACAATGAACCTGACGGCGGTGACGGCTGGATAAGCGTTGAATTGCGATGTCGGTCTTGAGCTGAGGAGCCGAAGAACTGAAGATTTTGGCGAGGCCATTTTGGGATTCGAGACCGAAGTTCGCCTTATGCCTGCATGATCCTGCTTTGCCTTCATTTGTTCAGGTGGTCAATTAAATCGCGCTCGAAAGCAGGTTAGAGGCGCAGACTACCGCTTACTGCAGCGCAACCGAACTGGTGCATTACCCAGATCCAGACATTCGAACAAATGTGGCAAAAGTCCGAAATGTCCTGCACAGCGGTGGATCAGAACGGGATGTCGTCACTTGCCGATATGAACCGCGACACAACTTTTTTTGTGCCTGCCTTTTCGAACACGATCTCGAGCTTGTCGCCTTCGATACCAGCTACGGCACCATAGCCAAATTTTTGGTGAAACACCCGTTGTCCAACCACAAAGCTGGAGACCGCGTTAAGATCAATCACCGTGTTACGGCTTTCTGAGGGTTGCGAAACCGAGCGCTCTGCCGCGCGGGCTTGAAGTCGCCGCCAGCCGGGGGAATTGTAGACGTTGGCCTTTGCTGCATTCTCGGCCAGATCAGAGCGCAGCGGTGTGTCTTGCGCCATGCCAGCGGCACCGTAGCCGCCGCCATAAAGGCCCGGCGGTGTCAGCACATCGACATGTTTGGCTGGCAACTCATCGATGAAACGTGACGGCAAGGACGATTGCCACTGGCCATAGACGCGACGATTGGCTGCGAACGAGACAGTACACAATTTCTCGGCCCGGGTGATTCCGACATAGGCCAGTCGACGTTCTTCTTCGAGACCTTTCGTGCCGCTTTCGTCCATCGAGCGTTGCGACGGGAACAGCCCGTCTTCCCATCCCGGCAAAAACACCGCAGGAAACTCAAGCCCCTTGGCGGCATGCAAGGTCATGATAGTGACTTTTTCCTCTGCCTCTTCGCTCTCATTGTCCATAATCAGACTGACGTGTTCGAGGAACCCTTGTAGATTCTCGAACTGCTCCAGCGCCTTCACAAGCTCTTTCAGGTTCTCAAGCCGCCCCGGCCCCTCCGGCGTTTTGTCGCTCTGCCAGTGCCCGGTATACCCACTTTCATCCAGAACAATCTCAGCCAACTCAACATGGCTGACCTCTGGTGGCCCATATTCGACTCTGGGCGTGGCCGCGCCGTCGTCAATCACATCATCGTCGCCAATGGGCACGCGCCGCATCGGGCCGCGCATCATCTTGCCCCAGCGATCAATGCCTTCAACTAGCTTGGCAAGCTGTGCCCCACCTTTGCCGCCGATGGCCTTGGCCTCGACCACAAGTCGCGCGCCGTCTACAAGGCTCACGCCGTTGTCGCGCGCCGTACGCTGAATGGTTTGCTGAGCTTTGTCCCCCAACCCGCGTTTAGGCGTATTCACGATCCGCTCAAAGGCCAGATCATCATCCGGGCTGGTCACAACCCGGAAATAGGCCATCGCATCACGGATTTCCATCCGCTCATAAAACCGAGGGCCGCCAATCACGCGATAGGGCAAGCCAATTGTCAGAAACCTATCTTCAAAGGCGCGCATCTGGTGAGAGGTGCGCACAAGGATGGCCATATTATCCAAAGAGACCGGTTCATTGCCGCGCGTGCCGCGTTGCATGGCCTCAACCTCGTCGCCGATCCAGCGGGCTTCTTCCTCACCGTCCCAATGGCCGATCAGGCGGACTTTTTCGCCCTCGGTCAGATCGGTGAAAAGCGTCTTGCCCAGACGTCCCTGATTGCCTTCGATCACACCAGATGCAGCGGCCAGAATATGCGGAGTCGAGCGATAATTCTGCTCCAACCGCACCACATGCGCGCCAGGAAAATCCTTTTCAAAACGCAGGATGTTGCCAACCTCTGCCCCGCGCCAGCCATAGATCGACTGATCGTCATCGCCGACACAACAGATATTCTTGTGATCTGCCGCCAGCAGACGCAGCCAGAGATATTGTGCGACATTGGTGTCCTGATACTCGTCGACCAGAATATAGCGAAACCAGCGCTGATATTGTTTCAAAACATCTTCATGGGTCTGAAAGATAGTGACCACATGCAACAGAAGATCGCCAAAATCGACCGCATTCAATTCGCGCAATCGGGTCTGATATTGCTGGTATAGCTCGGCCCCTCGATTGTTGAATGCGCCTGCCTCGGCGGCCGGAACCTTGTCTGGGGTCCAAGCCCGGTTTTTCCAGTTGTCGATGATCCCCAGCAGCATCCGTGCGGGCCAGCGTTTATCGTCGATGTTAGTGGCCGTGAGCAATTGTTTGAGCAGACGAATCTGATCGTCCGTATCCAAAATTGTAAAATTCGACTTCAGACCGGCCAGTTCCGCATGCCGTCGCAGCAATTTCACGCAGATCGAATGAAAGGTGCCCAGCCACGGCATGCCCTCGATGGATTGTCCCATTGCGGCCGAGACGCGGTTCTTCATCTCGCGCGCCGCCTTGTTGGTAAAGGTCACGGCCAAAACTTCGTTCGGGCGTGCGGTTCCGGTGTTGAGAAGATGCGCAATGCGTGCCGTCAACGCCTTGGTCTTACCGGTCCCGGCCCCCGCGAGCATCAATACCGGACCCTCCAGCGCCAGCACGGCAGCGCGCTGTTCCGGGTTGAGCCCCTCAAGATAGGGCTGTGGACGCGCCGCCATGGCGCGGGCGGACAGCGATGCGCCATCAAAGGCGTCGATTTCGTCAAAACTGCTCATGCCAGCCAATCTAAACACAACGCCTGCTGAGGGAAAGAGGTGTTCCACTTCTGTTCACCTGTTCAGCCTCCCGACGTCCTCGCATTGACGGCAAACGATTGCCATCTGTCATCGCCCCAAAAGATCACCTAGCTTTGGTTGCTGTTTTGTAGTGCGAGAAAAAGCACTAAGTTGCGCATGCTGTGCGTGTTACAGGCCGAACGGCAGAATAACCTTCAGATGGGCTGGACAAACCTTTGCCAGCGACGACAAATGCGCGGATGGATCTGGACCTTTCATATCCCGCGGTCAGCGACCTGCGACTCCGCGCCAAGGCGCGCATTCCGTTTTTTGCTTTTGAGTACTTGGACAGCGGTACCGGCACTGAATTGCAGATGAAAAGAAATCGCGATGCGCTCGATGCGATAAAATTCATTCCTGACATTCTGACGGGCAAAGTAAGCCCCGACCTTTCAACCAATTTCATGGGAACCTCCTACGGGCGCCCCTTTGGCATTGCGCCAGTAGGGATGTCTGGTCTGATGTGGCCGGGTGCAGAGAAGATCTTTGCGCGCACCGCAGCGCGTGAGCGCTTTCCTTACGGGCTGAGCACTGTCGCCACACGGCTCCCTGAAGACATTGGACCGCTTGCCCGGGAAATGGGGTGGTTCCAACTTTATTGCCCTGCAGATCCCGAAATTCGGCGTGACATTTTGCGACGCGCCAAAGAGTCTGGTTTTACCAAACTTATTCTCACAGTCGACGTGCCCGATGATAGCCGCCGGGAACGCCAGCGACGCGCCAAACTTCAGCTGCCACCAAAGATCACACCGCGGGTGATCTGGGAGGTTGCGACGCACCCGGCTTGGGCGTTTGGGACCTTGCGCGAGGGCAAGCCGCGTCTGCGGCTTCCGGAAAGCTATATCGACAATACCCAGTCGCGCAGCTCGCTTGCCCATGCCGGTCATGTGATCCGGGGCACACCAGATTGGGATACGCTGAACCAGCTCCGCGATGAATGGCAGGGCGATCTGCTGGTCAAAGGTGTCATGGACGCTGAACATGCCGTGCGTTTGCAGAACGCAGGCGTGGATGCGGTTTGGATCTCCAACCATTCGGGGCGCCAGTTCGAAGCTGGTCCTGCGGCAATCACCTGCTTGCCTCAGATCAGAAAAGCCGTCGGGCCTGACTATCCGCTGATTTTTGATAGCGGGGTAAACTCTGGTCTGGATATTATGCGGGCGCTGGCGCTTGGCGCCAACATGGTGATGCTGGGCCGTGCGTGGCACTATGCCGTAGCCGCTTTTGGTCAACGCGGCGTAGACCATTTGATCCATGTTTTGAGCGACGACATGCGGCTCAATATGGCCCAGATCGGCGCGCATTCACTTGACGACCTGCCCCGGCGACTGATCACGCACCCCTGAAAGACCAGACCATAGACGGCCACAAGACAGGCAAAACTGAGTGATCGGTCGGTATTGGACAACAAAAGTGACGTTACGTCGCTGAATCGCCCAAAATAACAGCAAACTCCGTGCCAGTGGGTATTGCTCTGCACTGCAGCAAAGCGTTAGCACTTGGCCCAAGTTCAAAAGCGCCCTCACAAAGGACCCCGTTGCCCATGACCGATTTCCGCAAAATCCTGATTGCCAACCGTGGCGAAATTGCCATCCGCATCATGCGGGCCGCCAATGAGATGGGCAAGAAGACGGTCGCCGTCTATGCGGAAGAGGACAAGTTGGGCCTGCACAGGTTCAAAGCGGACGAGGCGTATCGCATTGGCGAAGGACTGGGGCCGGTTGCTGCCTATCTGAGCATTCCTGAAATGATCCGGGTGGCCAAAGCCTGCGGCGCTGATGCCATCCATCCCGGTTACGGCCTGCTTTCTGAAAACCCCGATTTTGTCGATGCCTGCGATGAAGCAGGGATCAGCTTTATCGGCCCTCGCGCCGAAACCATGCGTGCGCTTGGCGACAAAGCCAGCGCGCGCCGTGTGGCGATTGAGGCAGGCGTTCCGGTCATTCCTGCCACCGAGGTGCTAGGTGACGACATGGCCGCAATCAAGATCGAGGCCGCCAAAGTTGGATACCCGCTGATGCTCAAGGCAAGTTGGGGCGGTGGTGGGCGCGGGATGCGCGCTGTTCAGTCCGAAAGCGAGGTCGAAGAGAAGATTCTGGAAGGTCGCCGCGAGGCAGAGGCCGCCTTTGGCAATGGCGAAGGTTACCTCGAAAAGATGATCCTGAAAGCCCGCCATGTCGAGGTCCAGATATTGGGCGATAAACATGGTGGAATGTACCACTTGTTTGAGCGCGATTGTTCGGTGCAACGGCGGAATCAAAAAGTTGTTGAACGCGCGCCTGCCCCCTATCTGAGCGATGCACAACGCGCCGAGATTTGCGAATTGGGCTACAAGATCTGCAAACACGTGAACTACGAATGCGCCGGAACCGTTGAGTTTCTAATGGATATGGACGACGGCAAGTTCTACTTCATCGAGGTCAACCCTCGCGTCCAGGTCGAACACACTGTCACCGAAGAAGTGACAGGCATTGATATCGTTCAGGCGCAGATCCTGATTGCCGAAGGCAAAACAATCGCCGAGGCAACTGGCAAACCGTCGCAAGCCGACGTTGTCCTGACAGGACACGCCCTGCAAACACGGATCACCACAGAAGATCCGCAAAACAATTTTATCCCCGATTATGGCCGCATCACCGCCTATCGTGAGGCGACGGGCATGGGCATTCGACTGGATGGCGGCACGGCTTATGCTGGTGGCGTGATCACCCGTTATTATGACAGCCTGCTGACCAAGATTACCGCCAAGGCCCCGACGCCGCAGATGGCAATTGCCCGCATGGACCGCGCCTTGCGCGAGTTCCGAATTCGCGGCGTCAGCACCAACATCGCGTTCGTGGAAAACCTGCTCAAACATCCCACGTTCCTGAACAATGAATACCACACCAAATTCATCGACGAGACGCCAGACCTGTTTGTGTTTCGTCAACGCCGTGACCGGGGCACCAAAGTACTGACGTATATCGCGGATATCACGGTGAATGGGCACCCCGAGACTGTCGGGCGACCAAAACCCCCGGCTGATCTGAAGCTGCCTCGCCCTGTCCCCACCCGTACAGAGCCGGTTGCGGGGACGCGCAATCTACTGGAGCGGGAAGGACCGCAGGCCGTTGCCGACTGGATGAGCGCGCAAGAGCAATTGTTAATCACTGACACCACGATGCGCGACAGTCACCAGTCGTTGCTGGCCACCCGCATGCGCTCGATCGATATGATCAAAGCGGCGCCTGCCTATGCAGCCAACCTGCCGCAACTTTTCAGCCTCGAATGCTGGGGCGGCGCCACCTTCGATGTGTCCTACCGGTTCCTGCAGGAATGCCCGTGGCAGCGGTTGCGCGATTTGCGCAGCAAGATGCCAAACGTGATGACGCAAATGCTATTTCGGGGAAGCAACGGCGTGGGATATACCGTGTATCCCGACAATGTGGTGCAGGAATTCATCCGTCAGGCCGCCGTCACCGGCATTGACGTGTTTCGCGTGTTTGACAGCCTCAACTGGGTCGAAAACATGCGGGTGGCGATGGACGCTGTGATTGATAACGGCAAAATTTGCGAAGGCTCAATCTGCTACACCGGCGACATCCTCGACCCTGATCGCGCCAAATATGACCTGAAATATTACGTGGATATGGCTAAGGAACTCAAGGCCGCCGGGTCCCACATTCTGGGACTGAAGGACATGGGCGGGCTGCTCAAACCTGCCGCCGCCAAGGTGCTGGTCAAAGCCCTCAAAGAAGAGGTCGGCCTGCCTATCCATTTCCACACCCATGATACCGCCGGAGTCGCCTGTGCCACCATCCTTGCCGCCTCAGAAGCCGGTGTGGACGCGGTCGACTGCGCTATGGATGCCCTATCCGGCAACACCAGTCAGGCCACGATGGGATCGGTAGTCGAGGCGCTGCGCCGCACCGACCGCGACACCGGCCTCGACATCGGCGCAATCCGCGAAATCAGCGATTACTGGGAAGCTGTGCGGGCGCAGTATGCCGCTTTCGAAAGCGGCCTGCAGGCCCCCAATTCCGAAGTTTACCTGCACGAGATGCCCGGCGGTCAATTCACCAATCTCAAGGCACAGGCGCGCTCATTAGGGCTGGAAGAACGCTGGCATGAGGTGGCCCAGACCTACGCAGATGTGAACCAGATGTTCGGCGACATCCCGAAAGTGACCCCCTCCTCCAAGGTGGTCGGTGACATGGCGCTGATGATGGTCAGCCAAGGGCTGACGCGCGCTGATGTCGAAGATCCCGAGACCGACCTGTCTTTCCCGGAGTCCGTTGTCGGTATGTTGCGCGGTGATCTTGGCCACCCGCCCGGCGGTTTCCCCGAAGGGATTGTCGCCAAAGTGCTCAAAGGTGAAACGCCAAACACAGAACGCCCCGGCAAACATCTGCCGCCCATCGATCTGGAACAGGCCCGTGCTGAGGCCAGCGCCGAAATGGACGGGAAACCCGTCGATGATGAGGATCTGAACGGCTACCTAATGTATCCCAAAGTGTTCCTTGATTACATGGGCCGACACAAACTCTACGGCCCCGTGCGCACCCTGCCGACGTTGACGTTCTTTTACGGAATGTTGCCAAGAGAGGAAATCACAGCCGAGATTGACCCCGGTAAAACGCTGGAAATCCGGATGCTGGCAGTTGGTGAGACCAATGACGATGGCGAGGCGCGAGTGTTTTTTGAACTCAACGGTCAGCCCCGCGTCATCCGGGTTCCCAACCGCATGGTCAAGGCAACCACCATCCAGCGTCCCAAAGCGGAATCAGGCAACGCCGATCATATCGGCGCGCCAATGCCCGGCGTAGTGGCTAGCGTCGGGATAACAGCTGGGCAATCAGTGAAAGAGGGTGACCTGCTTCTGACCATCGAAGCGATGAAGATGGAAACCGGCATCCACGCCGAACGGGACGCCGTGGTCAA
>CBDTVL010000142.1:0-10092 GCA_965363755.1 uncultured Sulfitobacter sp.
GCAAACTGAGCCATTCTCTTGCGCAAGATAAAGTTCCTGCAAAAGCGGGAGCGTCCGTCACCACCTCGCAGCCCACACCAGCAATGGCCGTCAGGCGCACTCTGGATTTTTATAGCAAAGAGGCGCCAAGGCCGGGCTGTGGTGCGGCGATATCGACCCGCTGCAGTGTCCGCACAGCGACTTTCTGTAGTTTCCTGATTCTATGAGTCCTGATCCGCATAATCTCCAAATCCTGGGATCCGGGGTGATTGCGCTGCCCAGAGGGTCTGATAAGACGCGTCAGGAAATCTCTTATCTGGTGGATGTAGCGCGATATGGACCACTTTTTATATCACAACGGAGCGCTGCACGCCGAAGACGTGGCCATAAGCGAAATTGCGGCGGCGGTCGGTACGCCATTCTATGTCTACTCAACAGCCACTTTACTGCGTCATTTTGCGCTTTTTGACGAGGCGCTGGCGGGTATGGACCATCTGGTCTGCTACGCGATGAAGGCCGCCAGCAATCAAGCGATCCTGAAAACGCTGGCGCAGGCCGGGGCGGGCATGGATGTGGTTTCGGGGGGTGAATACCTGCGTGCCAAAGCGGCAGGCGTACCGGGTAACCGCATTGTGTTTTCCGGTATCGGCAAGACCGCAGATGAAATGCGCATGGCACTGGACGGCGGCATACGCCAGTTCAACGTCGAATCCGAACCCGAAATGGAAGTTCTGAATGCCGTGGCTGTTTCCTTGGGCAAGATCGCACCGATCACCATTCGCGTGAACCCGGATGTCGATGCCAAAACCCACGCAAAAATTGCGACAGGAAAGTCCGAAAACAAATTTGGCATCCCAATCGCGCGGGCCCGTGAGGTCTATGCAATGGCAGGGGCGATGCAGGGCCTAGATGTGATTGGCATCGACGTCCACATCGGATCGCAGTTGACGGATTTGGCGCCGTTTGAGCAGGCCTATCTGAAAGTTGCTGAATTGACCGAACAATTGCGGGCGGATGGGCACAACATCCGCCGTCTTGATCTGGGTGGTGGTTTGGGGATTCCCTACGCGCGCTCAAATGAAGCGCCACCCCTGCCACTAGAATACGGTGCGCTGATCAAGAAATGTGTCGGCCATCTGGGCTGTGAGATCGAAATCGAGCCCGGTCGTCTGATTGTCGGCAATGCAGGGTTGATGGTCAGCGAAGTGATTTATGTGAAGTCAGGGGAGGGGCGCGACTTTCTGATTCTCGATTCAGCGATGAACGATCTAATCCGCCCGGCGATGTATGACGCGCATCATGACATCATTCCGGTGATCGAGCCGGATGCCGGGGCTGAACAGCAGCCCTACGACATTGTCGGCCCGGTGTGCGAATCAGGTGATACCTTTGCCAAACAACGTATGATGCCGCAGGTGCGGACCGGTGATCTGGTCGCATTTCGCAGCGCGGGCGCATATGGTGCGGTTATGAGCAGCGAATACAATACAAGACCGATGATTCCAGAGGTTTTGGTGAACAAAGATCAATTTGCGGTTATTCGCGCACGCCCGACCTTTGACGAAATGATAAATCGGGATACCATCCCGGAGTGGCTGTAACGCAATCCCGCGTTATTGCTGCGGGAGAAACTGATGGCATCCTTTTCCCGCTATGACATGCGGCGCAGCCTGACGGGCTTGCGCTGGCCGGTGCGCCTGACGCAGGCCGGGATGATGGCGGAGCAGTTGTTGCGCAGTTTCTGGCCGTTTCTGACGCTGGTTCTGGCGGTGCTTGGAATCCTGATGCTCGGCATGCAGGATCTTTTGCCACTTGAAGTATTCTGGGTCGGCGCAATGATCTCGGTACTGGCAATGCTCAGCGCTTTGGTTATTGGTGCACGGCGTTTCGTCTGGCCGACACGGTCTTCAGCGGTTCGGCGTTTAGACGAGACCATGCCAGGGCGACCTATTCAGGCTCTGCTGGATGATGCGGCAATTGGTGTGGATGACCCAGAGACGATGTCGGTCTGGCGCGCACATCAGGCGCGCATGGCCAAACGCGTAAGCCTGGCCAAACCGGTTCACCCAAATTTGCGAATTGCGCGCCGTGATCCGTTTGCGCTGCGTTATGCCGCCGTTCTTATTTTTGTGATTGCGCTGTTATTCGGATCGATTTGGCGGGTTGGTTCCGTGACAACTCTGGCGGGCGGAGCCGCTCCGCTGGTGACTGGCCCAACGTGGGAGGGCTGGGTTGAGCCTCCGCGGTATACCGGCCAACCGACCGTCTACCTAAATGATATCACGACGCCTGCACTTCAGGTCGCGCAGGGCAGCGTTATCACTTTGCGTCTTTATGGAGAAGTTGGGGCGCTGAGTGTCTCAGAGACAATTTCGGGCGAACCTGGCAATTCTGTGCAGGAAGAGTCAGCCCTTTCACAGGACTTTGTGGCTGATCAAAATGGCGAGTTGAAGATTGAAGGCGTCGGTGGCCGCAGCTGGGCGGTTGATGTCGTTCTTGATTCGCCGCCCGAAATCGCGATTTCGGGGACAGCCGAGGCGTCGGCAGTTGGTGAAATGACCCTCCCATTTACGGCAAATGATGACTATGGGGTTGAACTTGGCTTTGCCCACATTGAACTTGATCTGGATGCCGTTGATCGTCGCTACGGTCTGGAAATTGCACCCGACCCGCGCGATCCGGTGATTGTGCCGCTCCCAACCCCAATCACCGGCGATCGGCGCAATTTCACCGAAAACCTGATCGATGATTTTTCGCAGCATCCGTTTTCGAACTTGCCGGTGGCCGTGACATTGAGGGCGCAAGATGCGGTTGAACAGGAGACACAGGCAGCTTCAGAAACGATGATCCTTCCGGGGCGACGTTTTTTTGACCCGATGGCTGCTGCAATCATAGAGCAACGGCGTGATCTATTATGGGCCCGCGCCAATGCGCCGCGCGTAGCGCAACTGCTACGGGCAGTTTCGCACCGACCTGATGACGTGTTCCGCTCAGAAACCGCTTACCTTCGGCTTCGGGTAATCCTGCGTCGAATAGAGACACTGGCAAAATACGGCCTCAAGACAGAGCATCAGGACGAGATCGCGCAAGCGCTTTGGGATCTGGCGATTGTGCTGGAAGAGGGCGATCTGAGCGACGCGCTGGAACGTTTGCGTCGGGCTCAGGATCGGCTGGCCGAAGCCATGAAAAACGGGGCGTCCGATCACGAAATCGCCGAGCTGATGCAGGAATTACGCGAAGCCAGCGATGACTACATTCGACAGTTGTCGCGTCAGGCTCAGCAGGATGGTGACCAAGGTGGAGACAGTCAGTCAGCCGAAAACTCGATGCAAATGACGCAGGACGATCTGCAAGCCATGATGGATCGCATTCAAGAGCTAATGGAGCAGGGCCGAATGGCCGAGGCGGAGCAAGCCCTGAAAGAACTGCAACAGTTGATGGAAAACATGCGCGTCACCCAAGGTCAGGGTCAGGGCGGGCAATCGCCGGGTGAGCAAGCGATGGAGGGTCTGGCTGAAACGCTACGGGACCAGCAAGGGCTGTCAGATCAGGCATTCAGAGACCTGCAGGAACAGTTCAATCCCGGTGCACAGGCGGGTGAAAGTGAAGGCAACGAAGGCAGCAACGGTGGTCAGGGCAGGGGCCAAAGCCATGAAGGCCAAGGCGGTAAAGGTCAGGGCAACGGCGAATCGGGGCAGGAAAGCGACGGTCAGGGGGCCCCGGGTCCGGGCGAGCTTGCCGACAGACAACAAGCATTGCGTCAGGAACTGGAGCGCCAGCAAGGCAATTTGCCCGGAGCTGGCACACCCGAGGGCGACGCTGCCCGTGACGCACTTGGTCGCGCTGGCGAGGCAATGGACGGCGCCGAGGAAGCCTTGCGGCAGAATGAGCTTGCCGAGGCGATTGACCAGCAGTCTGCTGCGATGGAAGCGTTGCGCGAAGGCATGCGCAACCTTGGTGAAGCCATGGCACAAGAGCAGCAGAACCAACCGGGCCAAGGCACGACAGAGAGCAACAGACAGGCGCAGAACCGCGATCCGTTGGGGCGTGATGCAGGCTCGAACGGATCTGCTGGCACCGACGAGGGTTTGTTGCAAGGTGAGGATGTCTATCGCCGTGCACGGGAATTGCTGGACGAAATTCGCAGGCGCACAGGGGATGGCGAACGTCCGGAAATAGAGCTGGAATACCTCAAACGTCTGCTTGAGCGTTTCTAGATCGGGTTATGTTTAAGGAATGCTGCTCGACGCCTTCGCATCCAGCCAGTCCAAGATGCCTTTGACACGATCGCCCAAAGCGGCCCTGCCTTTGTCGACAATCGCAACATATCCAGAGACGGCAGGTCCTGCCATCGGAACAGACTGGGTGATTTTCGGAGCCATAACGTATACTGCGCCCAAGATCACTGCCAACAATATCATCAGTGTGAAACCCCTGCGAAAGCTGCGTTTTTCGCTCTGCGGCTCTAGATAATCGTCAACATCGCTTTCACCGTCAGCTTCTCGATCGCTGGCTGAGCGTAGCGATGAATTGATTTCTTCGACGTCGGGTAACAAGTCGCGTCGTGATGCCAGAGTGTCCGCAATCGCCGAGTCAGTACCAACCGGCGCGTCATCTTGCGTTTTAGGCATCCGTTCGCGCGCCTCTCGAGCCCGGCGACTGGCGTCATCCTCGGCCTCTTGCAGGCCAAGATCTGGTTGGGTCTCTAGTCCTGCACTTTGTTCGTTTCGGCGCTGCTCTGCTTCGTGTTCAGCTTCCTGTTTTAAGACTTCTACAACTGCAGGATCCAGTTCGCGCGCTACTGGTTCGGCCACGATGGAGTCTGGCTCGTCTTCTTCATATTCGCCTGCGGCCTGCTCGACTATCGGATCAGCAGGTTTCGAATCTTCCTCGGGTTCTTTTTCCCTGATCTCTTCCCGGTCTTGCCCGACTTCGGTTTCTATCTCTGGCTCTGTCGGCGAGACCGGTGGTGACGCTTCAACTTCTTTGCTGGCGGCATCTTCTTGATCTGAGTGGGATTGGAACCATGTATCGCCACAGTTGGAGCATTGCACATCGCGCCCGTCCTCTGGAATTACTTCAGAAGGAACCTCGTACTGCGCATCGCAGTTGGGGCAAATCAGTCGCATTTTGCTGTCTCGTCCACTCGTGGTGCCGCCTCTAGCGCTCTTAAACTTGTATAACTTGTAACAAGGCTCTCAAAAAGTGCAATATCTCGTGTTGTTTAGATGCATCGGCGGACGTCCCTTTGCTTGTATGCGGAATGTTCTTAAGGATCATTGAATCTACCGACGCTCTGGGGCACAACGGGTCAACAAACAAGGCGGGCTGAGCCGTGATCGAGCTTGAAAATGTGGGGTATAGCTACGGCGGTGGCGAATTGCTGAGCGATATTTCGGTCAAGCTGGCACCGGGGTCGTTTCACTTTCTGACCGGGCCGTCTGGTGCCGGAAAAACCACACTGATGAAGCTTTGCTATGGGGCGCTGCTGCCGACGGCGGGCCATGTCCGGATGTTTGATGCCGACGTGCGGGCGCTCAGCCGGGATAATGTTGCATTGCTGCGCCGCCGGGTTGGCGTTGTACATCAGGACTGCAAATTTCTGGATCATTTGTCTGTGGCGGAAAACCTTGCATTGCCTTTGACGGTGTCGGGGCGCGATATTGCTGATGAAACCACAAACCTGAATGAGTTGATGAACTGGGTTGGGCTTTCAGGCCGGGCTGAAGCCTTGCCACCTGAACTTTCGGGCGGAGAACGTCAGCGCGCCGCCTTGGCCCGCGCCGTGATCATGTCGCCCGATGTTGTGCTCGCTGACGAACCCACTGGCAATATTGATTGGGAGATGTCGCAACGCCTTCTGCGTCTCCTGATTGAACTGAACAAGATGGGAAAGACCATTCTGATTGCCACCCACGATCTTGCACTGATCCGCGCCACCAAAAGCGAAGTGCAGGTGCGGGTTTTGCGCATTTCCAATCGGCGCTTGCAGCTTGCAGGGTCGGATTTATGAAGATGGGGCGCGTCAGCTTTACCGCTTTCTTGACAGGGGATGTACAAGCCGACCGTGTTGTGCCCCCGACTGGCTTTACTGCACAACTCACGCTATTTGCTGCCGGTGCAATGGCATTTCTGGCTGTGTTCGCGCTTGCATTGTCGCTTGCTGCGGGGCGACTTGCCGAACGCTGGGGCGATGAACTTGCAAGGAGCGCAACCTTGCGCATTACGGCACCGCAGGATCAAATGGTGACACAGACCGAAGCCGCATTGCGCGTGCTGGAAACGACCAAAGGGGTTGCCAGCGCCCGGGCGCTTTCGCAAGAGGAGCAGCAGGCTTTGCTGGCCCCGTGGTTTGGCCCTGATGTTCCGCTTGAAACTTTGCCGGTTCCACAACTGATTGAAGTCATTGAAGACGCGGACGGCTTTGACAGTGCTGGTTTGCGCTTGCGTCTGCAGGCCGAAGTGCCCGGCGCCGTTTTGGATGACCACACCCGTTGGCGCAAACCGTTGATCGAAGCAGCATCACGTTTGCGTCTTTTGGGGTGGGTATCGATTGCCCTGATCGGTGCAATGATGGCGGCGATGATCACACTGGCGGCAAACGCCGCACTTGCGGCAAATGCTCAAGTGGTAGCCGTTCTCAGATTGGTCGGCGCAACGGACAAATACATTGCAAATGCTTTTGTGCGCCGATTCACGCTTCGCGCGTTTGCTGGGGCTGCGGTCGGTACGCTTGCCGGGCTCATTGCGGTATTCTTACTACCCTCCGCCTCTGACGAGGGCGGTTTTCTGACGGGTCTTGGGTATCAGGGCTGGCATTGGATCTGGCCGCTGCTGATTGCGCCAGTTTCTGCTGCTGTCGCCTTTCTTGCGACGGGCCGGGCGTCGCGACACACGTTGGCAGATCTGGCATGAGCAGGTTGGCCTACGCCATCCAATGGTTGCGATCTCTGCTTTTTGTTGGCCAGATTTATCTCATGATGCCGGTGATCGGCCTCGCGTTTGCTCCATGGGCCTTGTTTAGCCGACATGGCGCGCGGGCCTGTTGCAAGACCTATTCAAGATGGGTGTTCTGGAGCGCTAGATGGATGGTCGGCATCCACACAGAAGTGCGCGGTACCCCGCCCCAGGGAGAGGCGTTGGTTGCGGCAAAACACCAGTCTTTCCTTGATATACTGATGATTTTCACAGCGCTGCCGACCGCCAAATTCATCATGAAGAAAGAGATTTTGCGGACGCCGGTTATTGGTCAGTATGCGCAGCTATTGGGGTGCGTCGCAGTAGATCGAGGCAAACGCGGAGCTGCCATCGACAAAATGGTGAAAGATGTTGCATCGGGTCAGCAGGACCCCGGTCAGCTGATCATCTATTCTCAAGGCACCCGGATCAAACCGGGCGTCAAGGCGCCTTACAAAGTTGGTACAGCTGTTCTTTATGAACAGTTGCGTCAGGTCTGCGTCCCGGTGGCGACCAATGTTGGTGTGCTGTGGCCGCGCAAAGGAATCATGCGCAAGCCTGGCTTGGCGGTTGTTGAGTTCATGCCGGAAATTGAATCCGGAATCGACCGGGAAGAATTCATGGAAAAGCTGGAGCGCGAAGTTGAGGCCCGGTCGAACGCACTCATGCGCGAAGCGGGGTTTGATCCTGATGGAGTACATTGAAGATATCGAAGGGCTGGAGGCGCAGTACGGCAAGCCCGGTACGGTTTCCTTGCGCAAGGTAGCTCCGGCGCTGACACCACTTTATCGCCAATGGATTGCAGCTTCGCGGTTTTGCGTGATGTCGACGGTTGGGCCGGACGGCACCGATGGCAGCCCACGCGGGGACAATGGACCGGTGGTGCAGATACTCGACTCGCAGACGCTGGCAATGCCTGACTGGCGCGGCAACAACCGCTTGGATACGTTGCGTAATATCGTAAACGATGGGCGCATCTCGCTGATGTTTCTGGCCCCGGGATCGAACACTGTGATGCGAATCAACGGACAAGCTCGTTTAACTGCTGACGCCGCGATGAGATCTGGCTTTGACAAAAATGGACGGCAACCGGCCACCGTGATCATCATCCGGATTGCAGAGGTTTACAGTCAATGTGCCCGGGCACTGATGCGCGCCGGGATTTGGGACGGCGCAGACGATTGTGCCGGCCTGCCAACCATCGGCCAGATCATGGCCGAGATCACAAACGGCGAAGAAGGCGGAGCGCCTTACGACGATGCGTGGGCCGCACGTGCATCTAAGACGATGTGGTAGGATTTTTGCACTTTTAGGTGCCCGTTGACCGAAGTGCGCTTTTTTTGGACTTTAGCTGTTTTTGCGTCACCTGCGGCATTCGCATGTGTGGCTGCGGTGGCCAGCAAAGCTGTCGATGATCTTTCCATCATCCGCGCACCATCTCGTGTATCACAGTTGCTATCAGGATCACATTGACAAAAATTTTACCTTTATGCTGCCGGTATGGGACGTTATTTTCAAAACCTACCACATGCCCGAGGGCACCCTGGAGGTGAAATTTGGTATTGGCGGCGAAAGCGAGGGTGACCTGACGTCCTGCATCCCTCTTTATAGGCTGCCGATGCGGGATGCCGATCGACATCTGCGCAAGATGATTGGGCGAAAGCCGCCAGAGCCGCCAAAAGCGACGCCCGCTGAATAAGTCTGTCGCCGCACTTGACTATGCGGCGACGGGCTGGGTTTACATATGGATGGGGCCGTCGCCACAGGCGAGGGCTGCTTCGCGTACTGCTTCGGAATAGGTCGGATGAGCATGACAGGTCATGGCAAGATCCTGCGCTGAGGCGCCAAATTCCATGGCTACACAAATCTCGTGGATCAAATCACCTGCACCGGGTCCGATAATATGAGCACCGAGGATGCGGTCAGTGTTTTTGTCCGCCAGAATTTTCACAAACCCATCACCAGAAAAATTGGCCTTGGCGCGGGCGTTGCCCATGAAACTGAACTTGCCAACCTTATAAGCACGACCTTGTTTTTTCAGGGTTTCTTCGGTCTCTCCGACATTGGAAACTTCCGGATGGGTATAAATGACGCCGGGGATTACCCCGTAGTTGACGTGGCCATGATTGCCGGCGACCTGTTCCGCTGCAGCCATGCCTTCGTCTTCGGCTTTGTGGGCCAACATAGGGCCTGCGATAGCGTCGCCGATGGCATATATGCCGGCAATATTGGTTTGCCAGTGGGCGTCAGTGTTGATCTGACCACGTTCTGACATTTCGACACCAAGCGCTTCGAGCCCGAGCCCGTCTGTGTAGGGTTTGCGGCCAGTTGCGAGCAGCACGGTGTCAGCGTCAATCACATGTTCGCTGTCGTCTTTGCGCAGTTTATAGGTGACTTTAGCTTTGGTTTTGGTGGCTTCGGTTTTTTGAACAGCGGCGCCCATGATGAACTTAAGGCCTTGTTTGCCAAGTGTTCTTTTAAATACCTTCTGTACTTCGGCATCCATGCCGGGGGTAATGGCGTCAAGGAATTCAATGACCGTGACTTCTGATCCCAGACGCGCGTAGACGCTACCAAGTTCCAGCCCGATCACACCTGCTCCGATCACAACCATTTTCTTTGGCACCTTGCCCAGTTCCAGCGCGCCGGTGGAGGTGACAACCACCTTCTCGTCGACCTCGACTCCGTTCAGCGGCGCCGGCTCTGACCCGGTGGCGACAATGATGTTCTTGGCGTCGTGTACCTCGTCCCCGACCTTGACCTTGCCGACGGCAGGAATGCTGCCCCAACCCTTCAGCCAGTCTATCTTGTTCTTTTTGAACAGAAATTCGATGCCCTTGGTATTGGTGTCAACAGTGCTCTGCTTGTAGGCGAGCATCTGTTTCCAGTCGACCGACGGGCTTTTGCCTTTCAGACCCATGGTGGCAAAATTATGCTCGGCTTCATGCAGCATGTGGCTGGCGTGCAGCAGGGCCTTGGACGGGATACAGCCGACGTTCAGGCAGGTGCCGCCGAGGGTGTCGCGGCCTTCGACACAAGCGACCTTGAGACCCAGTTGGGCGCAGCGAATGGCGCAGACATAGCCGCCGGGGCCGGAGCCGATGATGATCACGTCATAAGATGCCATTAATGTGGTCCTTTGATTTGAGGCGTTGG
>CBDTVL010000143.1:0-10081 GCA_965363755.1 uncultured Sulfitobacter sp.
CGATCCTGTCGGATAGCGGCTTTGACACCACCCAGTCGGGCGGCGCTGGCGTTGCCGCGTTGCTTGCAAAAGGTATACGCGCGGAGTTGGGATTGAATGCAGAGTCGCGTGTGCTTGCCATCATCAGCGAGGAAGTCGCGTAATGGCAACCGAGCGTGGCTTTCCTCCCTCGGAGTACCACGCGAGACTTGAGCGTTGTCAGGGGATGATGGCACAGGCGGAATTGTCAGCTTTGCTTTTGACCACTGAACCAGAAGTCAGATATTTTACCGGCTTCCTGACCCGTTTCTGGGAAAGTCCGACCCGGCCTTGGTTTCTGATCGTTCCGGCGTCCGGCGACCCGGTTGCGGTCATACCGTCAATCGGCGCGGCGTTGATGGCTAAGACTTGGATCAAAGATATTCGAACCTGGTCGGCGCCTGATCTGGTCGACGATGGCATTTCGCTTGTCGCGGACACGTTGTCGGAAATCTGTGGGCCCAGCGGCTGCATTGGCCTCCCGACGGGGCACGAAAGCCATCTGCGAATGCCTTTGGCAGACCTTGATCGTCTCAGATCTGCGTTGCCGGACCATCGTTTGGGGCAGGATGCGGGCATTCTAAGATCACTGCGCATGGTCAAGTCTGGCCTTGAAGTCCAAAAGATCCGGAATGCTTGTCAGATTGCGGGCCGCGCGTTTTCTCGGGTGTCCGAGATCGCGCAGGAAGGCGTACCATTGGATGAGGTGTTTCGACAATTCCAGATGCTGTGTCTGGAGGAAGGGGCTGACTGGGTTCCTTACCTTGCGGGCGGCGCTGGGCAAATCGGATACGAAGACGTCATTTCTCCTGCGACGGGAAACCCGCTGGAGAAGGGCGATATTTTAATGTTGGATACCGGCTTGGTCTGGGATGGTTATTTTTGCGATTTTGATCGAAACTATGCGATTGGCTCTGCAGATGGCATCACACAGACTGGATACTCAAAACTGATCGAGGCAACCTATGCCGGCTTAGAGGTCGCCCGACCGGGCGCAACAGCGGCAGATGTGTTTCGCGCAATGGACAAGATCGTAACCGGCGGGGCAGGTGGATCAGAGGCTGGCCGGCTTGGCCATGGCCTTGGCATGCAACTGACCGAATGGCCTTCGTTTATCGCCGGTGATCACACCGTTTTGGAAGAGGGCATGGTGTTGACCTTGGAGCCGGGCATAGAAGTCGCGCCGGGACGGATCCTAGTGCATGAAGAAGATATCCTGATCACCTCGGGTGCGCCAGAAATTCTGTCGCCTGTAGCACCGGCACATTTGCCGGAATTGAGAGGGTAGATGACAAAATTTTCATATGAGCTTGCCGGCCCGATCGGGACCCGCGCCACGCTGGGTCTGATTGTCCTGCAGACGGACGAAACAATCGAACATGATTTTCGCCGGATTTTCACCACCAATGATATCAGCCTTTATGTCACACGTGTTCCAAGCGGGTCGGAAGTGACCAGCGACACACTGGCGATGATGTCGGGAAATCTGCCGGCAGCGGCAAACCTGCTGCCCAAATCGTTGACCTATGATGTGGTCGGATACGGCTGTACCTCTGGTACAGCCGTGATTGGGCCTGCAAAAATAGCGGAGCAGGTTAAGTCGGGATGCACTGCCAAGCAGGTTACCGAACCCCTCAGCGCGCTTGTGGCGATGTGTGAGCATCGCGGGGTTCGACGCCTTGGATTTTTGTCGCCCTATATCGCCAGCGTTAGCCAAACCTTAAGGGATGCTTTGACCGCGCGTCAGATAGAAACACCGGTCTTTGGGTCGTTTGACGAAGGAGAAGAAGCGAAGGTGGCCAGAATATCCGAAAAATCACTGTATGATGCGGCCATGGCGTTGGGGCAATCATCCGACGTGGACGCTGTGTTTTTGTCCTGTACGAACTTGCGGACTTTGGACGTTAATTCGAGAATAGAAGAGGATTTGGGCAAGCCGGTGTTTTCGAGCAATCAGGTCTTGGCATGGCACATGGCGCGACTGGCTGGTGTGACGCGGATCTGTCGCAAGCTTTGCCAAGAGACGGAATGACTCGTGTTGTTGGACGCAGTTGTCCAGCAAATGCTGCGAATTGCTGGAATGTGGATTGATCAGAGGGGCGAATTGCCGTTTGCCGATCATGTGCGCGACTTCGATGCCGTCCAGTGTTGCCGAGGCTGAGTTGAAGGACTTGAATCCCTTCAATTGCCTGGTCAGTTTCTTGATGAACCTATGCTCCTGCTCGATTATGTTGTTGAGATACCTGACCTTCAAGACTTAGATCAGCCAGAACCAACCGATCAACAACAGCAGGCAATTCATGTTCTGTAGGCCGGCAAGATTTGCGCCGATCTTGTCGATGGTTCTGTAATAGTGGGCCCACTTGCCTTTCACCTTGACGTAAGTTTCGTCCATCCGCCAAGACACATCAGTTTTTTGCTTTCGTTTGTGTGCTTCCGTCGCGATTAATGGCGCATATTTCACAAACCACCGGTTCAGGGTTGCATGGGAAACCTGGACCCAGCGTTCGGCCATGATCTCCTCCGGATCACGATACGAAACCGCATATCGGATATAGAGAAACACCGAGTACTGGATGACGTCCTTCGGATAGTGGCTGCCTTTGAAGTCAATCGTCATGTTCTGATACTCAACCGCCAATTCAAAGGTCGGCGTCTATTACAGCTTGGCAAGCAGGATCATATTCTCAAATTTTGCGACAGAACTGGTGACAGGAGTGCCTAATTTTTATTTACTTTTTTGGACTTTAACCCTAGGTTTTCCCGGTAAGGTTGTATTTTTTCTCGCCTTGTTTTTGATTTTTTTTTAATTGGAGTGATTATGGCCCTCAATCCTTTCCGTGCACTGCCTACCAAAATCATTTGTGCGACAGCGATTTTCTTCCCCCTGGAAACTATGGCGCAAGATGACGCAAATCGGGTACTCAAAAACCCGCCCAAACTTTCGCAGGAACTCGAGATCAACCCTAAGGACCGGTTGACCGCCCTTGCGCCGTCCGCGAGTTCCACGACTGACGAGGTCGTCTATGAGTTAGATATTGACCTTATTGAAAACAAAATCTGGAACCCTGCGACACTTGCCTTCGACAAGGTGAGCCTGCGCGGATATTCCGGCGATGGCGTTGACCCGAATGCGCCCTATGTCGCACCCAGCATCTATGCGAGGCCTGGCGATACGGTCCGTATGACGCTGAACAATAATCTGCCAGAGGATTTGAGTTGCAACAATTGGGATCGGGATGGGAACATCCCTCATTGTTTCAATACCACAAACATGCACACTCATGGGCTTTGGATCAATCCAGCAGGTAACAGCGACAATGTACTGTTGTCGATTAATCCCGGTGTCAGCTTTCAGTATGAATACAACATTCCCCCGAGCCATCCGGCGGGCACCTTCTGGTATCATCCTCACCGCCATGGCTCTACCGCGTTACAGGTCGGCAGCGGCATGGCGGGAGCGTTGGTGATCACGGGGGATCGGGTACCAGAAGTGGATGGTACAGGGATGATCGCGCAAACCGGGGACATTGATGTGCTGCTGAAGCCGACTGATCAACAACCCTTTAATGAACGCCTGCTGGTGTTTCAACAGATTCCATATGCCTGTCGCGACAAGGATGGGAATATTCAGGGCGACAAGAACGAAGACGGCGATACCATAAACTGGACTTGCGCGGAAAATCAGATCGGAACCATTGAGAAATACGACCAGTTTGACCCCGGCACTTGGCCCAATTCGGGCCGCTATACCAGCATCAACGGCCTCGTGCTTCCTACGATCACCCAAGCGAAAACCGGTGAGATCGAACGCTGGCGGATGGTGCATGCCGGTGTGCGCGACACAATCAACCTCAAGTTCATCAAACGCGACGAAAATGCTCCGAGCATTGATGATGCCTCGGTAAAAGACGCTAAAGGGTATATCGGTCAACATTGCTCGGGCGAAGAGATGCCCTTTCACCTAATCGCGGCGGATGGATTGACCATTGCCAATGCGATGGTGACCGACAGTGCGGTGTTCCAGCCCGGCTATCGCTGGGATGCGTTGGTGTCGTTCCGCGAAGCGGGCACCTACTGTGTGATCGACGGTATAATGCCACCTCCGGGAACGGTGGATCAAGCACCCCGGTCGCGTCAGTTGCTGGGGTTTGTGCAGGTAACGGCTGGGGATGGCTATACTGCGACGCTAGAGCCGGACGCCTATCTGAGTGAACAGCTCGCGATGGCGGCAGAAGTTAACATGCCCGCCGATGTAATCGGACAAGTCGTGGATGATCTGAACGACAATCTGTCACTCTCAGCTTTTTTGCCACATCAAAGTCTTGCAGATTTGCCCAAAGAGGGCATTGGCGATCAATATGTGAACTTCTTCATTGATACCAGCCAGAGCCCACTGATCTTCATGATCAACGGCAAGCCCTATGATTCCAATCGCATCGACCACACGCTGACGCTTGGTGCGACTGACGATTGGACGCTGACCTCTGATTTCGTCAGCCACCCGTTCCACATTCACGTCAACCCGTTCCAGATCCTCAAGATCCTTGACCCCTATGGTAAGGATGTGAGTGCTATTGATGCGGTGGATGACTGCTGTGGCAAGGTCGACGATGACGGCAATAAAGAGGTCGATCCGCAATTCCGGGGGCTAAAAGGGATGTTCAAGGACACGCTCTGGACCAAGAACGCTGGAACTGCCGATGACGGCACGCCGCTGCGCTATACCGCCGTGGTGCGCACCCATTATCGCCGCTACGTGGGCGAGTTCGTGCTGCACTGCCATATTCTCGACCATGAAGATCAGGGGATGATGCAGAATGTGCTCATCGCCCTGCCTGATGGGCGCGGTGGCTCTGCTGCGATGAAGCACAACTAACATCGTGAAATCCGTAGCCCGAGCCAGAATAAGCTCGGACTCCGGGCCGAACTTTGCCCCAGGAGGCCACTATGAATTTGGAAAAATCCAAATCCCGTTATGCAGAGGTCTGTCGTATACTTGATGCCGCAGCAGGCAAGAGTGACGCGGATTACGGCGGCCTCGGGCGTTTTTGGTCTGATGGATTAGACGCGCTGAAATCGGCACGGGTCTTTGGTGTGGCGATGATCGGCCCCAACGCCCATGCCTCTGGGCTGATCAAAGGTTTGCTGGGCAGCGCCCCTTTCGACGAAAGCCGTTTTCCCCGCTTGCCGTGGGGGGGTGAGACCGTGGCCACGGAGGATATCCAATTCATCGCCGACTGGATCGACGCGGGTTGCCCTGAAGATGATTTCCAGATGCTCCAAGAACTGGAACCGATGTCGGCTAAGGGCGGTATCGATTGGCTGAAATTTGGAGATGTGGCAGAATTCGAAGCCTTCGAGGGCGGCGTCAATGCATTTGACTTCCGCCAGCCTGAAACTCGGCAGCGTGGCAATATCGATTGTCTATCGGAGGCCGAGCTTGAAACGCTCCGCCGCGCCTACCGCAAGATCTATGATCTGAACGATTGGCCTGCGGACCGGCGCAGTTACAATAATCAGGCCTTGATCCACCAGAACCACTGTCAGCATGGGTGGGAACGGTTCCTGCCGTGGCACCGCGCTTATCTTTATGAATTCGAACAAAACCTGCGCGATTTTGAGCCTGATGTGATGCTGCCATATTGGGACTGGACTATGCCCCATTACTGTCCTGAAACCCCAGAGCAAGGCACGATCATTCCGGACGCTCTAAAGGCCTTCTTCACCGTCGCCGCCGCCGAGATCATGGTAACCCGACTGGACCCGAAGCCGAGTACCGAGCAGATCGGACAAATTCTTGCGCTGGCAGAGCAGCGCACCCTTTTCAATCAACAACACGATGTTTTTGTCACCCTGGTCAATGACATCGGCTATACCGCTATTACTCCCTTGCCTACTGACACCAACCGTCAGATCGTGATCGACTCGTTGCTCGCCTCGAACCCGCTTTGGTATCCGTTGCGCTACCCGGCGACTTACGGCAACGGCGGTACGATCAATTCGGTGATCCACTATCATTACCCCTCAGGCGAGGACATGGATCAGATCTTGCGGCTCAACAACTTTCGCGATTTCGGTGGAGGCAGCCTCTATAATGACAGCTTCGGTTTTTTGGATCAGAACCCACATAACACTATGCATATCTGGTCGGGTGGCATGAACTTGGACGCCAAAGCGGTCACCTATGATGCTGAGCAGATGGCCGCCGCAATGAAAATGGCTGCCACGCCGCTTATGCCAAAGTCAGCTAAAGTGGCCGGGCGGAGCTTCCACAAAAAGGAAGATCTTTATTCCCAACCCGCAGTAGGCGACATGTTCAGCAATCTGACCGCCGCCTACGACCCGATATTCTGGTCGCTGCACGCAAATATCGACCGCACTTGGTCGCGCTGGCAGCAGATGAACCCGGATGGCAAACCACTGGATCAAGATGCGGTACTGACGCCTTGGTCCTACACCCAACGCGACATGCAAAGCATTGAACCCTTCGGATATGAATATGTGCGCGGTGGCTTCATGATGCCTGTTGGGCTAGAGGCGCCTATCGGACGTTTCACCTCGAAGCCGATCAAAGTTGCGCCCAAACTGCGCAACTTTCAAAGTGCCGAGGTTCGCCTCCACCGTGTGCCGCAGCTTAATCGTTCGTGCTTCGTGCGCGCCTTTCTCAATACGCCCGGCGCTGATGCCACAACGCCTGTGCGCGGCAACCCGAATTTTGCCGGATACCTCGCGATCTTTGGTCACGGCAGTTGCTATGGCGGACCGGGCCATTGCGACCTACCTCCGGCAAACCCGCGTGCAGGCGATCACCGCCCACGCCATCACAATACGCCCCGCAATCACCGGATCGACATCACTGAGGCCGCGCGGCGCATCCTTGAGACGGACGATCACCTGACCATTACACTGGTTGTGATCGGCGCGGATTATCAGGAAGAAAAAGACCTGCTGAAGCTGGAAGGCGTCACTCTGGCGTTCCTGGATTAGGGCGAGATAAAGGGACCCAAATGGAAACCAAATACACAATTCACCCCGCGATCGGCATTGCACGGCTGGGCAATAGTCCTGAGGATTTCTATCTCGCCCCAGAAAACCCCGCCCAGCGTCCGCAGGAATGTGACGACCACGGCAATGCAAAGTTCGAGGAGGATGGGATCACACCTAAACTGGTCAAGACCTTCAAAGACGCCGAAGGCCGGATCAAACGACAAGGCGCGCGGTTTCAGATCTTTGTCACAGACGCCGACCACCCCGAAGGGCGCCCGCTCAAAATCGGGGATCACATCGAAGGCGGCGGCAATCGTGGCACTTTGATCGATATTCAGTGGCGCGTACATTTGGCGAATAAGAAATCCTCATGGTATGAATTTGCCCAACTGGAAGGGGAGCAGGGCTATACTGGCGATCACAAACGCCGCAACGCCCACGTAACCGGCTCACAGCGTGACCGCCTGATCACTGACCCCGGCCCCCGCGTCGTCAGCCTCAAATCCAACCGCAAGGCCAGTTTTGACCGCAGCGGCGGCGGCATCTTTGCGCCTACATTCCCACCGAAAAATACCTACCCCACACAGATCGACACGCTTGGTGAAATGGTGGCCACCGATGCCGCCAATCTCGTGGTGCTGGGCGGCTTTGGCAATTCCGGCTCCGAATTAACCGGCCCCGGCGAGCCCAAGATCGAGAATTATGCCAATAACGACGGCTGGTATGACGATGTGGCAGACGGCCCGGTCATGGCGCGCCTTGTGATGTACTCCGAACAGGTTGGCAGAGCCCGCTTTGTCGATGTGGAATATCCCGCTTGGGTGATGACCGGCTATCCGCGTTATGTACCCGAAATCCTTGATATCGTCACGCTCGACGACGCGGTGGAGGATATGTTTATCCGCGAGATGGCCTATGACACGTCGATCTACGGCAAGCCTGGCAGCTTTGACGATCCGCAAAAGGTAGACAGCGGCAATCAGACTGAGATCCGCTTATGGAAGGGTCAGCGGTTGGAATGGAACCCGGACTTCTACCCTATGTTCTACCGCGATGTCTGGCCGATACTATTCCGCCCGAACGAGTTCAACTTCCTCACCAACATCTTGTCCCAATCGAACTACCCTCACTCGCAAGAAACCCGAGGCACGTTTAGTGAAGAGGTGCTCTCGCAACCGCCCAGCTATTGCCAGCCGGCGGAAATGGCCAAAGCCCCGCAACTTTCCCCTGCCATGGCCGCGCATCTGGGGGCGTTCGCCAAAATCCCTCCCAAGCTGCAAGAGCATTTGGAGGATGGGCGCGAGCTTTGCGATCCGAACCTGCCAATACGCCAGTTCCTATTCCAGCTTCTGCGCCTGCCGAGCGAAGAGGATCTGTTCAAAGAAAGCGGCAAGATCAACAGCCGCCTTCACAACTTGCCGCTAATGCCGCTGCTCTGCGGAGATAATCCGATCAGCAACACGCTAACGGCGAAATTCCTTCGGCTGACCGAGCATCAGCTCTTCATCCTACGCCAATGGGCCGATGGTAAATTCATCAACGAACACCTCTCGATACCCAATCCACCCAAGGAATATAATCCCTATCGCCCGTACCCCACTGCCCAGCCCAAAACCACCAAGGCGCTGGACAAGGGCGTTTTGTCCAACATCCTTGGCGGGGCTTTCTGTCCGGGCGGCGAGATCGGCTGGATCATGCGCAACCCGTCAATATATCGAGAACCCTATCGGATCAAAGCTGACCCACAATTCTCCACGTTCCGCCAGACCGCAGCGCAGTCCAGCGCGCAGTCTGGCAATATCGCACCAGAAGATTACTCTGCCTATCTGTCTGCAGGATTGTCACAGGACAATCACTTTGATGCAGGCCTCCAGCCAGGGGACCTCACCAAATACATGTCTGTGCCGTGGCAAGCAGATTTCAACGAATGTTCTTCACAAACCATTGATGTCACCCATGAAGCTTGGAACCGGATCAACGCAGAAGGCGACAGTCGCTTGGCGGATGAGCAACAGAACTGGGACACGCTCTGGTGGCCCGCCCATCGCCCGATGCAGACCTATGTGTTGACGGGCCCGACGACTGTGTCCAGCTGGACGGAAAATTGGGCCAAAGGCATTCCCCAGACCAATGCGGGCGATCTCAAGATGGTGACCGAATGGCCAACCCTCGGATTTGTAGTCCGCAATCCGCTGCAGTCCGCCGACAAGCTCGACGTTTCTGATCCGCCGCAAGAAAAATATGTCAGTACGGAGCGCTCGTAATTAGTTTCCAATGAATTGAGAAGAGACACCATGTCCGATAATCCCTTTGTAGGCGCTTGGAGCTATCGCAGCTTTCTCAACGACCCTGACCTCACAAAATCGGCGAACGACCTGCTGCTCGCCACAGCGACGATCACCATTGACGAAGACACCCTTGCGGTCCTGCGCGGAACCATCGGCGGTACGGGCTGGTCGCTGGTCCTGCATGGTTCGCGCGAGTATGGCACTCCGATGCGAGCGCGATTTCAGGGCACAGGGATCGTAAGCGGCGAGCAATGGAAATACGACTATGACAGCTATTTGGTGCCCCATTGGCCCAATGGCGTAGATCAGCGCCCGGCCCTTGTCGGCTCGCTGATCCGTACCGTGCCCCATGCCGGGAGCGAACAAGGCACTGTCAATCCCGCGGGCGTGGTGTTCTCCTTCTTTGCTGTGAAACAGGGCTGATCCAACTCCGTGAACCAAGTTTTTGACGTTCTCATCGCTGGCGCAGGCCCGGGCGGCTGCGCGGTAGCCTTGTCGCTGAAATCTCATGCCCCGCATTTGCGCATTTGTCTGGTAGACCGCGCCTCTGAAACCGGCAGCGAGATTGGCGAGGCCGCCTCGCCCCATTTGCGTCCTATGCTGGAACAACTAGGGTTATGGGCCGCGTTTCAGGCCGAGGGTCACAGGCCAGTCTACCGCAGTCGTTCCTCTTGGGGCGCATCAGAGCAAGACGGTGTGGAGTTTCTGGAACATCCCCTTGGCCAAGGCTGGACGCTGGACCGCGCGGCCTTCAACCGCTTTCTTCTGGGTGCGGCAGAACGCGT
>CBDTVL010000144.1:0-9956 GCA_965363755.1 uncultured Sulfitobacter sp.
ACACGTTCGGGCAAAATCATGCGCCGCATTCTGCGCAAGATTGCCGAGAACGATTTTGGCAGCCTTGGCGACACCTCGACACTGGCAGACCCGTCAGTGGTGGAAGACCTGATCGAAAACCGCATGAACCGAAAGGACACATGATGGATGGAGCGATGACACCAGAAGTCGCACCGGTTCTGATCCTGCTCGGGCCTCCGGGTGCGGGCAAGGGGACGCAAGCGCGCATGTTGGAAGAACGGTTTGGGCTTGTCCAACTCTCTACCGGCGATCTTTTGCGTGCTGCTGTCGCGTCGGGTTCTGATGCTGGAAAACAAGCCCAGGCGGTCATGCAAGCCGGTGGGTTGGTCAGCGACGACATCGTCCTTGCCATTCTCAGCGACCGGTTGGCCGAGGCCGATTGCGCCAACGGCGTTATCCTGGATGGGTTTCCCCGCACAACAGCGCAGGCACAGGCGCTGGACCGGATATTGAAAGCCAAGGATCAAAAGATAAATGCGACAATCGCATTGGACGTTGATGACGTGAAGATGGTCGTGCGCATTGCCGGGCGCTTCACCTGCGGGGGCTGCGGCGAAGGCTATCACGACACGTTCAAAGTCCCGGCCATTCCGGACACATGTGACAATTGCGGCGCGCAGCAAATGCAACGGCGCGCCGATGACAATGCCGCAACGGTGATGTCGCGTCTGGACGCCTATCACAAGCAAACTGCACCTTTGATCCAATATTACGAGCAGCAAAGCGCGCTTAAGCGCGTCAACGCGATGGGCGATATCGACGCCATTGGCGCCGAGATTTCAGACATCGTTTCAAAAGTTACGGCCTGACGAAATCAAAGCGCCGGGCCATTGCGGTCCTTTGCGCTGCAAATTTAGCAAAGAAGGAGGAGCGCCAAATGGCGGACAAAACAATCAACACGAAGGCGGCAGAGGATAGCGGCGGCTACTGGTCGGCCAACATTCGGATCATCACCATAAGCCTGATCATCTGGGCCCTGGTTTCATTTGGCTTTGGCATTCTGCTGCGTCCAATGCTTTCTGGCATCTCTGTTGGCGGAACCGACCTCGGCTTCTGGTTCGCCCAACAAGGCTCTATTCTTGTCTTTCTCGCGCTGATCTTTTTCTACGCCTGGCGGATGAACAAACTCGACCGTGAATACGGCGTAGAGGAGGACTGATCCATGGAGCAGTTTACAATAAATCTGCTGTTTGTAGGCGCATCTTTTGCGGTCTACATCGGCATTGCGATCTGGGCCCGAGCGGGTTCCACATCGGAATTTTATGCGGCTGGTCGGGGTGTTCACCCTGTGACCAACGGTATGGCCACTGCGGCTGACTGGATGTCAGCCGCCTCGTTCATCTCGATGGCGGGTCTGATTGCCTTTACAGGCTATGACAACTCGTCCTTCCTGATGGGGTGGACGGGTGGATATGTACTGCTCGCACTGCTTCTCGCGCCATACTTGCGCAAGTTTGGCAAGTTCACGGTATCCGAGTTTATTGGTGACCGGTTTTATTCCCCAACTGCACGCCTCGTCGCTGTGATTTGTCTGATTGTGGCTTCGACCACTTACGTGATCGGACAGATGACAGGGGTGGGCGTGGCTTTTGGCCGGTTCCTCGAAATCTCCAACACATCTGGTCTTTTGATCGGCGCATGTGTGGTGTTTGCCTATGCGGTGTTTGGCGGCATGAAAGGTGTGACGTATACACAGGTCGCACAATACGTCGTGCTGATCACGGCCTATACAATTCCGGCCGTCTTCATCTCGTTGCAACTAACCGGTACGCCGATCCCGGCCTTCGGTCTGTTCAGCGAAGTGTCGTCCTCAACCGGCGGCGAAAACAGCGTCTATCTGCTGCAAAAGCTTGACCAAATCGTGACCGAACTTGGTTTTGCGAGCTACACCGAAGCGCACAAAGACAACCTGAACATGGTTTTGTTCACACTGTCGCTGATGATCGGGACGGCCGGTCTACCCCACGTGATCATGCGCTTTTTCACCGTACCTAAGGTGTCTGACGCGCGTTGGTCAGCTGGGTGGGCGCTGGTATTCATTGCGCTGCTTTATCTGACAGCTCCTGCTGTTGGTGCGATGGCACGTCTGAACATCACCAATCTGATGTGGCCAAACGGTACAACCGGCGAGGCTGTCTCGGTTGAGACGATCCAAACTGCACCTGAGTATAACTGGATGGCAACGTGGCAGAAAACTGGGCTTCTCGATTGGGAAGACAAAAATGGTGACGGCAAGATCCAGTACTACAACGATAAGAATGACGCGATGGCCACAAAAGCCGCTGAAAATGGCTGGAAAGGTAACGAACTGACCAATTTCAACCGCGACATTCTGGTGCTGGCTAACCCGGAGATTGCCAACCTTCCCGGTTGGGTGATCGGTCTGATGGCGGCAGGCGGTCTTGCGGCTGCTCTGTCAACGGCAGCTGGTCTGTTGCTGGCGATCTCATCGGCGGTGTCCCACGACCTGATCAAGGGGCGATTCAACCCCGGTATCAGTGAAAAGGGCGAGCTTTTGTCGGCGCGGGTTGCCATGGCAGTTGCCATCGTAGTTGCAACCTATCTGGGCCTTAACCCTCCGGGATTTGCGGCGCAGACTGTGGCGCTGGCGTTTGGGCTTGCAGCGGCGTCGATCTTCCCGGCACTGATGATGGGTATCTTCTCCAAGCGCGTGAACAACCTAGGCGCGGTTTCCGGGATGCTCTCAGGCCTGATCTTCACTCTGGTCTACATCTTCCTGCACAAGGGCTGGTTCTTTATCGCTGGAACCGCCTCATTCCCTGACACAGTTGACGGATCGCTCTTTGGTATCCAGTCGACTGCGATTGGTGCAGTCGGTGCTGTGATCAACTTCGGTGTCGCCTATGCGGTGTCTCTCTCTACCAAGGACACACCACAGGAGATCAAAGATCTGGTAGAAAGCGTGCGTGTGCCGGCTGGCGCAGGCGGCGCTGTAGACCACTAAAAATTCCGGGCTGGCGGCCAATTGGTCGGCGCCCGGACACTCGTCCTGCCCCTTGGTTCCACGGGGCAGGTCGTTTCATTTCAAGGACTACTTCATGACTGACGACGGCCTTTCATTTCTCTCTCATCTGCATCCCTACGACTCCTTGCCAAAACTAGTGCAGCAGGATGTAGCGAAACGCATTGAATGGCTTGATATTGCCGAGGGCGAAGACATTTACCTGTTCGGCAAGCTGCTGAAAGGCCTTTATATTATCGTCGATGGCCAAGTGGCCGTCAGAGATCAGAACGAAAGTCCGGTGTCTTTACTGGAACGCGGCAACTCCTTTGGCGAACGTGGATTGGTTCGTGACGGGCTGGCTGCGACCTCTGCAAAAGCCAAGGAAGACACCCGACTTATTTGCGTGCCGACCAAATTGTTCCATGAACTAAGAACAACACAGGAACCGTTTCGTCGATTCTTTGATCGCGCCCGGTCTGACGCAAACGCGGATGCTGTTCGGCGCTTTGATCTGACCAGCGTCCGGGTCGAAGCCCTTATGGTCAAAGATCCATTCACCTGTAAGCCGGACACCTCTGTAGTTGAAGCGGCGAAGCTGATGCGCGACCATCACATATCGTGCCTCTGCGTGACTGAAGACGAAACACTGACCGGGATCATAACTGTGCGTGATTTGTCCGGAAAAGCGCTGGCGGAAGGGTTGTCGCAGGACACGCCTGTCAGCGCCATCATGACACCTGAGCCACGTGTTCTGCCGCCGTCCGCCATCGGCTCTGACGTTTTGCACATGATGATGGAATACAAACTGGGGCATCTGCCGATTGTGGCGGCGGGCCAGCTTGTTGGTATTGTGACCCAGACTGACCTGACCAAAGCTCAGGCGACAAGTAGTGCCGGATTTGTGCTAGAGGCGGCTCATGCCAGCAGTTCCGAAGCGTTATCAGAAATAACCGCACGTATTCCAAACTTGCTAGTCCAGTTGGTTGCATCCGGTAGCCGTCATGATGTGGTGACACGACTTATCACCGACATTGCCGATGTGGTCACGCGACGCCTTTTATCCTTGGCGAAAGCAAAGTTTGGCCCACCGCCGGGCCGCTATTTGTGGCTAGCGTGCGGATCACAGGGAAGGCAGGAGCAGACCGGAGTGTCAGATCAGGACAACTGCCTTATCCTTGAAGATGGGATGGAAGATGAGGCTTTGGCGTATTTCGGATCGTTCGCCCAATTCGTCAGCGACGGCCTGAACGCATGCGGGTATGTTTTTTGTCCGGGAGATATGATGGCAACCAACCCGCGCTGGCGTCAGCCCGTTTCGGTCTGGCGCGGCTATTTCAAAGGCTGGATTGCGCAGCCCAGCAAAGAGGCGCAAATGCTGGCGTCGGTCATGTTCGATCTGCGCCCCATTGGCGGGGACGGGTCACTGTTCAAAGGCTTGCAGTCGGACACATTGCAGGCAGCATCGGAAAATTCGATTTTCACGGCACATATGGCCACCAATGCGCTGACCCACGCCACGCCGCTTGGCCTTCTACGCGGCTTTGCAACCATCCGGTCCGGCGAACATCGCAACACCATTGACACCAAGCTGAACGGCGTAGTGCCGGTGGTTGATTTGGGCCGGATGTACGCGCTGCAGGGCCAGCTTGGTGTCGTCAACACCCGCGCCCGGATTGAGGGTGCATTAAGCGCAGAGATCATCAGCCAAAGCGGTGGCCGTGATTTGTTAGACGCCTATGACCTAGTGGCACAAAGCCGACTTGAGCATCAGGCCAATCTAATCAAAAAGGGAAAAACTCCAGATAATTTCCTGCCACCGGCATCCTTGTCAGATTTCGAGCGCAGTCATCTGCGCGACGCTTTTGTGGTAATCAAGACGATGCAATCTGCATTGATGCAGGGACGCGGTATTCTCGGGTAGACTAATAAACCGAACAAGGAGAGGGGAAGCTCATGTTTTTCGAACTGATCGGCACACTTGTTGCAGGTGTCACCGCAGCGCTTTTAGTCTGGGCAGTCAATCGCACGTTGAAAGGCCGTCTGCCAAAATGGTTGATGCCTGTCGCGGCCGGGGCTGCGATGCTACTGGCCACAATCTCAAGCGAATATGGCTGGTATGCTCGGACGCAGGCCAACATGCCCGAAGGTCTGGTGGTGGCAGAGACAATTCAGGAAAAAGTCCTTTATCGACCCTGGACCTACGCCAAACCCTACGTCAGCCGTTTTGTCGCCGTTGATCGGGCGACAATGCGTACTCATCCGGATCATCCGGATCAGCGGATTGTCGATCTGGTATTTTATGGTCGATGGGCGCGGACAGCCAAGGCGCCGGTTCTTTATGACTGCGCCGGTCGCAGACGCGCGGATATTGTTGATGGAGTGGAATTTGGCGAGAATGGCGAAGTGCTTAACGCCGTTTGGCTGGATGTCTCCGCAGTCGACCCTATCTTGAAAGCAGCGTGCGAGGAGGTCTGAGATGAAGGATCTCAGCCTGCGCCTGAGAGTATTTTTGTTTTTCTGCCTCATCGGTCTGGGCAGCATTGCGGTTATGCTGGGGGCTCTTTTATTCGGGTTTCGTCAGCTTGCGGACCCCGACGCATTATCTGCATTTGTCACCAGCGCAATTGTTGCAGGGTTTGGCATCGCCGGATTAAGCGTTTTCATCTGGCTATTGTTTGACGAAAACGTCAGCAAGCCCATTGAAGCACTGGCGGCCAGTCTGAGGGTGCGCGCCCATGCAGATGTTGAGGCCAATATTGATGAATCCTCGGCCCGTTATCTGGGCGATCTGGCTCCGGCTGCGACTGCGATCAATCAAAAACTCAGCGTGATCTCACAGAGTGCCTCAGAGACATTGGCGCAGCACACTAAGAGGCTGGAGCGAGAAAAACTGCAACTCCTGCAAATCCTGTCTGATATCCCGATGGCAATCATTGTCGCCACTCCGACCCATCAGATCGTGTTATATGACGGTCAGGCTGCTGCGATGATGGAGGTCGAAGCGCCAGCGCGCCTGAACGGCTCCGTTTTTGACTATTTTGACAAGACATCAGTCCTGAAGGCTCTGGATCAGATTGCGCAGCAGAGAACGCCACGACGGTCCGTACTTGTGACGGCTCATTCCGGCGCGATCTACACGGGTCATGTTCGCCATTTCGGCACACTGGTCGGCTACACGCTGATGCTGGAGCCGCTTGATCCGGACGCAGAACGGCCAATGACCTATGACTTTGATCTACAGGACAAGGCGCAGCCCACGGATCTGAACTCTGCTGCATTACGCGATCTTGCCTATGTTGTGTTTGATACCGAAACAACAGGGTTGCAGCCCGAGAAAGATGAGGTTGTTCAACTTGGGGCAGTGCGTGTCGTCAACTGTAAATGTGTCGCGGGAGAGGTCTTTGAGACTCTGGTCAATCCGGGCATTCCAATCCCGGCTGCATCTACAAAGGTGCATCACATTGACACTGCGATGGTTGCGGATGCTCCCGTCTTTTCTGACGTTTGCCGCGCGTTTCATGGTTTTGCCAGTGATGCAGTGATCGTCGCGCATAACGCCCCTTTTGACATGGCATTCCTGCATCGGCAGGCAAAAGAAATCGGCGTACGGTTTGACCATCCTGTTTTGGATACGGTGCATCTCTCAGCGGTGGTTTTTGGCGGGTCCGCTGAACACACGTTAGATGCGCTTTGTAACCGGCTTGATGTCAAAATCCCACCTGACTTGCGCCATACGGCAATGGGCGACGCAGCAGCAACGGCTGAAGTGTTCATTCGGATGCTGTCTATTCTTGAGGCACGCGGAATATGCACCTTTGCGGAAGTGACCTCTGAAATCCGCAAACATACTCGGATCCTTAGAGACGCCAACGAATGTTCTTGAGCACAGGCATCACTACATCTGCAACGGTCTCGGGCAACTCTGTGTGGGTCGGAATGAGATAAAAAGCCCGGCCAACGCTCGACTCAGGCGGGCTCACACCGGCGAACTGACACACAATCCCGACCTTAACGGCACGCAATCGTTCTACCGTCAGATGGCCATTTTCTGCGCTAGCCTGTCTTGTACCAGACCGGCCACCCGGGCCGCGTTTGACCCAACAGGGCCGCCACTGGCACGGGCTTGCGCCAATGCTTCGGCGGCCTGCTGCAATGTAGTGTCGTCGGCACTGCGCGCCACCCCTGTCACAAATTGAGCTATGTAATCAAGAACCGCCTCGTCCCGGATGCACTCTTCGCTCATCACATCGGCCACGTGCGCCATGTCATCACGAAAGGCAATTGGATCAGGCGTGATTTCGTCCTCGCTTACCGTTCGAGGGCCCATAGGGCGCCGATCCGCCGGTAGGCGCGACAACACAATATCTTGAAACACCGCAAGCGAAGTTATCGGTTTTGGCATGAACCCGTCCGCACCGGCCGCAATTGCGCGGCTTTGACCTGCGTCATCGCCAGAAGTTCCCAAAATAACTTCGACACGAGGAACAGTTTGGTTCAATTCGGTGATCAGATCGGTTCCAGATCCGTCTGGCAACCCAAGATCGATGATCACCACTGAAGGGCGGTAGACCTGCAAATGCCGACGCGCTGACCGCAGGCAATCTGCCCGTCTGATCCGTGCGCCGCTGCGCAGACACAAGAGCCGCATCGCCTCACATGCGAAGCGGCTGTCCTCGACGACCAGAACCGTCAGGCCCAGCAGAGGTCGAGATGAGGTCGGAACAGGTTTTGCGACAACAAATGCGTCTATGTCATCCATGAGCAGAATCCTTCGATGAGGCAGCAGTGAGATTCAATCGTTAGGTCGGCTTACCTAACAGCGCGTTAACAAGCGCGCGCAATTTGTAGTTGGCTGAGGTGCTTGCCCTTGACCGGGCCGGGGTCCATAAGCCAGCCCAACAAGATACCCAAAGGAGACTGCCATGATTGGCCGCCTGAACCATGTTGCCATTGCTGTGCCTGATCTGGAGGCCGCAGCAGCCCAATACCGCGGTGCACTGGGTGCAGTGGTGGGCGCGCCGCAGAATGAGCCTGATCACGGCGTAACGGTCATTTTCATCGAACTGCCCAATACCAAGATCGAACTTTTATGTCCGCTTGGAGAAAACAGCCCGATTAACGGTTTTCTCGAGAAAAACCCGTCGGGTGGAATCCATCACATCTGCTATGAGGTCGAAGATATTCTGGCGGCTCGCGATCATCTGCTGGCGAGTGGCGCCCGAGTGCTGGGCACCGGAGAGCCCAAAATAGGGGCCCACGGCAAGCCAGTTCTTTTCCTGCACCCCAAGGATTTCAACGGCTGTCTGGTCGAACTGGAGCAGGTCTGAATCATGGGTATTACGTCGGCCATCGTGCTTTATGTTGTGTTCTGGTTTCTGACATTTCTGGTCATCCTGCCGATCCGCGTGAAAACACAGGGGGATCTCGGGAATGTTGAGCCCGGCACTCATGCGGGTGCGCCGGAAGAGCACCACCTTAAGAAAAAAGCCTTGATCACCACGGGTGTGGCGGCGGTTTTGTGGGTGATCATCACGGTGATCATCTTGTCAGGATGGATCAGCATTCGCGATCTTGACTGGTGGCAGCGAATGGGCCCTCCGTCATAGTTTTCTAAAAGCCCTGACTTTGATTAGGGGCGATATTCGATCGGCCAGTCGTCTCAAGACGTTCTTATAAGTCATTCTGCGAACGGCATTGGAATGACTGCTGACGCAATACATCGGCCCAATCGCGGCAATATCGGCAACTCCGATTTGCGATATGCGCTTGAGCACAACTGGCAATCCGCCCCTTGAGCGCCCCATACACCGTCGGAGGCCGTTTTTTGGGCGTCGCGGCAGAATGATGGTCCCGGACGCTGGTTCCCTCCACTAATCCTAGCGACCAATCGCGCCGTTGTTTGCGCATAATCAAGCTGCACGTGACACTGTCGCGCAACACGACGCCTTGCCTACCGGCGAGCGCGGTCACCTGTATGTTGAGTTCTGTCTTTGTAAATGCAAATGATGCGGCCATCATATCGATGGCCCTTTCATCGGTTTCAATTGGCTCCGGACGTTTACTGGTGCGAACGTTCGCGGCGGTCCTGGAGTACCCCTAGAGAACCTGCAAGTTGAAATACCGTAAAGGAGGCATTTTCATTACCCCTCGTTTTTATGGAAAATACCCACTGCCTACTGAAATACATAATGCGTAACACTTTATCATGACGGCAACAGGTCTACCGAACCAATGTCGTCCAAGCACGAATATGCAGCAGAAATGCGCGCCTTGGGAGGAGATATAACATGACTAAGACTGCTTTGATCACCGGAGGTGGCTCTGGCATTGGGCGGGCCTGTGCGCTGACACTTGGGGCAAATGGTTACCACGTGGTGGTGACCGGGCGGAGGCTGGATGCATTGCAGGAGACAGTTGAGTTGATGGCAGGGGATACCGCCACCGCTATTGCCTGCGATGTGACCAATCCTGAAGATGTGGACGCGCTTTATGATCAGATTGAGTCGGACCACGGACACCTGGATGTGCTGTTCAACAATGCCGGAAACAATGTACCTGCCGCGCCGATTGGCGACATTCCTGTCGAGGATTTCCTAAAGGTTATCAATGTAAACCTGACAGGCGCGTTTATTTGCGCGCGTGGAGCGTTCAACCTGATGCGCAAGCAGGTGCCACAAGGTGGTCGGATTATCAACAACGGCTCAATTTCGGCGGCTGTGCCGCGCCCGGGATCAGCACCCTATACAGCGTCTAAACATGCGATCACCGGGATCACCCGAACGATTTCATTGGATGGCCGACCCTACAATATTGCGTGCGGTCAGATCGATATTGGCAATGCCGCCTCTGAGATGACCGCAAAGATGGGGGCTGGGGTTCCACAGGCCGACCTGTCGATCAAACCTGAACCGGTCATGGATGCTCAGCATGTGGCTGATGCGGTGCTTCACATGGCCAATCTTCCGCTGTC
>CBDTVL010000145.1:0-9890 GCA_965363755.1 uncultured Sulfitobacter sp.
GGGTGTGACATTGTTCAGGCTCTCGGTGTAACGCTGATGATTGTAGTGATCGACGAAGGCTTCCAGGTCGCCAAGTAGGAAGTAGTTTTCCAACAAGATCCGGTTCTGCAAAGTTTGAAGTCAACGTTCAATCTTTCCTTGGGTCTGAGGGTGATATATTATCAGTCTGGGAGGCACAGATGACAATCAAGACAGCAATTATCGGTTTGGGTACTATGGGCCAGCGTATGCTTGAGCATATGACACGACACCCTGAGTTTTCTGTGGAAATGATTTGGGATCCAGATGCAGTTGCTTGTCAGGCTGCGCAAGCCCTCGCACCCTCAGCGAGACTGGCCGCTAGTGCTGCAGATGCAACCACCGGCGCTGATCTGGTCTACCTTGCTTGTCCGCCCGCTCCGCGCAAGGCTTATGCGCTGGCTGCAGCAGCACAGGGTAAGGCTGTTTTCCTCGAAAAACCACTGGGCATTGATATCGACGAAAGCCGCGATTTGGTCAGGCAACTCACCTCCTACGGCGCTCCCGCAGCCGTCAATTTCACCCAAGCGGCAGGGGCTGCCCTGACAGATGTTTCGACTGCTGCAGAGACTGGCGCGCTTGGTCAGCTCATTGGGATAGACATCATCGTGACGTACGCCCATTGGCCGCGCGCTTGGCAAAAGGCAGCAGACTGGCTGCGCTTTCGCGAAGAGGGCGGCATGACGCGGGAAGTGATTTCGCATTTTCTGTTCTTCAGTGAACGCATTTTGGGCCCGCTAGAACTGGTCTGGTCTCAGCCGGATTATCCAGTAAAAGACAATCTGTGCGAAACGCATGTCGCCGCCCGGCTGGTCAATAAAACCGGCCTGCCTGTGACCGTCATGGGCAGCGTCGGCGGCGCGCAACCGGACCGACAAGAAATGACCATCAAGGGGTCTAAAGCAAGCCGGCGCGTATCCGATTTTTATCGTGATGCCATGTCGTCAGGTAACGTTTTTGTGCCATTAACCGCGGACCCTGCTGACCCGCGGGCGACAAGCCTGAAAGCGCAGTTGGATGATTTGGTTCTTTTATTGGCGGGCAAGCCAAATCGATTGGCGACAGTGGATGAAGCCCTACGCATTCAAATTCTTGTCGAAGGTATATTGGCCGGTCAGCTGGGAAAATAATCCAAGAACGTGCTGGATGCTCTATAGAGGGTATTGGTAAGTATTTATAATTCACAACATGAGTTCGCAGTGTGTCCTAATTCAAACTAGAGGCTAGCAATGCAATGTGTATGGTTCTAAACGCGTCACCCGAGACTTGCCACTGGGGCTTTTTCGACGCCACACTTGAGCCCGTCATGGCAATCGCAAGTGGCGATGAGATCACAATCGATACAATCTCTGGCGGGCCGCAAAATCTGCCGGGTGCCGGTTTCCATGTGCCCCCCGAACTGCTGGAAATGCATGCAGCTGGTGTGCCAACCGTTCCGGGTCACCTTCTGACTGGGCCGGTTGCTGTTTCAGGCGCAATGCCCGGCGACGTGCTGCAGATTGAAATTTTAGACGTATCCTTGCGTCAGGACTGGGGCTTCAACTTTATCCGACCTCTGGCTGGCACCTTGCCTCAAGATTTCCCAAAGCCGCATCACACCATCATTCCGCTTGATGCTGAAAGGGGTACTGGCACGCTGCCTTGGGGACTTGAGCTGGAACTTGCCCCTTTCTTTGGTGTTATGGGCGTCGCCCCGCCCCCCGCGTGGGGACGCATTTCCACGATTGAACCTCGGATGAATGGCGGCAACATTGACAATAAGGAACTGGTGGCGGGCACGACGCTTTATTTGCCTGTTTTTGCCGAAGATGCGCTTTTTTCCTGTGGTGACGGCCACGGCGCGCAAGGCGATGGCGAGGTTTGCGTCACGGCCATTGAAACCGCACTGCAGGGGCGCTTTCGTTTGACTGTTTTGAAAGGTCACGATCTCAACTACCCGCAGGCTGAAACCCCAACCCATTACATCACCATGGGAATGTCCCCCGATCTGGATCGCTGTGTTGAGATGGCGCTGCGCGACATGATCAAACTTGTATCACAGCGGTCGAGGATTAGCAGCGAGGACGCCTATATGCTGTGTAGCATTGCGGGGGATTTGCGCATCACCCAGACGGTTAACCGTGAAAAGGGCGTCCATATGATGATGGCAAAAAGCTTGATCGATGCAGACTGATCATGCACCGGTTTCGCGCACGTCCAACGCATCCCTTAGACCGTCGCCGACAAAGTTGATCGCCAAAACCACGAGCATGATTGCGAGGCCAGGGTAGACTCCAAGCCACCATGCCTGGCTGATAAAGCTGCGCCCATCCGCTAGAATAAGTCCCCACGTCGGAGTGTTTGGGTTTACGCCAAGCCCAAGAAAAGACAACGAAGCCTCGCCCAAAATGGCATAAGATACGCTCACTGTTGCTTGGACAATCAGAGGGGCCAAGGCATTAGGTAGGATGTGGCGGAACATAATCCGCGCATCGGAAAACCCCTGAACCCGCGCGGCATCGACGAATTGTTCTTCCTTCAACGTCAGAACCATTGACCGCGCAATGCGTGCGAAGTCGTCCAGAAACGCCAGTGAAATCGCCACGATGACATTTAGAAGCCCGGTGCCGAACACGGCCACGAGGTAAACCGCAATAATGAAATTCGGGAACGCCCACTGCAGATCAATATACCGCATGATAATTGTGTCGATCCAGCCACCATAATAGCCCGCCAAAACCCCAAGGGCGACACCGGCCACAAGTGCGAGGGTCACAGTGGAGACCCCTACCAACAGCGAAATCTGTGTCCCCCAAATTATGCGCGACAACAGATCACGTCCAAGATCATCTGTCCCAAGCCAATGGGCCCCCGACGGACTACCCATCATATCCAACGTCATTTCATTGGGATCAAAAGGTGCAATAATCGGCGCGAAAAGTGCAATCAGGATAAAGAAAGCAAGAATAAGCAACCCGACCTGTGCCTTACGGTCGCGGGAAAAGACAGCACGCAGATGCGATTTTTTCTGGACTGCTTCAGGCTGCACAAGGTCTTCTACGCGGAGGCCTGACATCATGAATACCTTATTCTTGGGTCAATGACCGCATAGAGAAGATCAACTGCAAGGTTCGCTAAAACGAAGAAGGCAGACACAACCAGCACTGCGCCTTGCACAACTGGATAATCGCGGTTCTGGATGCCTTGGATCAACACGCGTCCCAGCCCTTTGATGGCAAAGACGTTCTCAACCACCACAGCGCCCGAAATCAGTAACGCAAAGGCGATGCCAATAACCGTTACGACGGGGATGAGCGCATTGGGAAAAGCATGCCGCAGCATCTGCACCCGCATCGTCAACCCTTTGGAGGCTGCGGTGCGCATGTAATCGGCCTGCATGACCTCCAGCATAGACGACCGGATCATCCGGGCTATAATCGCGGAAAACCCAGTTCCGATGGCGATAGATGGTAATATTAGATGGCTCAGCCATGGCCAAAAACCTTCGGACAGTGGGACATATCCGATGGCCGGCAACCATTGCAAGTTGGCCGCAAAGACGATGATTAGTAGGATGGCCAGCCAAAAATCCGGCATCGACAGGCCCAGAAATGCAAACAAGGATACAACCGTATCGGTGGCCGTGTTCTTGCGCGTGGCCGACAGGATGCCTGCGGGAATCGCAATAACTAGCGCGATAATGAAAGATAAGAATGCCAATGACATCGTCCGTGGTAGGGCTTCGAGAAGGATGGTCGTAACAGGCTGGTTATTGCCATAGATTGAGGCACCAAGGTCGCCTTGCAACATGGATGTGAACCATTTCCAGAATTGCACCACCAGTGGCTGATCCAACCCCAGTTTGCGGGTCATCGCTTCACGTGCCTCGGGGCTACCGGAATCCGCCAGCATGGCGGCAATCGGATCCCCCGGCACCAACCGGATCATGAAAAACACCAGCGTTGCCACAGCAAGCATCACCAATGCAGCTCCGACCAAACGTCTCAGAATGTAAGATACCATAAGGGGCCGGGCGGGCCACCAAGGGCCCGCACGCCTTTCTTTTAGTTACGCCAGTGAAATGCGGTCAAGCTCGTGAAGGCCTGGAATGCGCGCGTCTTCGGGCACGATCACGGACGTGCTGTGCACGAGGACGTCCACCGGGTGGTACAGGAACCCACACGCCACCTTGTTGGAGGTGATCGCATTGGCCTTTTGCACCAACTCTCGCCGCGCGGCGGGATCAGACGTGATCGATTGTTCATCGACGGCGGCATCAGATTCAGCCTCGCTCCAAAAACCAAACGGCTTCGTGGCAGTGTCCCGATCTGGGCCGTTGAACTTTGATGCGGTCTGCATCCAGTCCACCAAACCATCATCCGGATCATAGTCACCGCCCGACCCACCAAGACGCAGATCGATGTCCATTTTGTTGAACTCTTCAATCCCGATTGAGAAGTCTTTGGGATCGACGATCACAGTGATACCCAGAACCACCTTGAGGATGTTGGCCACAACCTGACCGTCGCGTTTGGTGTTGGGTGTGGTTTGCAGCTTTAATTCCGGGAAGCCAGCCCCATCAGGGTAGCCCGCTTCGGCCAATAGCGCTTTAGCGCCTTCGGGATCGAAAGCCTGCTCAGATGTCTCTGCAAGGCTTTCATCAAAGAAATACCCCATCGCTGGGTTGATCGTGCCATGCGCAGGCACTCCATAGCCGAAACGGCCTTGCGTGATAAATAAATCGCGATCCAAGGCCTTGGCAATGGCCAGACGAACCATAAAGCCTTTTTCCATCTTCAGCTCTTCAACAGGTTTGTTGAAGTCCGAAACCGTCATCGCGGGATGCCATGGGTTGATCCAGATCGACTGGAAGCCAGGTCCAGGTTTGATATCGACCGCCAGATCAGGGTTTTCTTTGAACCGGCTGACCAGTTGTGTCGGAACCGGATTGCCCCCGATGTACTGGATATCGCCAGCTTCAATGGCAGCCGCCAGTGGCTCTACCCCGTCGACAGGCTGAATGGTGATCCTGTCGATCTTCGGACGGTCAGGATCGTAGTAATCAGCAAATTTTTCTAGCACCACGGCCTGGCCCAGAGTATGTTCTATGACCTTGTACGGCCCCGTGCCAATCGGCGTCAGACCGTATTGGGCCAACCCGAGTGCTTCTAGGCCACCTCGCGACACGATGGTCATCGCCCGGCCCGAAGAGCGTTCCAGCGCTTTTGTCAGGAAGGATGCTTGCGGCTGCTTGAGTACGAAATTCACTTCGTAATCGTTGAGCTTTTGGAGTTCAGCAACATTGGCAATCACCCGGCTGTGGCGGGATTGATCGGGATCGCTGGATCGATTGAAAGTGAATTCAACGTCATCAGCGTTGAACGCATCACCATTATGGAAGGTCACGCCTTCGCGCAGCTTGATTGTGTACTCTAGGCCGTCTTCGCTGACTTCCCAGCTTTCGGCCAGATCACCCTGCGCGACCAAAGAGTTATCGATATGCATCAAACCGCTGTAGATGTTTGAAGCAATTTGGAACTGCAGAACCTGACCGATCTGAGCAGGGTCAAGCGTCGTGATCTCGCCAACACCGGCCCAAGCGCAGTTCAACTCTCCCCCGCTGTGACCATCGGCCATAGCTGGGGTCGCGCGCAAACCGGGCAGCACTTGCGCCATGCTGAGCGCACCGCCGGCGGCCAGAAGGCGCAAGGTGGTGCGGCGGCTGACTTTATTGCCTCGCAGGTTGTCTTTGTTCAGACCAAACAGTGGGTCGCGCGGGTCATAGTCATAGGCTTCACGCATCTCCGCTTCGGCGCGTTTCATCAGATCTTTTTCGTCCATGGTACTCTCCTGTCGTGTTTATTGTTCGTCTTTGGTTAGTTGCGTTGCGGCATAGCAGGCCACAGCATGTTCAGGGGTCAAGGCCCCCAATGCAGGTTCAACTGTGCGGCACAGGTCCATCGCGATGGGGCAGCGTGGATGAAAGACACAGCCGGTCGGAGGATTCAGCGGACTGGGGACTTCACCCGTCAAAGCAACATGTTCGCGAGACGCCTCAGACAACGGGTCCGGGTTTGGAACGGCCTCAATCAGCGCACGGGTGTAGGGGTGTTGCGGGTTATCAAACAGCTCTTCGGAGCTGGCAGTTTCCATCACCCGTCCAAGATACATCACCGCGACCCGGTCACACAGATGGCGCACAATCGATAGGTCATGGCCGATGAACAAATATGTCAGGTTCAGGCGCACACGCAGGTCTTCCAGCAAGTTGATGATCTGGGCCTGAATAGACACGTCCAGCGCTGAGACTGCCTCGTCACAAACAATAAGATCAGGCTCTACCGCAAGGGCCCGTGCAATTCCGACCCGCTGGCGTTGACCACCTGACATCTGATGCGGGTAGAGATCTACAAAACGATCGGAGAGACCACATAGGCCAAGCAGTTCGATCACCCGCGCTTTCACGTCTCCATTATACAGATGGACGTGCAAAACCTCAGCAATGATCGCCCCCGCTTTCATGCGAGGGTTCAGCGACGAAAACGGGTCCTGAAAAACGGCGGCAACACGCTTGCGATATGGTGCCAGAGCCGATCCCTTAAGATTGGTAATCTCCTCACCATCAAACCAAATCTCACCCTCGGTCGCATCGACCAGCCGCAGAACCGTCCGCGCCAGCGTGGTCTTGCCGCATCCTGATTCCCCTACAAGTCCGAAGGCCTCACCCCTTTTCAGAGACAGGGTAACCTTCTCAACCGCTCTAACTTCGGCGACCTGACGTTGTAGCAGCCCCTTTTTGACAGGAAAGTGGACGGAGACGCCTTCGATGCGCAAAAATGGTTGGTCCATTAAGAGGCCACCCGCGTTTCAACCGCGAGTGGGAAGTGACAAGCGGTTTGCCCATCAAAACGAGGGCTCTCAGATCGGCACTTATCCTGTGCGCTCGGGCAACGCGGATGAAAGCGACACCCTTCGATGGGCACGAAAGGATCTGCAGGATTTCCCATGATCGGACGCAAGGGCTCATCCCTACTCTGGTCCAGTCTTGGCACTGAATTCAAAAGGCCCTGCGTGTAATGGTGACGCGGCCTGTAATAGACATCGGCGGCCGTGCCTGTCTCAATAATACGACCGCCATACATCACATTCACACGGGCCGCGTAACGCGCTACAATCCCCAGATTGTGCGTGATCAAGATCAGAGCCGTGCCATGGTCTGCACAAACCTTTGCCATCAGATCAAGAATTTGCGCTTGTATAGTCACATCCAGCGCTGTGGTTGGTTCATCTGCCAAGATCAGCTTTGGCTCGGCGGCAAGGGCAATCGCAATCATAACCCGCTGACGCATTCCACCAGAAAAATGATGCGGATATTGACGCATCCGGCGTTCGGCATCAGCAACGCCGACCTCTTCCAATAGATTAATGGCGCGTTTGCGCGCCGCAGTCCGCGAAAGGCCGAGGTTTTCTTCAATGCTCTCTGTGATTTGGCTGCCGATGTTGCGCACAGGATTGAGTGATGTCATCGGCTCCTGAAACACCATCGATATATCACGCCCGCGTTTTTGCCGCATATCTTCATCCGAAAGTGTCAGCAGATCCACGCCTTCTAGCTTCACGCTGCCGGACGTTACCTGAAGCTCTTTTGATAACAATCCCATGACGGCCAGCGATGACAAAGATTTCCCGGACCCAGACTCGCCTACAATGGCCAGCGTTTCACCGGCTGACACCGAATAGGACAGATCATCCACCAGCGTGGTTTCCACACCATCTGCTTTATGGACGATACTGAGGTTTTTGATCTCAAGGAGATTCATTGTCTATCTTCGCCCATCCTAGATTAAATTGCGAGTCCACCCTCGCATTGAAGGATAACTAGCGGGTCATTTAAGATTGGCCAGCCTCTGAGAACGACCTCTCGCCATGCCCAGCAAAAAGTGATTATTTTTAATCGTGATTGATTATTTTTTGATCAGTTATGTGAGGGCTTGTCGAGCTGCCTATTTTTCAGACTCCGCAGGAACACTTATCGATAGCAAACTTGCCTTTTCTCTGCGCTCAGGTCAAAAGATCGCCAAACCGCAAGCCCACGCCACCTCTGGGATACACGTCAATAACACAGGGCCGTCCATGACATACTCAATTGTTGCCCGAGACCCCAAGACCGGAGAGATTGGTATTACCGTCGCGAGCAGGTTCTTTGCCTGCGGAGTTCAGGTCCCATGGGTGTCCGCTAAAGCCGCTGTCGCGAGCCAGGCCTTTGTGAACCCCCTTTGGGGCATAGAGGGCCTGTCCAGATTGGACGCTGGCGAAGCGCCCACTGCAATCCTATCGGATTTCCTGAGCCGCGATGCGGGTGAGGCCTTAAGGCAGGCGCATTTCCTCGCCCCTGATGGGCAAATGGTGCAGCACACTGGTGCAAATTGCGTGCCTTGGGCAGGGCATGTCTCAGCCCTCAATGTTTCGGTGGCCGGCAACATGCTGGTGGGGCCAGACGTGGTGCTGGACACACTTGCAAACTATCGCAACCATCCCGAATTGCCATTCGCAGAACGCCTTCTTTGCGCAATGGAGGCAGGAGAGGCTGCCGGTGGTGACAGTCGCGGACGACAGGCGGCAGGCCTAGTTATACATGGAGGCCAGCCCTATCCGACAATCGATATCCGCGCAGACGACCATGCTGACCCCCTTTGGGAATTGCGCAGACTTCTCGCGGTCAGCAAGGAACGCTACGCGATTTTCGCAACCTCTATGGCGACCTGTGACAATTTTTCGGGCATGGTCGACCGGCAGCCGCTGGATGAGGCGATTGCCAAAGATGAGGCGCATCGCAAAGAGCATGGCATCGCTTCGCGATCCTTCGCGGTTCCCCCCGCCTAACCCACAGCACCGCCTTTAATTCCGCCGAACGGCAATCAAACACCTCAGACAAGAAAGAAGACGTGCCATGGATATCTGCGCCACTCATCATTACCCATCCCGCCGTTCGGCTGTTTTGGCAGACAATATCGTGTCCACGTCACAGCCGCTGGCAGCCCAAGCAGGACTGTCCATGCTGGCGCGCGGCGGAAATGCTGTGGATGCGGCCATTGCCACAGCGATTACGCTGACCTTGGTTGAGCCCACCGGCAATGGCGTCGGTTCTGACGCCTTCGCAATCGTTTGGGATGGCACGGAACTGCATGGCCTGAACGCGTCCGGCCGGTCACCCGCTGGATGGACCCCGGAGCGCTTTGCCCAATATGAAACCATGCCATTTCGAGGGTGGGAAAGCGTGACGGTGCCTGGCGCAGTATCTGCCTGGGTCTCTCTATCAGAGCGCTTTGGAAAATTGCCCTTCGCCGATCTGTTCGGACCGGCCATCGGCTATGCGGAAGGTGGCTTCATCGTCACGCCTAAGATCGCCGAGCTTTGGCGACGGGCGGCAGAAACCCTAGGCGACTACCCAGGGTTCGCCGAGACCTTTCTGCCAAAAGGACAGGCACCCATGGCTGGCGATCGGTTCGTCAATGCGCCTCTGGGAAAGACCCTGCGCTCAATTGCCGAAACGAAAGGGGTCGCCTTTTACGAGGGCGAGTTGGCCGAAGCGATCTGCGCCTTTGCAGCAGAACACGGCGCCGCGCTCAATCTCGCGGATATGGCCGCACATACAGTGGACTGGTGCGGCACCATATCAAAGAAATTCGATGATCTGGAATTGCATGAGATCCCACCCAATGGCCAAGGCATCGCGGCCCTTATGGCTATGGGCATCCTGTCCCACACAGCGATACGCGACCTAGAGGCAGACGACCCGCTTGCGTACCACCTGCAGATCGAAGCCATGAAGCTCGCACTTGTGGACGCAGAGACCTATGTTGCCGATGGCGACCATATGACGGATGTCACAT
>CBDTVL010000146.1:0-9883 GCA_965363755.1 uncultured Sulfitobacter sp.
TTGGCAAACGAGACAACAGGATACTGCAAGTTCTCAGGTCTGGTGACTGAGGCTGCAGAGGGCTGGAGCATTGAGGATCTGCGCCCGTTTTCCGATCATATTCTCAGCGCCTTTGGTGCCCAGCGTGTGATGTGGGGGTCAGACTGGCCAGTGTGCCGGTTGCAAGCCGAATATCAGGACTGGCACGACATTGCGTTGGCGCTGACCAGTCATCTTTCGCGCGATGAACGGGACGCTGTGTTTGGCAGAAACGCAGCAGACTTTTATCGACTGGCGCTTTGACGTCGACCCAGGATCGGGACTTACTGACTTTCAAACCTCCAATGGTCTGCGGTGCGGGACAAAGAGAGCTTTCGCCACAGCCGAACCAACACCAGCCATCGGGGAATACTGAACGCCAAAAAGGCTAGAAATCGCGACAAATTGCGAGCCGCAACCACAATGAGGTTATACCAAGTTGGAATTAACGGCTCGCGCGCTCGCCAATACTAGGTCCAAAACGGTAATTGTGAAATCTGCGCCCAATGCAAGCCCGTTGCTCTGTGTTTCTGGCAGCCAGATCAAGATCGTTTGCTCGACCTGAACCAATCGGACCGCGGTCCGAACATCCGCCTCTTGGTATCGCAGACTCGTATTGCCCTGTACGGCATGAACGCCCAAATTTCCTGGAAACAGGACAATGTGGTATACTTGAAACTTACCGACGTCGAAACATTTGATTCAAAAAAGCATACTAGCTGCATTAGACCCGAAAGACGTCTCTTTTTTGTGAAGGAGGATTGTTATGAAATTTACCTACAGAGTTAATGGAGAAGAAGTCTCTCTTACAGTTTCCGAAGAGTTCGTTGCCATTAGGTTCAAGGAACCCGCGCCCTATAGCGACCGATTGGCGGGGGTATCCCGCCCGGAATTTGGCAGTTTTGATGACCGTTTCGAAATCCCGAAGGAGAAGTTTACGGTATTTCCGGTTGCGCGTTCGCCTGTAAGCGCGAAAGCCCGTCTGAGCAGGGCCCTTGAAAGCGTCAAAGAAGAAGCCGAGGTCGACCGGGCCTCGCCCGTCTTCGTGTTCGGAGAGAATTACGGCGTTGCCACCGACCGTCTGCTCCTCGGCCTGAAATCCGGGACGAACGCCACGAAGTTTTTCAAAAGCTACGACCTCGACGTCACTGAAAAAACTGGAAACGAATATGTCGTCACCATGGATGCGGCGAGGGACCCTTTTGAGGTAATTGCTGCGCTGGACCAGCAAAGTGAAGTTGAATACGTCGAGCCGGATTTCGTCGTTTTTGGTGGGCACACCGTAAGAAAACAGGAGAGCTGGCCGTCGGCCAACGACCCTTTGGCCGATAAGCAATATGCCATCGATATCACGCAAGCGCGTGATGCCTGGAAATTGGCCGTCGGCGATCCGAAGATAAAGATCGCGATTCTCGACGAGGGGGTTGATACGCATCACGAGGACCTCGCGGCGGCCATCGTCGGATCTTATGACGGTGCCGACGATGATAGTTTTCAGGAACCCAATGCGTGGGATGCGCACGGTACTTCATGCGCTGGGCTCGCTGCCGCTATCCATGGAAATGCCACGGGTATCTTGGGAATCGGAGGCGGTTGTTCGATTCTGGCAGTCCGAATAGCTTATTCTCCGCAGCCGAACGCGCAGTGGATTACGCGCAACTCTTGGATCAAGCGCGCCATCGATTGGTCGTGGCAGAACGGGGCAGACGTGCTGAGCAATTCCTGGGGTGGCGGCGCGGCATCATCCGCCATCACCAACGCGTTCGAAAGAGCGAGAACCCAAGGACGAAATGGGAAGGGCTGTGTCATCGTCATTGCTGCCGGCAATGCGAACACCTTGCATGACTACCCCAGCAACCTCGACAATGTGCTCTCTATATCGGCCAGCAATGAATTCGACGAACCCAAGACCCCGACGAGCCAAGATGGCGAACATTGGTGGGGATCCAATTTTGGACCAAAGATCGATGTCGCGGCACCGGGTGTGCACAACTACACCACCGATAACTCGGGTCAGGCAGGCTACAACGAAGCACCAGGACCACAGGGTAATTACTTTGCCAGTTTCAATGGTACGTCGTCGTCGACCCCTATCGTCGCAGGGGCAGTAGGGCTGGTTCTGTCCGTCAAGCCTGATCTGACCGAAGGCGAGGTCCGAGAAGTCATCCGTTCGACAGCCGACAAGGTCGGGCCGCTGCCTTATGCCAACGGACGCAATGACCGCATGGGCTATGGCCGGTTGAACGTATTGCGCGCAGTCAAGGCGGCCCGTGGCGAGCAGGATCGAGTGGTTCCAACCGGGCTGCATGCGCCGGTGACCAACACCGATCCCGATAGCGAAAATGAAGTCGAGGTTTTGATTGCGCATCCGGCGACCACTGGTTCGGCGAAGTCAACGAAGGCGAAGACAAGAAGAGGTGTCGAAGACATTGGCGAAGGTACTAAGGCATCGGGTGTTGTCAGATCCGCCCCAGACACCGAGGGTTTGAGAAACATCGCGGAGGCCTCTTATGGTCGACCCGATTTCGGCCCTGAGACGGTGCACGGCGTCGACGACCGTGTGCAAGTCGCCCGGACCCAGAACTACCCATGGCGGGTGCATGCCTCGTTGTTGATCACGGCACGCGACGGGTCGCGCTGGATCGGCACTGCGTGGTTTATCGGGCCACATACCTTGGTGACCGCCGGACATGTTGTCTACATTACCAACAGTCCCGTGGCAGAACGCAACGGGTGGGTCAGCCGCATCGACGTGATGCCAGGGCGGAACGGCTCGGAGTTGCCGTACGGGTCGGTGAGCAGCGAGATTTTCCACTCCGTTGTCGGTTGGACTGAAAATGCAAATCCGCAATACGACTACGGCGCGATCACGATCCCGACCAATCTGGGCGATCAGGTAGGGACTATAGGATTCGGCGTTTTGTCGAATTCCGAGATCTTGGCTTCTATTGGCAACCTGTCGGGGTATCCTGGTGACAAGCCACCCGGCACGCAGTGGTATCACAGCAATCGAATCGCGTCCGTTGCTATGCGAAAAGTGTATTACGACATAGACACCGCCGGAGGCCAAAGCGGATCAGCGGTATACCGGATTGACAGCAGTGGTGACCGCACTGCGTTCGGAATTCACGCTTATGGGGGAGGGACTACAAACTCGGCAACCCGGATTACCACCCCAGTGCACGACAATATTGTCAATTGGCTGACTGTCTGAATTGAATGAAAGGCGAGGGTACCCAAATCCGCGTTCAAGTCCTGGGGGTCGACGAAAAACCGGTGTCTGATGCGCGGGTGATGCTGGCATCCAACGATGTCGATCTGCCGGACATCGCCGCGCTGAGCGACGGAAACGGCAAGGTGCTGCTCGGTGCCGTCAAAAATGCCGACTACGAAATCACTTGCGCGTCCGAAGGATTCGAAACCAAGCGCCAGGTTTTGACGGTAGGAGACCGTGATTTGGTCGATGTCGTCATAGAGTTGGCACGCTAGAAGCTGAACTCAATCTTTCATGTTCCTACCGAAGTGAAGCCCAAGCGCTATTGGATTCGCTCGGATAAGATCCGCGCTGCATCAACGGCATAACCGGACTGGCGACGCGTATTGCGGTCTCGTTGTCGCAATCTGCAAATGGGTTTCAGATCGGCGGATTAGTCGAGCCATCACAGTTGCGGCTGCTGAAGCAACCCAGCGAAAGTTGCCATTAGCTGTATTAAGACATGAGGTCAGTTTGGGCTCAGAACCGTCATCTGTCACCTTTGAACAGTTTATGATTCCTGAGGCTCGGAACTGCGCGCTTTCGACACGTTTTGAGTGACTCTATGCTTAGGCGATATCGAAGCCGGTATCCTCGTGTTTTGTAGAATGAACAGGCCAGAGTCCGTTCGCCGTGATAATCGTGACATTAAGCGGATTCATCGTTGCGCCTGCTGCAGTGCCAGCGCACAAATTGAGCAGGAAAACGAGAGACCATACCGATGAACAAAAAACTGCTGCTGATCATTCTTGATGGCGTGCCTTACCGCAACTGGCGCCGCCTGTTTGGCAATCTCGAAGGCTGGGTGGACAGCGGTGACGCGCAAGTCTGGACCCATCGTGCTGTTCTGCCATCGATCTCGGCCAGTTGTTATGCGTCACTCCACACCGGCGTCTCTCCGCAGGTCCATGGCTGCACGGGAAACGGCAATGTATTTCGTCTGTCCCAGCCAGATGTTTTTTCGCAAGTCCGCCGGGAAGGTGGGGTTACGGGAGCTGTGGCGCATTCCTTCTGGTCAGAGTTTTTCAATCGCCATCCTTTTGATTTCGTGCGTGATATCGAATTTGATGAGCCGGAAAACGCTAGCATCAATCATGGCCGGTTCCATTCGATGACCGGCTGTGGCCACGCCAATCAGATGACCCCTTCCGATATCGATCTGTTTGGCACATTGACCAATCTTTGCCAGAGGTTCGATTTGGATTATGGGATACTGCACACCTGTACGCTGGACAGCATGGGGCACCGCTTTCAACACGAGAGCCATGAGATGGATCATGCCTGTACTGTTATGGATGAGATGCTGGCACCGTTCATAACCAAATGGCGCGATGCCGGATATGAGCTGATTGTTACTGCAGATCACGGTCAGGACGACCGAGGTCATCACGCCGGACGCGGCACCTTACAGCAAGACGCAGCGCTCTATTATTTTGGGGATGCGACGGGCCCGGCAGAAGACTCGATCATCGACCAGTTGCAGCTGGCCCCGACGATTCTCAGCCGACTTGGCGCGCCAATTCCAGACTCGATGAAAGCAGGGAGCTTTTTGAAATAATAAGAGTTTCAGGGCCGGACATATTCATTTAACAAGAGACCAGTCAGAGCTCTGCAAACGGGCCGGATTCAGGCGCGAGTTGAGGCACGTCTCAAAGCGAAGTTCTCTACTCACATTCGGGCAAATGCATGTGGTGCTACCGTCTCGACAATCGTCAGCTTGCGAAGGTTGTGGGGCCATACTTCTGCATCGAGCAGCGGTGCATAATCCGACATAATTTCACTCACACGCACCATCTGACACGCGCGCCCGCGCTTTGGTCTTAGGGTGCGTTTACGCCGCCCATTCCCAAGGCCGGGTGAACGCCCCCAGTACCGCTTGGACGGCTGCTTGGTCTGCATCTGGCGGTTTATCGAGTTGTGCAACCAAGCCACGTTTTTTGTCATCGGTCACGGACACAACGCGCGCCGATATACCGGCTTTCTCGAGGGCTTTATTGTAGACGCGGGTTATGGCGTGTCTGCGAAGGTCAGGTTTGAAGACTTTGCCAACGGCGGTTTTCGGCAACTCTTCCAGAATAGTCAGATGTTTGGGTTGGGCCGCACGCTCATGCACGTGGATCTTGCAATGTTCGATCAGCTCTTCAACCGTGACTTCTGCGCCCCCGACCAGTTCGACAAACGCACATGGCAGCTCACCTGAATGGGCGTCGGGCTGACCGATCGCGCCAGCAAAAGCAACCGCACGGTGACCCAGCAATGCCTCTTCGATCTCGGCGGGGTCAATGTTGTGACCGCCCCGTATAATCAGATCTTTGGCGCGGCCTGTGATCCAAAGATAGCCATCTTCGTCCTTTCGCCCCAGATCGCCGGTGCGCAGATATTTGTTGGCGTAAAACAGGTCCTTATTCTTGGCTTCCTCAGTATACGTGTGCCCGGCAAAAACGCCGGGGTTCGAAACGCAGATCTCGCCGATCTCGTCCACCTCGGCTTCGATCGGGCCATCTGGCGTTCCTTTGTAAATCTTCACATCTGTGTAGGGCAGGGGGATACCGATGGAGCCTACTTTTTTGGGGCCGTCGACCGGGTTGACGGAAACCAGACAGGTGGCCTCTGTCAGCCCGTAGCCTTCGACGATGGTCATGCCAGTGGCTTCTTCAAACCGGCGGAACAGTTCAAGCGGCAGAGGTGCAGATCCAGAAAAAGCGGTTTTGACAGTGCTGACATCGGCATCCACCGGGCGTTGCATCTTAGCGGAAATTGCGGTTGGCACAGTGATGATAAAGGTGATTTGCCAGCGTTCAATCAGCTTCCAGAAATTATCAAAAACACCTTCTCCACGATAGCCCTGCGGCGTGGGAAAGACGACGTGGGCACCGCTGGCAACGGCAGCCATCATGATCACATGGCACGCAAAGACGTGAAACAGCGGCAGCGGACACATGATGCTGTCACTCTCGGAAAACAGCATCGTATGGCCGAGCCAGCCGTTGTAGATCAGTCCGGAGTATTTGTGCTGTGCCACCTTTGGCATGCCGGTGGTTCCGCCGGTGTGGAAATAACAGGCCACCCGGTCTTCCTGCACATCATCAAAATCAAGCGTGATGTTGTGCTTGGAAAGTTCTGCGTTGAAATTCAGGTAGTCCGCGTGGGTGTGTCCACGGGGCTTGGGGCGGATGAAGGGGACGACCCATTTTTTCGGCGGCGTCAGATAGCGGTTGAGGTCAATCTCAAGCACGGTTGTCACGTTGGGCGCATAATGTATTGCATCCCGGGTCTTTTGCGCGACGCCGGTCTTGGGAAACGGTTTGAGCGTCACAACTACCTTGGCGTTGGTTTCGCGCAGAATGGAGGAGATTTGCTCAGGTTCCAGCAACGGATTGATCGGGTTCACAATGCCAGCGGTTGCGCCCGCCAACAGCGTGATCGTGGCTTCGTGGCAGTTGGGCAGGATATAAGCGATCACATCCGTTGGGCCGATACCCAGCGAGCGGAACATATTGGCCGCTTGCGTCACCTTGCCGTGTAGCTGTTGCCAGTTCAGCGTTTCGGCCTTGTCTGTGGGGCCCGACAGGATCTGATAACTGACCGCCTTGTGGCTCGGGAATTTGGTGGCCGTGTTACTCAGCATTCCATATAGCGTGACCGCAACATCACGCTCTGCCCACGGCATCTCGTTCTCTAACGCGTCGCGGTCTTCGATCCCAGCGAATGGCATCTGTAATCCTCCCCTATCGCCCGTTTTCAGGCAATATTGTTCCTCACTTTTAAGATGGGTTTCTTTTCTGTGCAGCGCAAGCATTAGCGAAAATACAAACGCCAAGTTGCAAGGGCCATCTGCGAGTGCAGTTCTCCTAGCCCGGCTTGACTTTGACTGCGATCCCACTTTGCCTTGCCCTCAGAGGGGACGCCGATGATCAATGCCCATCTTCTCAAAGGACGGCCGATTTCCCAAGAGTTCCTATTGTCATTGCCGAGGCCGAGCGGGCACTCCCCAAACCGATGTATTGGCGAGAAACTCAGCCAATAGATTGGCCGGATCAGGCCTATCATCTGATCTCCGAAGACACGGCGATTGGGCCAGGGTTCGAGGTCTTTTTGGTGCCTGGCCACGCGCCGGGGCAATTGGCGATGATGATTGAGTTGCCTGAAACCGGGTCTGTCCTGCTGACCTCGGACGCAATTTCACGGCCAGCGGAGATAGATGAAAAATTCGCCGGATCATGGGATGAAGGGCTGGCCCAATATCATGGCGCGAGGCTCATGGACTCTGCGGCGAAAGCGGGGGCGATGGTCATCTTTGGGCACTCGCCAAAGCAATGGCCGACACTCCGGAAAGCCCGGCATGCAGATACGTAGCGCCGATCTTTCGGGCCCAAAAAGAGTTCCCGGAACAGCGCGTCCTTTCTTGCGTGAGCATGACCCAACCTTGCGGGGCGCGCAGAATCTGTCCGGGATAGATTTTGTCTGATGAGTCAGCATTGGCTCATTCGCCTCAAAGAACTCATCGGAACTATTCGGCGGCCATGCCATCTGTGAACTGCAGTCGTGCGAGGCGCGCATAGAGTCCGCCTTCTGCAACAAGCTGATCGTGCGGGCCTGTCGCAACAATGCGCCCCTGATCAAGCACAACAATCCGGTCGGCCTTTTTAACTGTTGCAAGGCGATGCGCTACAATCAGGGTTGTACGTCCGGCGCTTAGGGCATCTACGGCCTGTTGAACGGCCCGTTCGCTTTCGGCATCCAGTGCGCTGGTTGCTTCGTCCAGCAACAGTACAGGCGCATCGCGCAGAATAGCACGGGCTATCGCAATCCGTTGTTTCTGACCGCCAGACAACATCACACCGCGTTCACCGACATAGCTGTCGTAGCCATCAGGCAGAGCTGTGATAAAGTCATGTGCCGCGGCGGCCTTGGCGGCAGTCTCTACCTCTGCATCCGTCGCATTCGGGCGCCCAAAACGAATGTTTTCCCGCGCAGAGTCCGCAAAGATAACCGGGTCTTGCGGCACGATAGAAATGAAGCGCCGGAACACGTCCCGCTCCATGTCGTGGAGGGGAATACCGTCGAGCCTGACGTCACCAGAGTCAGGATCATAGAACCGCAGTAGCAACTGGATTATCGTGGTCTTGCCTGCGCCCGACGGGCCAACAAAGGCAACAGTTTCCCCCGGGTTGATTTTCAGATCGATACCGTCAAGAGCGGCGGTCGCAGGCCGGGACGGGTAGCGGAAAGTAACGTCATCCAGAACGATTTCGCCGCGCACCGGATCCGGCAGTGTCTGCGGCGCAGCTGGGTCCTGTACGGTGTCAACGGTATGCAGAAGTTCAACCAGCCGCTCAGTTGCCCCTGCGGCGCGCTGCAACTCTCCCCAAATCTCAGAGAGGGCAGCAACCGAGCCGGCTACCATAACGGAGTAAATCACAAATTGAACCAGTGTTCCGGCTGTCATTGACCCGGCACGCACGTCATTGGCTCCGATCCACAGGACACCAACGACCCCGGTAAAAACCAGGAAAATCACGATCACTGTCATGAGCGCGCGGGTCCAGATACGCCTGCGCGCGGCATCGAAGCTCTTTTCAGAAACGTCTGCAAACTGGGCGCGACTGGCCTGCTCATGCGTAAAGGCCTGCACTGTTTGCACCGAAGTTAGCGTTTCAGAAGCGGTCCCGCTGGACGCCGCGATCCAGTCCTGATTTTCACGGCTGAGCACCCGCAATCTGCGACCCAGTACCAAGATGGGAACCACAACTGCAGGGACGATCAATAACACCAGCGACGTTAGTTTTGCAGATGTCAAAAGCATCAGAGCGAGCCCGCCGACAAAAATCAACAGGTTCCTCAACGCGATCGAAATGGACGAGCCAAGAACGGATTGGATCAGGGTTGTATCAGTGGTGATGCGGCTGAGCACTTCGCCTGTGAGAATACCCTCGTAGAATGCCGGGCTCATCCCGATGACGCGGTCGAAAACGGCTTTGCGGATGTCGACAACGACCCTCTCGCCCAACCGGGTTACCAGCGCGTATCGCAACCCGGTGCCTATGGCCAGAAGGGCTGCGATCCCCAACGCCGCAATGAAATACTGGTCCAGAAGAACACTGTCGTCAGTATTGAAGTTATCCACCACACGCCGGACTGCCAATGGCAGGGTCAACGACATCATCGCGGTCAGGACTAGCGCCAATGTGGCAGCGATCATCAACCCACCATACGGAGAAAGAAACGGCCGCAGCGAACGCAACGCGCCTATTTTTCTGGATTTCTCTCGCTCTTCGCTGCCGCTTTTTGCAGCGAATTTAGGCGCCGGTTCTTGTGCCATCCAAATTCCATTCTCATTGCGGGCCTGTCATGGCTGCTACAACCAGTGCGGTCAAGTAAAGAGATACCAAAAGGCTGCCAGATCGCGATGCAATTTAGAAGAAAATCGACTGGAGCGGGCGGCGGGAATCGAACCCGCATCTTCAGTTTGGAAAGCTGTGGCGCAAATCTTGATTATTCATTTAATTTCAAATGGTTAACTAACGCTATTCTGAATTTTTGCAGGTAATGTGTCGGAAAAGAATTTTGGAGCGGGCGGCGGGAATCGAACCCGCATCTTCAGTTTGGAAA
>CBDTVL010000147.1:0-9832 GCA_965363755.1 uncultured Sulfitobacter sp.
GAGGAATAGAACGCACGCCTGCCATATCCAGCCACATTTTGTGATTGAAATACCAGGGCGTTGGCAGGATGATCTCGTCCCCTTCGCCGGTCAGCGACATGACGGTCGCCGCAAAGGCCTGATTGCACCCAGATGTGACCCCAGTGTTTTGTGCAGTGATGGTGCCACCGTAATGGGCAGCGGTCTGTGCCGCCAATTCGGTGCGCAGGGCGTCGAGGCCTAGAACCGGGCCGTATAGGTGTGCGCTCGCGTCATTGAGCGCAACGTCGGCCATAACTTGGCGCAACGCGTCCGGGGGTGGGTCAACCGGCGCGGCCTGACTGACATTGATCAGCGGCCGGTCTGCCGAGAAATGCACGCCGTCAAGCCAGCGCCGCGCCTCCATGACGGGCGGGGCAAAAGTAGTGGCAGTGCGAGCAATCGTCATTGACCTGATCCAACTGCGGCGCGTGCTGCGCCTTTTGTTACTGCGGGCACGGCGCAGCTATTTTAGAAACGGTGCCTGACGCGCGCCAACCTTCGACGACAGGACTATTGCGCAAATGATGGCAAGGAAAGACAAACCGCATCCTGCCCAGCGGTGTCTCAGTCGGTGCCACGATACGGTTCGACATATTGCAGCGCCATGTCCCACGGAAAGAAGATCCAAGTATCCTGACTGACCTCGGTGATAAACGTATCAACCATCGGTCTGCCTTTTGGTTTGGCATAGACGGTGGCAAAATGCGCGTTGGGAAACTGAGCGCGCACCACTTCGAGAGTTTTGCCGCTGTCCACAAGATCGTCGATGATCAGGATGCCGGTGCCGTCCTGCATCAGTTCAAGATCGGGCGACTTGAGCACTTTCGCCTCGGATTGGTCCTGATGGTCATAAGATTTGATGCTAATCGTATCCACAGTTCTGATGTCGAGTTCGCGAGCGACGATCATCGCCGGGGCCATGCCTCCGCGGGTGATTGCCACGACCGCACGCCAACTGCCGTCACCGGGGCCTTGGCCGTCAAGGCGCCATGCCAGCGCCCGGCTGTCGCGGTGAATCTGATCCCAGCTTATGTGGAAGCCTTTTTCATGTGGCAGGCGGTCTGTCATAATGGTCCTCGATCCGGCAGGGATGTGTTTCAGCTTTTTGACATGTCCGGCGCATCCACGGCCTTCATGCCAACAACATGATAGCCTGCATCGACATGCAGGTTCTCACCGGTTGTACCAGAGCCAAGGTCAGACAACAGATACAGCGCAGCTTTGCCGACGTCTTCGGTTGTGACGTTGCGGCGCAGTGGTGAATTATATTCGTTCCATTTCATGATGTAGCGAAAATCGCCGATTCCGGACGCGGCCAGTGTTTTGATCGGACCGGCAGAGATGGCGTTGACGCGGATGCCGTCTTTGCCCAGATCTTCAGCAAGATATTTCACCGATGCCTCAAGCGCGGCTTTGGCGACACCCATGACATTATAGTGTGGCATGACCTTTTCGGCACCGTAGTAGGTAAGAGTCAGACATGATCCACCGGGCGGCATCATCTTTTCGGCGCGCTGTACAACGGCGGTGAAGGAATAGACCGAGATGTCCATGCTCAGCTGGAAATTGCCCCGGCTGGTATCGACATATCGACCCCGAAGTTCGTTTTTGTCGGAAAACCCAATTGCATGAACCAGAAAGTCAATGTGACCCCATTTTTCCTTCAGCGCGTCAAACAGCGCATCCATTGACGCCTCGTCACCCACATCACATGGCAACACAATGTCACTACCAACCTGAGCCGCCAGCGGATCCACGCGTTTCTTCAATGCGTCGCCCTGATACGAAAATGCAAGTTCCGCCCCAGCGTCAGCACAGGCCTGTGCAATTCCCCAAGCAATGGATTTGTCGTTGGCCAGCCCCATGATCAACCCGCGCTTGCCGGTCATCAGATTATTTGACATAGCTGCCCCTCGCCATTTTCGTGTTATGTTAGAGTGTCCTTTAGGCGATTGGTCAGATTGCTTCAAGGGCAGGCAGTTGTGGCAGACGCGGGCGTAGTAGCGAGTGAGCGGAAGGAAATATTCGGAATGGAAAAGCGAACCGGGCTGTTTGCAGGCGACGACCCGTTTGAAATCGCGCGGAACTGGCTGGCTGAGGCAGTTGCGTCTGAAGTCAATGATGCCAACGCAATTGCATTGTCGACCGTTGACGCTGACGGGTTGCCAAACGCTCGGATGGTTCTTCTGAAAGAAATCGAGAACGACGCATTTGTCTTTTATACAAATTACAACAGCGCCAAGGCTCAGGAAATCGATGCAGCCGGTAAGGCTGCGTTTGTGATGCACTGGAAGAGCCTGCGCCGTCAGATTCGGGTGCGCGGGTCGATTTGCAAAGAAGATGGCGCACTGGCAGATGCCTATTATGCCTCACGGTCATTACAAAGTCGGTTGGGGGCCTGGGCATCAGATCAGTCTAAACCGCTTTCATCGCGCGGTGCCTTGATTGCCAAAGTTGCAAAAGTGACCGCTGCTAAAGGCACCCATCCAACCCGACCGCCTTTTTGGGGGGGATACCGAATTACTCCCGTGGAGGTTGAGTTTTGGGCAGATGGAGCGTATCGTTTACATGACCGTTTTGTGTGGAGACGTGCTGATGCAGGCTCGGAATGGGCGATTTCTCGCCTAAACCCGTGAGCTTCACGTAACGTGAAATGCAACAGTTTGAATTCAGACCGTTTTTTGGGCTTGAAATAGGGCTAGAGATTGGCGCAAGACTATGAAGATAATATCGCCAAAGCGCGTACGGAGACCGAAAAGTGATTGATGGTGAAGACGACGATACGCGCCAGGTAAGTGGCCTTGTTAAATGGTTCGATCCAGTGAAGGGTTTCGGATTCGTCGTCGCTGAGGCTGGCGGACCAGATATTCTGTTACATGTGAACGTGCTGCGGAACTTTGGCCAAAGCTCAGTCGCAGATTCAGCCAAAATTGTCATAAGTGTTCAAGACACCAGTCGCGGCGTGCAGGCCATCGAGGTCTTGTCAATCGAGCCGCCGCTTGGCAACGAGGACATGGCGCTTTCCGATTTTGTCGATCTTGATCTGGATGAAGTGCGAAAACTGCCGTTGGTGCCAGGCCGGGTAAAGTGGTTCGACAAGGGCAAAGGATTCGGTTTTGCAAATATCTTCAGTCAACCTGAAGATGTATTTCTGCACGTAGAAGTTCTGCGTCGCTCGGGGCTGGCGGACCTGCAACCGGGCGAGGCGCTGGCCCTGCGAGTTGTGGATGGTAAACGCGGTCGAATGGCTGCCGAGGTGTTTGCGTGGGAAGCTGCGGTGAACAAGTCCGGAGCGTGATACGGGGCTTATTATTTGCGTTATGTTTGGCATATGCGGGCACCGCGGCAGGTGCCGCTTGCCGTGAAGATGCCGTGAATTTGCGAGGAGACTGGGGGCAAGCTCGGTTTTCCATTGAAATCGCCGACACTGCGGAGGAACGCGCTCGCGGATTGATGTTCCGCGAAAATCTGCCGCAATCCTCAGGCATGTTGTTTCTGTATGAACACGCGCAGCCACTATCGTTCTGGATGAAGAACACGCTGATAGAGCTCGACATGATTTTCCTTGATTCGAGCGGCACGGTGCAAACCATTCATCACCGCGCCCAACCCGGCGATTTGCAGCCAAAGTCTGGTGGAGCCGATCTGATCGCAGTGCTTGAGATCAATGGAGGTCTGGCTCAGGCACTTGGAATTTCGGCAGGCAGCCAGATACGTCATCCGGCGTTTCAAGGCGGTCCTGCCGCATGGCCATGTTAAAGCAAAATGACGTTCAACAGTCCAGAATTTGCCAAAGATGGAACGAATGCCAAGGCCTGAGTTTTCCTATCAGGCCATCTCTCTCAAAAGCGTAAAATGGGTCTTTTCAAATCAGACTAGCCAGTCTAAGGAGAGGCTCTGGTTTCGGGGCGTGGCGCAGCCTGGTAGCGCACCTGTTTTGGGTACAGGGGGTCGTAAGTTCGAATCTTACCGTCCCGACCAGATATTTCACTGATGTTTTTGAGCCGACGGCGCTTTTTCTAGTGGCGCGTCCGCCTGTTTGGCTGAATGTTCGAGGACCGGCCCTGATCAAGCTAGACTGCAGAATTGTGCCTTTTCCGACTAGGTTATCTCTTTACGATGCCGAGGCACCGTCTACCGCGATGAATTGCTGGCGCAGGGCGTCGGGCAATGGGTAGCGGCCAGACCCGTCCGGATAGAGCATCACAGTCACACACGTGAATGTCGCGCGCAGATCGCCAGCCCAAAGCTGCTGTTCCATCGTGCAGGATGTGTTGCGAAAGGCGGTAACGCGGCAGGTGGTCACGTAATCCTCTCCCATCAGCATTTCCTTGATATAATGTACAGTGCCTTGCCCGATGACGATGCGCGGACGAGGCGCATCAGTGTCGTAAAATGGGGTGCCAAAAAGCCGGAAATACTCAACGCGCAAGGTTTCAAACCATGTCATGTAAGCCTTGTTGTTAACATGCTTCAGCACATCAAGTTCGGCAAAACGCACCCGGTCAGCGATGGCCAGCGTTTGCGGCTCGCTTAGACCAAAGGCGCGCTGCTGGTCGGGCGTCAACGGGGTGTGGTAGCGCAAAGTCATGCAAGGGGGCTACTCCGGTGCCGTCAATGATGCAAGACGCTCATTAGGCGATGGTCTGCTCGCAGGCGGTGTTGCAGTGTCGCGGCAGCACAATATCGAGATGGTGTTTGTGCCCTTACCGCGAACCAGTCATATCACGCCAAAACAGGCGACTGGAAACTCTCATGTCACGGTTGATTGAGAACCGGGATCATGGAAGATGTCAGTCTTGTGCTAATCCAACTGTGGGACGAGCTGCGGTGATGAATAAAAATAGAAAAGTTATCACGTCTGCATCCGTGGCGTTTTCCGGTGTGGCTTCGATCTCGTGGATAAACGGACTTAGAGCTTTGATGACGATACTGTTGTTTTGTGGTGTCGCGGCCTGCGCGCGGCCGCCCGAGTTGATCGGCGTCGACAACGCTGAAAAACCGGTTGCTGTGAACAAAGGCGTCACTCTGCACAAGGTCTTCATTGCGACATCGCGTCAGACCTCTGAGGAACCAGGGGTGTTCCTGTCGGCAGATCGGGCTGCGAATTTGGGCCTTGCTTCAGTGGTTGTATCAGTCCCGCCGACCCATGTCGCCGGAGATTTGGAGCGCCCCAAAAGATTGCCACCCGATCCGGAAACGGAATTCGCCGTTATTGATCCCGAAATTTATGGCAGAGAAAACAGTTTTGTCCGCGCCATCAACGTCGAACTGGCAAAGCGGGCGCCCAATGACAGGGATATTTTGCTTTTTGTCCATGGCTTCAACAACACTGCCAGCGACTCGGTCCTGCGGGTGGCTCAGTTTGTCGAAGATACCGGATTCACTGGCGTGACGGTTCTGTTTTCTTGGGCGTCTGCGGCTAAGACCTCGCACTATGTATATGATCTTAACAGCGCAATGGTGGCACGACCAATGTTCCTGCATGCGGGCGATCTTCTCGAGCGGACAGATGCGCGAGGATTGCATATTTTTGCGCATTCCATGGGATCGCTGCTGACGGTTGAGGCTATTGTTCAGGCGGAGATTGCAGGTGATTATGGAAAATCCGACCGTTTGGATAGTGTCATGCTAGCTGCGCCCGATATTGATCTCGATTTGTTCAAGACACAATTGGGACATCTGTCAGCCAGAGAACGGAACTTTATTGTTTTTGCGTCAAAGGATGACAAGGCATTAAGCTTTTCCAAACGTATCTCAGGCGGGGTCGTGAGAGTTGGCGCGGCGGATGCCCAGACGCTGGATAGTCTTGGCGTATCGGTGATTGATCTGAGTGAGATTGAGGATTCAGCCAGCGGCAGTCACTCGAAATTTGCCGGATCACCAGAGATTGTGCAGTTGATTGGGAATGGCCTTAAAGAGGACCACTACCAGGACGGGCAGCGACAGCCGGTATTGGTTGAAACTTTTGGCGGGGGTACGGTGCTAACGCAATTGTTCAATTAGAGGCGCTCAGACTATCCGCCGACGCAAGTACGGGCAGCTGAGACCGCTAAGCAACGTTAGTTTGTCGACAGGTCAATTATTCGCCATCGCGCACGGGCACCACTCTGACGCGCATTCCGGGGCGCAGTAGATGTTTTGGATTTGCCAGTTCCGCCCAGATTGTCAGTGTACCACTGGAAAAATCAACTCTTGGTGACATGTTTTCAGGTTTTGCGGTTTCCGAATAGGTCCAGGTGTCCGAAATCTGAATCCGCAATGTGACCGGTTCTAGGACTTCTTTTGGTGATCGCAGGTCATCAATTTGAAGCTGCTCGAGGCGCTCTACATAGGGGATTGCATACTCAAGCAGCACCGGGTCCATCTGGTCGATTCGGGCCAGCGGGCCACGCCCCTGTTTCACATATGAGCCCGGGCGCACCTCGGACTGGCTAATGACGCCGGCGATCGGTGATCGGATGGTTGTCCGTTCAAGATTGGTTTCGGCATCCTTAAGTTCCGCCTTTGCCTGATCGACCAATGCGGCACCAATGGACAGCGCTATTTCAGCCTTGAACATCTGCACTTCCGTGGCTGACCCTTTATCCTTGAGCTTCTGGATGCGTTCAAAATCCTGGCGCGCCGATCTTAGGGCTGTCTCAGCCCGTACTGCATTCAGGCGCATATTTTCGACAGCCAGTTCAAAGTCCGTCGCGTCGAGTGAAAAAAGGACGTCACCGGGTTCAACAAATTGGCCGGACTTGAAATGCACTTCGGTTATGACGCCCTCAATCAAATTAGAAACATCGACGCTGACCAGCGCCTCGATCTGGCCGGGAAAACTGGATGGAGCATCTTTGTGCTGATCTGCGCGGGCAGATGAAGTTGACAGCATGCAGACGAAGGCTGCCAGCATCAATTTAATGAACGAAGCGCAGGGATTTTCGGGTATTGGATGACCGCTAGAACTCAATTGCAATCGCATGGCTGCTCTCTCACAGGGTAGGGCGGTTACGAGATAACTGACGTCGATGTTAAACGGCCCGGTGCAAAAAAGTAAACAATGGTATCAGATTTCGTTCGTCAGTGCAGCTTGATGGACGATCTGTCTTTCAAATAGGGCAACCGGGCCTGAGCTGCCGCAACACGTGCCGGGTCCAGATCAGCAAAGATGATCTCTGCTAAGGCACCTGCGCGGGCGGCCTCGACTCCGTCGGGTGTGGCAACAACGCTTTTGCCAAGATAGGAAAACCCGTTTTCGACGCCAGCGCTGTTTGCATAGGCTAGAAATATGCCGTTCTCGTAGGCGCGGGTTGGGATCATCCTCTCGGCAACCCAATCCCATTCTGCGCCAAGCGCTGTGGGAACCAGAACCAACTCTGCCCCTAACCCTGCCACATGCCGGACCGTTTCCGCGAATTCGGCGTCGTAGCAGATGAGTGTGGCAATGCGCAGGCCGCGATAGTCGAACAGCTGACAGCCGCGCCCCGCCGTGAAATGGTCGCGCTCAAAACCCGGCGGGATGACCAGCTTTCTGTGATGACCAAGCACAACTCCGTCCGGACCTAGACAAAGTGCAGCATTGTAAAAACGGCCATCGGCCCGTTCGGCAAACCCATAGTGGATCGCGATGCCATGCTGGCGGGCCATACCCGCAATGGCAGCTGCGGTTGGGCCGTCTGCAGCTTCAGCACGATCTTGCACCGCATCGCCGATCTTGTAGCCGCAGGCAAACAGCTCTGGCAGGAGCAGAAGGTCGGTCCCGGAAGCTGCGATATCCGGCAAAGCGTCTCGCAACCACTTCAGCCGCTTTGCCGGAGTGTCCAGCTCCGCAGGGGACTGCGCCACTGCCAATCGAAACAACCCTGCCAAGACTATGCGTCCGTCACAAGCAATTGCCGCGGATAGTCTGTCAGATACTCATATCCGGTCCCGGTTACGACAATGCTGTCGCCAATCCGCCCGGCAGTGACCCCGTCTACCGAAATCCCACCATCCACTGCAAAGGTCATGCCCGGCCGCAGAACAGTCTCATCCCCGGTCTTCAGTTCCGGTGCCTCCAGATAAGCGACTCCAATAGAACGCCCCGTCCGATAGCCGGTCTGGTAGCCGCGCTGAGCATAGATTTCGTTCGCCGCCGCCGCCACATCCTGCGCCTGAACGCCAGGTCGGATGGCCGCAATCGCAGCCTGTTGTGCATCAATCGCGGCCTGCTGAACCCGCGCGGCCTCGTCCGTCACTTCTGCGACATGAAACATGCGGTCAAATCCAAGCTTGTACTGCTTGAACTGCGCCATGTTGCAGAAACAGAAATAGACCGGATCAGCGCGCTCATATTCCTTCACCGAGGCACGACGATGCACCATTGACGCGTCTTTGCCGCTTTGCAGGATTTGCAGATTGTGGATCATTGGTGAGACGAAACGTTCCCAGCCTTTATCGGTCAAAAACCCCGCCGCTTTGCGAGTGCCGGCGTCAATCACAGCCAGCGCACTTTCGTATTCGTGCGCGCCGACCCGCAGCGATCCGTGAGCAGCGGCCATCATCGCGCCAGCGATCTCGCCGGCTTGTTTCATAACCGTGATTTCAAGCGGCGACTTGATCATTCTTTGGGCCCCGAGCACCGGGCCGATGTCGCGCAGCGGTGTCGAAGGGTAGCGTTCGTCAATGTAGCGCCGGACCAGCGCTGGAACCTCTGTCTGTTCCAACCATATCTCTGAAGGAACCGCGGGCAGGGCACCTGACAAAGCCCGCCCCCAGCTGCGTTGCCCTGCGTCTTCCCACGTTCGGACATCCTCAACCCAAGTCATCTCGGCGACCATTTCGCTTTCCATCTGCGGTGTGATCACAATCGGTGCCTCTTTTGCGCGGATGACGAGCATAGTGGGGCGTCCAAATTCGATCCCGAGGTAGCCCCAGAACCCGGCGAGGTAGGCTATCGAACTCTCAGACGTAAAGACGGCATGGGTGATGCCCAGTTCTTTCATCCGCGATTGCAGTATCTCTGTCCGCGTAATTGCTTCCTTCAGCATGGGAGCGTCCTTTTTGCTGGTATTGTCGTTGTGCCCAAATGTCAGTCTAGCCGGACTGCCAAGCACTTGTCCTGCAATTCCGACACGTTATGTCGCGGCTGATCCGCATTCTGCACCGAAGATATGTTTGTCGGTCGGTTGAGGAATGGCGCTGAAAAACGAGCGCTTTTGCGTCACACAGGGATTTGTTTCTGGACGCCATTGTTTTCCTGCCAGACTAGTTTCGTTCAATTTCGCGCGCATTGCAGTGGAGTCAGATTCCAGGTCGTGAAGGTGCTGGACCACAACGGCACTGGCGACCATTGCCCAGCTCAATAACAGCATCTCTACACAGTCGGTCGCGATTTCACCCAAGGTCAATTGCTCGCCCGTGGGCAGCACGTCAATACCACTGAGAATAGTTGTCAAGACCGCCGCGGCGGCAAAACGTAAACAACAATACGCAGAGAAAACACCATCGCGGCGCGACGCCATCGGCTGCGTCATATTATCAGATACGCCGGACCCTATTCACCATGTGTAGGATAAGGCAAATCACCGCCGTTTGCCGCCACCCTACATGCGTCTTGCGTTGACGAAGACGGCGACAAACTCTCTGAGGAAAGCCAGCTGCCTGAAAGGGTTAATTCGCGCAAAAAGTGTGGGTATAAACGAACGTCCTTGAACGGGGCGTTCATTTCTTCAATTCAAAACGGGATTTCGTCGTCGATATCGCGAGATGGCGCGCTGCCGCCTTGACTGCCGCCGCTGTCCTGCGGTCCGCTGTCATAACCACCGCCCTGACCGCCACCATATGA
>CBDTVL010000148.1:0-9800 GCA_965363755.1 uncultured Sulfitobacter sp.
GTGATATCATCGCCTGCCCCGGTATGGATTACTGTGCGCTGGCCACGGCCCGTTCGATCCCGATTGCGCAGGAAATCGCCACCCGGTTTGATGATCTCAAACTGGAACACGATATTGGCGAGTTGAAAATCAAAATCTCAGGCTGCATCAATGCCTGCGGCCATCACCATGTCGGTCATATCGGCATTCTGGGGCTCGACCGCGCGGGAGTGGAGAACTACCAGATCACGCTGGGCGGGGATCACACCGAAACCGCTGCCGTGGGCGAACGCGCGGGTCCGGGTTTCTCGGCGGACGATATCATTCCGGCGATTGAACGGCTGGTCGAGGCCTACCTTGATCTGCGCACAGACGCCTCGGAACGGTTCCTTGACACCTACCGCCGCCTAGGACTTGCCCCGTTTAAAGCTGCACTTTACTCCGAGGCGCGCGCCAATGCCGCATAGCCATGTTGCAGTGCGTCCTGCACCCTCAAGGCCCATGACCGGAAGCTCACAAGCGCCCGGCGCTGCGGAACTGCGGCGTAAGGTTGCGGCACTAAACGCTAAATACCGCCATCACAGTGCAACCGATGTGGTGCGCGCTGCGCTCAGCGGGATCGGAAAAGTTGCGCTGGTCTCAAGCTTTGGCGCTGAATCCGTTGTCCTGCTCCACCTAGTGTCACTGCAGGATCGCGCTGCTCCGGTCATCTTTATTGATACTGATATGCTGTTCACGGAAACACTGGTCTACCAGCAGGAACTGACCGAGAAACTAGGGCTAAGCAATCTGCAGATCATCCGCGCGTCTGACTTCCACCATGCTGATCCCAATAGTATTCTGCACAAAACCAACCCCGATGCGTGTTGCGCCCTGCGCAAAACCGAGCCCTTGAACCGAGCACTTGTCCCCTATGACAGCTGGATTACTGGGCGAAAACGCTTTCAGTCCGGCAATCGCGCGACGCTCGAGTTCTTTGAAGTCGAAGACAGCACCAGCCGGATCAAGATCAATCCGATGGCACATTGGGCGCCTGAGGACGTGCGCGCCTATATGGACGAGAACCGCCTGCCCCGCCATCCGTTAGTGGCGCGCGGCTATCCGTCGATTGGCTGTGCGCCCTGCACATCTGCGATCAAATCAGATGAAGACCCGCGCGCCGGGCGCTGGCGTGACCAGGACAAAGAAGAATGTGGCATCCATTTTGTGAACGGCAAAATGGTGCGGATAGGAGCAACGACATGAGTGTGATTGTAACAGATAACGGTTTTGTCGCCGAGGATTGGACAAACGGGTTTTGTGATGCTCAGGAGGTGGCAAATGACGTTTGCGCGTTGGATCTACCATCCAGTGCTGACCCGGCTGACATCACCCTGTCGCCAAGCCTGCAGATGATCCGTGTCGATTTCCCATCAAGTGGAGATGGCCGCGGCTTTACCATTGCCCGCCAATTGCGGTTGCGTGGGTTTACCGGGCGGCTTCGGGCCCGCGGTCACGTGATTTCAGATCAATACGCGATGGCGCGCCGTGCTGGGTTTGACGAGGTTGAAATCAGCGATGACCTTGCCGCGCGCCAGCCCGAAGCAGAGTGGCTGTTTCGCGCCAATTGGCGAGAGCATGACTATCAGTCGCGCCTGCGCGGCTGAATGTCCCCTTTCCCCTTGTTCAAACACCTCTTAAAGAAGGCATGTGTGTGTAAGCACGCATTGACATGAACCATGACCGAGATCAGACCCTTGAGCCAAGCCACCGCCGTAAAAGTCCCCACCTTGCCCGACGCCCAGACCGTGACCTCTGTCACCCACTGGACGGATCGTTTGTTTTCCTTCCGGGTGACACGCCCGGCCTCCCTGCGCTTTCGCTCGGGCGAGTTTGTGATGATTGGATTGCTCAAAGACGATGGCAAGCCGCTTTTGCGCGCCTATTCCATCGCCTCGCCATCGTGGGATGACGAGTTGGAGTTTTATTCGATCAAAGTGCAGGACGGCCCGCTGACCAGCCGCCTGCAACACATCAAGGCCGGCGACGAAATCATTCTGCGCCCGAAACCTGTGGGCACCCTAGTGCATGACGCGCTGTTGCCCGGCAAGCGCTGCTGGTTCTTCGCAACCGGTACCGGGTTTGCGCCGTTTGCATCGCTTCTGCGTGATCCGCAAACCTATGAGGACTATGATCAGGTCATCGTGACACACACATGCCGCGATGTGGCCGAGCTGGAATATAGCCGGCAGTTGGTCGAGAACATCCGGCAAGACGAATTGCTGAACGAGTTGATCGGGGCAGAAAACCTGGCAAAACTGACCTATTACCCGACGACCACGCGCGAACAGAGCGCCAAAATGGGGCGTATCACAACATTGCTGTCTGATGGCACCATCTTCAAAGATCTTGGCATTGATGGGCTCTCATCCGAAACAGACCGGGCCATGGTTTGTGGGTCAATGGGACTCAACATGGATCTGAAAGAGATCCTTGAAGGGTTCGGGCTGAAAGAGGGCGCAAATTCCGACCCAAAACACTATGTCGTTGAAAAGGCTTTTGTCGGCTGACGTGAGTATGTCTTGATGTGATCCGAGATTGGTCCGATCCCGGCAAGCTGGGATCGGGAAAACGCATCTCTGGAGGGAAGTCATGTTTGCCGGTTTTAATGGGCGGCCCATCAACGACAAAACGGGCAAAGCATATTGCTGAACGCGACAAAGAGCATAGGCTGGGGTTTGCTTTGTGAACCGCTCTCAGAACATGACCTGTACCAGCCACAACGTGATCGGCGGAAACGCCACGAGAATGACAACTCGTACCACATCAGACAGCACAAAAGGGGCAACTCCCCGGTAGGTTTGGGTGATCGGTATGTCGCGGGCGACTCCGTTGATAATGAACAGGTTCATGCCAACCGGTGGCGTAATCAGCCCGACCTCGACTACGATCAGCGCCAGAATGCCAAACCAGATTGCGGTTTCTTCCGCGGTCATCCCGAAATCGAGCACCTCGATTACCGGTAGAAAAATTGGGATCGTCAACAGGATCATCGACAGGCTGTCCATGACGCAGCCAAAGATGAGGTAGCAAAGCAACATGATGGTCAGCACCATGATCGGGCTGTAGCCTGCGCTCAGCACCCATTCGGCCAGCACGTCGGGCGCGCGGGTCAGCGCAAGGAACCCTTTGAGCACCTCTGCGCCGAGCAGGATAAAGAAGATCATCGCCGTCGCCTTGCCGGTTTCCAGAAACGCGGCAAGCAGCCCGGACCAGTCCAACCGTCCCATCACAATACCATATAGCGCGGTTGAGACCGCTCCGAAGGCCGCCGCTTCGTTGGGGGTGAATAATGCCTGAGGCCCCGGTCGAACCCAGTTCCAGTCTCCCACGATGCCGCCGATGGTCAGCCCAAAGATCACAAACACCGGCCAGGTGGCACTCAGCGTCTTCAACCGATCTTTGTAAGGCACGCGTTCGGCTGTACTGGCGCTGTCGGGTTTGACCCGCACATAAATCGCAACCGTGATCATGTAGCCCAAAGCGGCCAGAATGCCCGGGATCAACGCAGCCATAAACATCTTGACGATATTCTGCTCGGCCATGATCGCATAGATCACCAGAATGATCGACGGCGGGATCAGGATACCCAATGTCCCGCCGGCAGCAAGCACACCTGTGCTGAGCGCGTCAGAATAACCCCGACGGCGCATTTCGGGCAGAGCCACCTGCCCCATCGTGCTGGCGGTCGCCAGCGATGATCCGCAAATCGCCCCAAATCCGGCACAAGCGCCAACACTTGCCATTGCGATGCCACCTTTTCGGTGGCCCAGAAAATCTGACGCCGCCTGAAACAGCGCAGAGCTCATGCCGGTGCGTGTCGCAAATTGCCCCATCAACAGGAACAACGGCACAATCGAGAGTCCCTGATTGGAAAAGGTCTGATAAGACAGCGACTTGAGCTGGGCCATGGGCGCATTTGGCGTGCCGAGCACATACCAACTGCCAAAGAACCCGGTGAACGCCATCGCAAGCGCAATCGGCACCCTCAGGAATATACCCACTAGCATCAGTCCAAAGGCGGTCAGCGCCAGTGACAATCCGGTCAATTCCATCATACTGCACCCTCGCGGCCTTCAAGGAACCAGTTCACGCTGCGCCAGACTGTGTAGAGTGACACTAGGGCAAACAGAGCTGCCCCAATCAGGGCCAGGCCATAGGGAATCCACACCGGTATTTCCAATTCATAGGTTGTCTCGGGAAAGAACGGTTTGAAGCCCATGCCAAGATGCGCGCGCGCAACGTCACTGCCGTAAGGGAATTTTTCACCAAACCCGAACCAAAGCTGGCGCAGCATGACAAGAGAGACCAGCGCAATCAACGCATCCCCGATCAGGCCAAACAACGCCTGCACCCGCAGTGGAAATGCTGACGTGATGATGTCAACTGTCACATGACCGCGTTTGAGCTGGCAGAACGGCAGAAAACAGAACACGGCCAGAGCGCAGCCATTTGCCACCAACTCATAATCCCCACGAACCGGGCTTAGACCAAAACTGAGCAGGGCGCGCCCAATGATAGACGCCACTGTCGTCAGCGCCATTGCGAGCAGAATGAACCCGCCAATATAGGCAAAGACTCTGGCAATCGCCTCGATCACCCTGCCGGTGCGCCGTTCGGCCCCAACCGCAAGCCCCATAGGTTTGTCCTAATGTTGTGTTAGGTGGAGACCCGATTGGGTCATTGGCCCCGACATCTATTGTGCCGGGGCCAAAACTACTAGCTGCCGTCGGCAGTATGCTTGGCGACCAATGCCATCGCGTCATCAACCATGGCTTGCCCATCCAGACCCTTGGCGGTGGCATCTACAATCCAAGCAGCGGTCTGGGCATCTCCAATGGCCTTCCACTCAACCACAACATCTTCACCCAGATAGTTGATTGTATTGCCACGTTCGGAGATCAGTTTCTCGGCAATATCGTCACCTTTATCCATCGCCGCACCAGCCAGACCAGACACCTCAAGGCCAGAATTTGCATCGATTACCGCCTTCAGATCGTCGGGCAAAGCTTCATATTTGGCTTTGTTCATGCCCCAGATAAAGAACGTATTGTACAGTGCCCGATCGCCCGTAATGCCGGTGTGGCTATCGGTCAGCTCTTGCACTTTCAGGCCCGGTACAACTTCGAACGGGATCACACCGCCGTCAACGACGCCTTTGCTCAGCGCTTCTGGAAAGGCCGGCACAGGCATACCAATCGGTGTCGCACCCAGCGTTTCGAGCAGCGCGTTGGCCTGACGTGATGGGCCGCGCAATTTGAGGCCTTTCAGATCAGCGGTGGATTCAATCGGGCCGCCCTTTTTGTGAATAATGCCGGGACCGTGCACATGAACCGCTACGACATGTATGTCGCCGAACCGCTTGCCGATCATGTATTTCTCGGTGAATTCCCAAGCCGCTTTAGAGGATGCCTCGGCGCTCATCGACGTCATGAACGGCAGTTCAAACACTTCGCTTTCGGGGAAACGCCCCGGAGTATAAGCGGGCAATGCCCAGCCGCAATCAATCACGCCGTCGCGGATCTGATCATATAGCGCGGGTGGCTTCCCACCAAGCTGCATGCCGGGGTATAGTTCAACTTTGATACGGCCACCGCTGTCGGCTTCGATCTTCTCGGCCCAGGGTGCCATGAAAAAGGCCGGCACCGACCCCTTGGCTGGCAAAAAATGCTGGCAGCGCAACGTCACTTCCTGTGCCATGACAGCACCTGCTGTCAGCCCGGCGGCCAGAGCGCCAATGAATGCAGTCTTCATCGCGAATTTCATAGTGTCCTCCCATTGGGCCTTTGAATGGCCCTTTTTTCAGGCTTCCACCAATCCACAGGTCTGTGCAACCATCAACCCCAATTGGCCGAAATATCCAGCTTTTGCGACTTTTTTCCGGCCCGCTTGTGCAGACAACAATCTGACGAGTCCTTTCTCCTTGCACATCAGCGCCACTCGGGTAGGCATCAAGATCAGGCACAGGCAGGAACCACCGGCATGATCAAAGGTTTATACAGCTGGACCATTCGCATGGCCGACCACCCGCATGCATTGTGGGTTTTAGCCGCCGTTGCATTCATTGAAAGTTCAGTCTTCCCGATCCCTCCGGACGTGATCATGATCCCGATGATTCTGGCGCGTCCGTCACGGGCCTGGCTTATCGCAAGTGTTGCACTGGTGGCATCCGTTCTGGGCGGCATGTTGGGCTATTCAATTGGCGCATTTGCCTATGAGACCATCGGTCAGCCGATCCTGGCGTCGCTAGGTAAGGCTGACGCAATGACCCAATTCAGCACCCGTTTTAATGATTTGGGATTCTGGGCCGTTCTGACAGCGGGTGTCACGCCATTTCCTTATAAAGTCATTACAATCATGTCCGGCTGGACCGGCATGCCGCTGGCGACGTTTATCGCCACCTCTATCCTTGCACGTGGCCTGAGGTTCTTCATCGTCGCCGGCCTGCTGTGGAAATATGGCGCACCGATAAGGGACTTTATCGAAAAGCGACTTGGCCTTATGTTTACCTTGTTCGTTGTTATCCTCGTCGGAGGCTTTTTCCTCGTGCGGTATTTGTGACCCGTCATACATTCATAATCCTGGCCACCACTGGTTCGTTCTTTCTTTTGGTTGGTGCCTACGGGTTCGAGTTTCTGGGCGGCATGGCGCCTTGCAAGCTGTGTTATTGGCAGCGCTATCCGCACATGATCGCCATTGCAATTGGCATTCTGGCCTTGATGTTGCACGGTCGGGCGCTGCCGCTTCTGGGTGCATTGGCAGCACTGACGTCTTCTGGCATTGGCCTTTATCACACCGGGGTTGAACGCGGTTGGTGGCAAGGCCCAACTACCTGTACCTCTGCGCCAATTGACGATCTCAGCTCTGCCGAACTGCTTGATCAGATATTGACGGCCCCCTTGGTGCGGTGTGATGACATTGCATGGGAGTTGCTGAGTCTCAGCATGGCCAGTTGGAACGCCATTGCATCCCTCTGCCTTGCACTGTTGTGGATCGCTGCAGCCCGCAGCCGCGGCTAAGTCGATTTACGGGTCGCCAGCAGCAGGCTTGTCTCACTGTTGGCCACGCCCTCAAACCGACGGATTTTGAACAGCACCGCATCAAATGCCTCGAGAGTAGCGGTGCCAATCTCGGCAATCACATCCCAGCGGCCATTTGTCGAATGAACCGCACGCACCTCGCTTTGTCCCTGTAGTTGGCGAATGATACGGTCGGTCCCACGCCCCTCGATCCCTATCATCATCAGGCCACGCACCGGGTCGCGCAGTACATCTTCTTTCAGGACAACCGAAAACCCAAGGATATCGCCGCGCTGACGCAGGCGTTCGATCCGGCCGCGGATAGTGGTGCGCGACTTCCCCAACCCAAGCGCGAGGTCAGAAAGGGAAGCGCGTGCGTCGTGACGCAGCGCTGCAATCAACCGATGATCCGTATCGTCCACAATTGGCTCCATTTTGGCAAATGATGTATCATAATGTGCATAATGTAGACTTTTCATCAACCCATTTCGGCACGTATGGACAGCTAAACAGAATATCGAGGTCTGACATGAAACGGAATACCTGCATTTTGATCGGCGCGCCGGTGGACAGCGGCAAACGGCGCAAAGGCTGCCTGATGGGTCCTGATGCTTATCGTACTGCGGGGTTGTCTGACGCGTTGCGTGATCTCGGCCACAAGGTCGAGGATCAGGGCAACCTGACCCCCGCGTCACATTTGCCCGACGACGACAGTGACAAAATCTACGCTCTGCAGGAAAGCATCGGCTGGACCAACCGGCTGATCCGCGCCGCCGAAAACGCGATGCCGCGAGGCGTGCCGATCTTTTTGGGCGGCGATCACAGTCTGTCTCTTGGCAGCGTTGCCGGTGTAGCAAATTATGCCGCCAGCCAAGATCGACCGCAATTTGTCCTCTGGTTGGACGCACACAGCGACTTTCACACACCGCAAAGCACCGCCTCGGGCAATCTGCACGGCACGCCGCTGGGATATGTTACCGGCCGAGAGGGTTTCAGTGGATTTCCAGCCGTGTCCAACCCCATACCACAAGAGAACATCTGCATCATTGGGCTGCGCTCTGTCGATCTTGCCGAACGCGAAGCTCTGCAACAGACCAGCATCCACCGCCACGACATGCGCGCAATTGACGAGACCGGTATTGCCAAACCCCTCGCGGCTTTCCTTGCCACCGTAGCAGCGGCAAACGGGTTGCTTCATGTCTCGCTCGACGTGGATTTCCTGGATCCCTCTATTGCCCCTGCAGTAGGCACGACTGTCCCCGGAGGGGCCACCATTCGCGAAGGCCATCTGGCCATGGAAATGTTGCATGACAGCGGTTTGATGACCTCGCTTGATCTGGTTGAGTTAAACCCCGCCCTTGATGAGCGCGGCCGCACCGCACAAGTGATGGTCGACCTTGCAGCTTCGGCCCTAGGTCGCCGTGTCTTTGACCGGCCAACGCAAGGGTTCTGAGATTGAAGTTGTGATGATCCACCTGCCTGTCCCACCCTTGAAACTGCCGAAGGTTCGGTGCGCTGCATGATCGCAGGCATCCATCTGGCACAATGCTCCTCCGAGGTCCCACAATGATAAATCCAAACCCGTCTGACAAAGCCCTGGTGCCATTTGTCTCTGTCGATCACATGATGCAACTGATCCACCATATTGGACTGGAACCGATGCTCCGCGATCTGGGCGACTATATCGAAGCTGATTTCAAACGTTGGGAACTTTTTGACAAAACGCCGCGCGTCGCCAGCCATTCGGCTGAGGGTGTGATCGAACTGATGCCCACCTCTGACGGGGAAGTCTACGGTTTCAAATATGTAAACGGTCATCCAAAAAACATGAAGGAAGGCCTGCAAACCGTTACAGCATTTGGACTTTTGGCGGATGTCGGAACCGGATACCCGGTGCTGCTGTCGGAAATGACCATGCTTACCGCATTGCGCACTGCGGCAACCTCGGCGATGGTTGCCAAACACCTCGCCCCAAAGGGCAGCAGCACTATGGCAATGATCGGCAATGGCGCACAATCCGAATTCCAGACACTGGCGATGAAGGCGATCTGCGGCATCGACACCGTGCGCCTCTATGACATCGATCCCGCAGCAACCGCAAAATGTGCCGCAAACCTTGCCGGTCACGGTTTGACAGTTGTGCCCTGCGCCAGTGCCGAGGCATCCATGGAAGGCGCGCAGATCATCACCACCTGCACCGCGGACAAGCAGAACGCCACGATTCTGACGGACAACATGATCGGCGCAGGCGTGCACATCAACGCCATTGGCGGTGACTGCCCTGGCAAGACTGAACTGCATGCGGACATCCTGCGCCGTTCAGATATTTTTGTCGAATTTCCACCACAAACCCGGATTGAGGGCGAAATTCAACAACTGGAAGAGGACCATCCAGTCACCGAACTGTGGAACGTGATCTCGGGCACCGAGAAAGGTCGCACATCAGATCGCCAGATCACCCTCTTTGACAGCGTCGGTTTTGCCATCGAGGACTTCAGCGCGTTGCGTTACGTCCGCAGTCAGATCAGAGGCACGTCGTTCTATCACGATCTGGACCTGCTGGCCGATCCCGACGATCCACGCGATCTGTTCGGGATGTTGCACCGGGCGCGCGACTAAACGGCGTGTGACAAGTTGCGTGAACAACGGCAGGGTTCACAATTAGTGAGAGGTTGCAGATAAATATTGGGCGAAGCAATGACTGTATTGCGCCGCACTTTGCAGCCGTTGGACTTTAGGATAGCACACTAGAAATACTGATTG
>CBDTVL010000149.1:0-9628 GCA_965363755.1 uncultured Sulfitobacter sp.
CCGCGCATCGGGCAATGGCTTGTTCCCCAACGCCGGCGCCAAGCGCAGTTCAAGAAAATGCCCCGTCGTTACAAAGGCCTGCGCGACCTCTTCATCTGGTGCAGCCCCAATGCCTTTCAGGCAATCGGGCAGTGGTAGCAACCGGCCTGCCCAATCCCCTGCCCCTGCAGCGGACACCGCACAGCCGGTCCGGGGGGAGACATAAATCAGGTTTTCGACGTCGCCTGAGACTGCACATCGCGAGAGATCAAGACCAAAGCCCATGTCTTCAAGCAACGCCAGTTCCCATTTCAGATAGGCCAGAGGCCAGATGTCAGTCTGGTCGAGCAAATCCAGCAACTGTTCACTGCGCCGATAGAGCCCGGCATGTGCCTCACGCTCGGGCAAACAAAACAACAGCAGTCCGGTGACCGCGTTGAGCCCGGCCAATGCCAGCCGATCCCCAATCGCAGATGTGCGGCTGCGGATCGGTTCAACCGTGTAGCTGCCGATATGATCCTCCAACCGCGCCCGCCAAGCGACGTCTAACTGGGCGCCAGGTTGCAGAATAGGGGCTATCTTGCGGCTGGTCCCGCCTCGCACAACACCTGCATGGCGTCCATGCAATTGCGTGAACACCTCGATGATAGCCGAGGTTTCGCCATGCCGCCGCACGCTCAGCAAGATACCGTGATCACGCCATTCCATAAGGTCACATTACCGAGTTACGGAAGTTGTCGTAAGATAGCTCTTGATCCACAGGAACCTTTTTATTCGAGACCCGGTTCATCCAACAAATGACGCCCCTGCCGATCTTCGACTTCAATCACCCACAGATCAGGGTCAAAGCCGCGTTGGCGTGCAATGGACGCATCCACATCCAATTCTGCACCATCCGCCAAAAGCGCCCATGTTCGCGCACCTGACATCAGATCAAAAGATCGCTGATAACAAGCCGCTTGCCCGTCCAGCGTATTCAGTTTGATCAGAACCGCACCCGCCGTATCATCCCCATGGGCCACGACATAAGCGGCAATATCCGTCAGTCGCAACCGCGTGAGATAGGCCTGAACCCAGAACTCCGCCGTCAGCCGCGTCATGTATTCCCGTCTTTGAAATCCAGCCCCATTTCCGAGTAGCGCTCTGATTCTTCAAGCCAATTTGGCCGCACCTTGACCTTTAAAAACAGATGGACCCGTCGATCAAGAAACGCCTCAAGCTCTTCGCGAGCCGCCTTGGATACGGCTTTGATGGTTTCGCCTTTGTTGCCCAAAACGATCCCTTTGTGCCCATCGCGCATTACAAAAATCAGTTGATCAATTCGGGCGCTGCCATCTTTTCGCTCCTCCCAGTTTTCGGTCTCGACGGTCAATTGATAAGGCAATTCCTGATGCAGTCGTAATGTTAACTTTTCGCGGGTCATCTCAGCCGCGATCATACGCATTGGCAGATCGGCAATCTGGTCTTCGGGATATAACCACGGGCCTTCAGGCAATCTCCCGGCGAGCCATTCACGCAACGCAACAACCCCATGACCTTTCTCGGCAGAGATCATGAAGGTCTCTACAAAGTTGTACCGTTCATTCAGATCCTTGGTCAGTCCCAACAGCACTTCGGATTTCACGCGGTCGATCTTGTTGATCGCCAAAGCAACCGTGCGTCCTTTGCCAATCTCGGCCAGTCCCTCCAAAATACGCTCGACACCCGGCGTCACGCCACGATGCGCCTCGACCATTAGGACAATAATATCGGCATCTGATGCGCCACCCCATGCGGCCGCAACCATCGCCCTGTCCAGCCTGCGTTTGGGTTGAAACAGCCCCGGCGTGTCAACAAATACGATCTGTGCCTCCCCCTCCATCGCAACGCCGCGAATGCGCGCACGGGTGGTCTGCACCTTGTGAGTCACTATCGACACTTTCGCGCCAACCATGCGATTAAGGAGAGTTGATTTCCCTGCATTCGGCTCTCCGATCAGGGCTACAAATCCGGCGCGGGTCATTTGGTTTCCAATCGCGTGAGGAGAGCCTTGGCGGCGGCTTGTTCCGCCTGTCGTTTTGATCCGGCTGAGGCGGTTTCGGTCTGACCGCCTGCCAGTTCCACCGTGATGGTGAAAACCGGCGCATGGTCCGGGCCGGATCGGGAGGTTTCAACGTAGCGCGGGGGCGTTTCGCCGCGCGCCTGCGCCCATTCCTGAAGCGCGGTTTTTGCATCACGGGCGTCTTCTTCAACCGCTTTGATCCGATGCCCCCAAAGTCGCAGTATCATCGCCTGCGCCGCTTCGAAACCGGAGTCCAGATACACCGCAGCAATCACCGCCTCCATCGCATCACCCAGCAGCGCCAGCTTGCGCCTTCCGCCCGACATCATTTCGGAGCGCCCCAGTTTCAAAACTGCACCCAGTTCAATATCGCGCGCGACATCGGCGCAGGCCTCCTTGCGCACTAGCGCGTTATATCTGGGGGCAAGCGTACCTTCGGGGGCGTCTTCATCGTCTTCCAGCAACGCCTGCGCCATCACCAGGCCAAGCACCCGATCGCCCAGAAATTCCAAGCGTTGATTATCAGCGCGCGTGGCTGAGGAAACTGACGAATGAGTCACCGCGCGCACAATAAGTTCAGGGTCAGAAAAGCTGTGCCCGATTCGCCTCTCAAAGGCTTTCAGGTCGGACGAGAGTTTCAATCGACCCTCTTGAAGTACCGATCAGATCGCCACGTCCAGAAATACAGCATCGAGTTTCCGGCAGACGAGAACATGATCCGGTCCGCACGGCCAATCAGGTTTTCATAAGGCACAAATCCCACACCGCCAACGCGCTGGTCCAACCGGCTGTCTGAAGAGTTATCGCGGTTGTCACCCATAAAGAAATACTCGCCCGAAGGCACAGTGAAGACGCCGGTATTGTCAGATGCCTGAACTGCAGCATTCAGAACGGTATGGGTCACGCCATTGGGCAGCGTTTCGATTTGTCTGGTTTTTTCACAGGCTCCGCCTTCGCCAACGGGCCCGTTTTCACAGCGCGGTCTGAGTTGCTGGGGCCCTTGCGGTTGGGCCAACTCAGTGAATGTCCCTGCATCTTCAAGTTTGACAGGTGTCCCGTTGATATGCAGAACAGAGTCCTTCATTTGAATTTGATCACCCGGCAAGCCAATCAACCGTTTGATATAATCACGCCCGGAAACCGGATGACGGAATACCACAACATCACCCCGGTCCGGGTCACCACCGAACAGACGGTTGTTGCTACCCTTGAACACGCCGCAGATATCTTCGGCATCTACATCAAGACCTACGGCTGGAATGATCACGGTGGGGCAAGACGCATAAGAGTAGCCATAGGCCATTTTGTTGACGAACAGGAAATCACCGATCAACAACGTTTCTTTCATCGACCCGGACGGAATCCAGAACGGTTGATAGAACAAGGTGCGGAAAACACCGGCAATAAGCAGCGCGTAGACAATCGTTTTGATCGTCTCAACGAATCCATTTTGTGGCTTGGCCTCGGCCGTCATTTCGCCTCTCCAATCGAGGTAGGTTGGACCGCTACATGCGGGGCCAAAGGGTCTAAGTCAAGGGACGTGCCTCGATCAATACAAAGGCCTGTGCCCAAGGGTGATCATCAGTGAGGGTGACGTGAATAACCGCCTCGTGGCCCGGCGGGGTCATCGCAGACAGACGCTCTGCTGCCCAACCAGTCACGGTCATTTTCGGCTGACCTGTCTCCATGTTGCTCACCGCCATGTCTTTCCACGCAATGCCCATGCGCAAGCCCGTCCCCAGCGCCTTAGAGCAAGCCTCTTTTGCGGCCCAGCGTTTGGCATAGGTCCCGGCGGTATCCTTGCGCCGCTCTGCTTTGCGTTGTTCGATATCGGTGAACACTCGGTTCCGGAACCGGTCGCCAAATCGATCAAGTGTGGCTTGGATACGCTCGATATTCGCGAGATCAGTGCCGATTCCGAGGATCATCGCGCGCCCTGTTCCGCAATCTCAAGGTCATAAACCGCAATCCCATCGGCGCCGCCAGTGCACAAAGACACCAACTGCGAACCCAGAGCCTGATGTCGCGGGTCTTGGGCGTAAACTGACAGCGCTTCAGGTGATGCGAAGTCCACGGTGAATCCAAACCGATAACCGGGAGATTTACCCTCGTAGTCACGATTGGGACCCGCGCAAAACCCGTCGCAATTATCCAACTGATCCGTCAGTCGCTGCAAGTTCGCGATAACGTCTCTCAATGCCACCGGATCGTGATCATCACGCAGGCGCAGCATCACGCAATGCCGAATCACGCCCGCGCCTCATCCATCAACCGCCGCATTTCGGCGATGGCGGGTTGCAGGCCGCGAAAAATCGCTTCGCCGATTAGGAAGTGGCCGATGTTCAACTCCAGCACTTCAGGGAACGCCGCGACCGGCGCGACCGTCTCATAGGTCAGCCCATGCCCCGCATGCACCTCCAAACCCAGCGCGTGCGCAAAAGTGGACATCTCTGCCAGTTTCTTCAGTTCAGATTGGCATGTTTTGAAGTCACTCTCGGCATAAGAATCGCAGTAGGCACCGGTGTGCAATTCGATCACCTGCGCCCCGATCCTGTGCGCGGCCTCGATTTGGCGCTGATCCGCGGCAATAAATATGGATACGCGGCAACCGGCCTCGCGCAGTGGCGCGATATAGTGGGCAAGATGGTTTTCCTCACGCGCGACTTCTAACCCGCCCTCGGTGGTGCGTTCTTCGCGTTTTTCCGGAACAATGCAGACGGCATGCGGTTTGTGGCGCAAGGCAATCTGTTGCATCTCAGGCGTGGCCGCCATCTCAAAGTTCAGCGGAACCGTCAGCACGTCCATCAGGCCTTCGATGTCTGCATCCGAAATGTGACGTCTGTCTTCGCGCAGATGAGCGGTGATGCCATCCGCACCGGACTCTTGCGCAATCTGTGCTGCGCGCAACGGGTCGGGATACTTGCCACCGCGCGCATTCCGCACCGTGGCTACGTGGTCTATGTTCACACCAAGTCGCAATTGTCCTACCGGCTGCATTCTGCGGCCCTTTCTTTGCTGGAGTCGACTGAACCTAATCCGCTTTACGCTTGGCGTCAGCCTTGGCTGCGGCTTTTTTCCTGATCGCGTCAAACTTGGCTTTGATGCGACCTTTGCGGCGGTGCTGATAGGCCCGAATAAGCGGCACACTAAGGTAATAACACACAGTCGCCGTCAGAATCCCCGGCACGATGCCACCAATGAGATAAGGAAAGAAAATCTCCTGATAGAAAGCCGCCAATCCTGCCCAGTCCATCTCCCGGCCCGTGAACATGGCCATCAAATTGTCTTTCAGGTCGCTGCCTGCATCGACAAATTTGCCACCAAACGAACGGTGCTCAGTTTCGCTAAGTTCGGCGCCCATCATCCAATGCCCCATCTTCAGTGACACAAGACCAATGGGCACGTACGTCAGGGGGTTGCCAAAGAAGGTCGCCATCAATGCGGCCAATAAATTGCCCTGCATGACTCTTGAAAGTATCGCGGCCACGACAAAATGAACGCCATAAAAAGGGGTAAAAGTGGTAAATACGCCCGCCCAAATACCGCGCGCAATGCGCTCGGGCGAATCGGGCAGGCGATGGACCCGGTGTTTGACATAGTGAAAGGCCCTGCTCCATCCCCCCTTGGGATAAAGCAGATCACCAGACCAGCGCAGCCAGCCTTTTTTATCGCGACGCTTGAAAACCAAAAAGGTGTCCTTGTTACCGGTCGTATTCAACAGCGACTTGGGCCGCAGCAGGGTCCCGAAACCGTTCTATCGCCGCCACATGGCTTTCCGCTTCTAGTGACAGCATAGCGGAGTGCAGATGTTCCACATCCCGTAACTGCAAATAGATCAGCAAACGATAAAAGTCAGGCTTTCGGTCAAGAAATTCCAGATTGGAGATATTGGCTTTCTGCTCTCCAATCAATGTGCAAATCCGGCCAAGGACGCCAGCGTCGTTGCTGATCGTCAAATCCAGTGTGGCGGTATAGATCGGCGCATGGCTGCCTTTGCGCCAATGCAGATCCAACCATCTATCTGGCTGGTCTTCATATTCAGTCAGCCGCTTGCAGTCGATCGCGTGGATCATGACACCTTTGCCACGAAACGAGATGCCGACGATACGCTCACCCGGCAACGGCAGACAGCACGGCGCGCGTTCAAATTCCTGACCGGTTTCAAGACCAATTACGGCGCTTTGTTCGTCAATATGATCGCCTTCAACGGGCACCAGGTCCGGGTAAACGGCCTGAACCACGCGGCGGCCGCTTAGTTCTCCGCTGCCCAACTGTGCCAAAAGCGTTTCGCGGTCTTCCAGTCTCAAATGCCGGGCTGCCGTTAGCAGGGCTTTGTCGGTTGCTCTTTTTCCGACCGTTACAAAAGCCGAACGGGCAAGTTCCTGTCCGAGCTTGATGAACCTGTCGCGGTCCACCTCTCGCAATGCCCGCCGGATCGCGGACTTTGCTTTGCCCGTCGTCGCAATCTCCAGCCAGGTGCCCTGCGGCACCTGCCCTTCTGCAGTAATAATCTCTACCGATTGGCCATTTTTTAGCCGCGTCCAGAGGGGGACGCGAAGCCCGTCCACTTTGGCCCCGACGCAGGCGCTACCGATACGGGTGTGAATGGCATAGGCATAATCTATTGGTGTCGCCCCCCGCGGCAGCTTGATCACATCGCCCTTGGGGGTGAAACAGAACACCTGATCCGAATACATCTCTAGCTTAACAGCCTCGAGGAAATCTTCATGATCATCCTCAGCGTCGAAATGTTCCGTGAGGGATGAAATCCATTTGGCGGGGTCTACGGCAAATGGGTTGTTTGATCGCACGCCATCCCGATAGGACCAATGCGCAGCAACCCCAGTTTCCGCGACATCGTGCATCAGGCCCGTGCGGATCTGGACCTCTACTCGTTTTCCGTCGCGCCCCGACACTGTTGTGTGGATTGACCGATACCCGTTGGTCTTAGGCTGGCTGATATAATCCTTGAACCGCCCCGGGACAGCCCGCCATCGCTGATGAATCGTGCCCAGAGCACGATAGCAGTCTTCTTCACGGGCCGTGATGACTCGAAATCCATAGATGTCGGATAAGCGGGAAAACCCTTGTTCCTTTTCCTGCATTTTGCGCCAGATTGAAAAGGGTTTCTTTGCCCGGCCGTAAACCTCTGCAACCACATCCGCTTTTTGGAGTTCCGAGCGCATGTCCCCGGTAATACGGTGAATCACGTCCCCGGTTTCGCGTTGCAGAGTGATGAACCGGCGAATAATACTGGCGCGTCCCTCGGGGTTGAGCACCCGAAAGGCCAGATCTTCCAGTTCATCACGCATCCATTGCATCCCCATGCGACCGGCCAGGGGGGCGTAAATATCCATGGTCTCGCGCGCTTTTTGGATCTGTTTTTCGGGGCGCATGGATTTTATTGTGCGCATATTGTGTAGGCGGTCGGCCAGCTTGACCAGAATCACCCTCAGGTCCTTGGACATAGCGAAAAACAGTTTGCGGAAATTTTCTGCCTGTTTGGTTTCGGTGCTTGAAAGCTGGAGGTTGGTCAGTTTGGTTACACCATCAACCAGCACCGCCACCTCATCGCCAAAAAGACTTGCTACCTCGGAGTAAGACGCCTGCGTGTCCTCGATCGTATCATGCAGCAGGGCAGTGATGATGGTTGCATCATCAAGCCGTTGCTCTGTCAGAATGGCGGCAACCGCGACCGGATGGCTGAAATACGGCTCACCAGAGTGACGAAACTGTCCCTCGTGCATCTCTTGGCCGTAGTCATAGGCGGCCCGGATCAATGTGTCGTTTGTCTTGGGGTTGTAGGTGCGGACCAGGGCAATCAGGTCATCTGGTGCTATCATCCGGTCCGCGCTCTACATCTGGCAGGCTTAGCCCTGCCCTTGCGCTTCCATAAGGGCGCGCAGCAGCTTTTCTTCGGACATGTCGTCCTCTGCAGGCTTGTCAACCTCGGCGCCCATTAGCAACGCCATTGCGTCTTCCTCGGGCTCGTCGACCTCGATCTGGGTCTGGTTGCTTTCAATCAGACGCTCGCGCAGATCAGCGGCGCTTTGGGTTTCGTCTGCAATCTCGCGCAGCGAAACAACCGGGTTTTTGTCATTGTCACGATCGACAGTTGGCGCCGAACCAGCCGAAATCTCGCGGGCTCGATGGGCAGCCAACATGACCAGCTCAAAACGATTCGGAACCTTGTCGACGCAGTCTTCTACAGTTACGCGGGCCATGGGCGCTCCAGTGTCTCAAAAATCAGTCAGAAGACGCGTACCTAAGCGGCTTTTGCCCGCTTGACAAGCGTTATTGCTGTCAGTCGATCATAGTCTTTTGACCTCTGCTTTGGCGGCATTGGGCAAGTCGGCCAGCATCTGCCTGACGCTGCGGTTCAGAATGGGATGGACCCAGTCTGGCGCAATGTCAGCCAGTGGGGCCAGAACGAATCCACGGTCTTGAAGACGTGGATGTGGGAGGATCAACTTCTCGGGCGTTGTCTGGGTCTGTTCACTAACAGGGAGAGCTCGCCAATGACCTTGCGTTGCCCGGTCGGGCAAAACGTGATCACCCAATGCAATCAGGTCCAGATCCAATGTCCTTCGCCCCCAGCGTTGCGCGCGGGCACGACCAAACTTGGTCTCAATATGGTGCAACGCATCCAAAATACCCGGCGCGTCCAACTCGGTGGCTATGACAGCAGCTGCATTTACGTAGTCAGGTCCGGCCCCTAGCGGAAAACAAGGCGTTGCATAAAACGAGCTTAGCGCCTTTAAACGCAGGCCAAAATTTCTGAATTGTTGCGTCGCAGCTGCGATGGTTTGTGCGGGGGCACCAACCTCGGACGGCATGTTTCCACCAAGCGCGATTAACGTTAGGTCACCCATTGCCAGCGGCCACTTGGTTAACTTAAAGGCATTTCGGACTTGCGACATCTGGAAAAAAACCTACATTCGAAAAAGACGTTTCGCCAATTTTAAGTATTTACTGACTAATATCCTAGCGAAACGGATTACCGAAGGGACAATTCATGTTTTACAAAGACGAACGGCTTGCGCTGTTCATCGATGGCTCGAATCTTTATGCTGCAGCAAAATCGCTCGGCTTTGATATCGACTACAAGCTGTTGCGCCAGGAATTTATGCGGCGTGGCAAGTTGCTCCGGGCTTTTTATTACACAGCTCTGCTCGAGAATGATGAATACTCCCCCATTCGCCCGTTGGTCGACTGGCTACATTACAACGGTTTCTCGATGGTGACGAAGCCAGCCAAAGAATACACCGACAGCATGGGGCGTCGTAAGGTCAAAGGCAACATGGACATCGAACTGGCCGTCGATGCGATGGAACTGGCGCCACATGTCGACCATATCGTTCTGTTTTCAGGCGATGGCGATTTTAGGCCCCTGGTCGAAAGCCTGCAACGAAAAGGTGTGCGCGTTTCAGTGGTTTCAACCATTCGCAGTCAACCCCCCATGATCTCGGACGATTTGCGACGTCAGGCAGATAACTTCATTGAACTCGACGAGTTGAAAGATGTCATCGGCCGGCCACAACGCGAACCGTACACCGAACGGAGCGAAACAGAAAGCACCGACGCAACCTGATCAGGCGTCCACGTGCC
>CBDTVL010000150.1:0-9544 GCA_965363755.1 uncultured Sulfitobacter sp.
TAGCGGTCCGCGCCTTCTAGTCTGTTCGCGAAATATGCGGCCGTGAGAACGTAGACAAAGCTTTGATTCCACTCAAAGTAAACCCGAAAATTTGGGAAGGCGAGAAACGCAGGCCCGCCCCGACCCTGAGGCAGCAGAACCGACGCCTGCATTGCGTCGACCGCGAATGAACCATCGCGCAGAGATACGCCCAATGCAGCCCATTCAGTCACGGATTTTGAATGATCAAGTCCAGTTTGCGCCAAATCGAGCGTGGGAGGAATTGTCACCTCCTTGAGCCACGGCGCGCCGGGCTGCCAGCCCAGACTCTGCAGCATTTTTGCGCCTGACAGCAAAGCATCCGGCGCTGAAGTCTTGAGGGAGACGCGCCCGTCTCCGTCGCCATCAACGCCATTCTCGATAATATCGCGCGGCAGCATCTGGACCATGCCAATTTCGCCAGCCCACGCACCGGTGGTCATTGTCGGGCTGAAATTGTCACTCTCAAACAACTCAAGGGCAGCGAAAATCTGTGGGCGAAACAACTCTGGGCGGCGGCAATCATGCGCCAGAGTCACCAACGCATTCAGCGTGTTAAAGTCGCCTTGCACCGCGCCATAGTCGGTCTCGAACGCCCAAAAGGCGAGGAGTACCCCTCGGGAAACGCCGTATTCTGCCTCTATCTGATCAAACACTTTGTCGTATTTCTGGGCGTTGGCGCGCCCGCGATCGATCCGATTCTGACTGATGAGATGGCGAGAAAAGTCGACAAAGGGACGTTGGAACACGCCTTGTGAACGATCCGCCTTGACGACGGAAGGGTCTTGCCGCGCATGAGAAAAAAAGCTGTCAACGGAGGCGGGCCTGTGCCCATCCGCTATAGCTTCGGACCTTAATTCCGCAATGAAATCAGAAAATTTACCGCCGCACTGATCTTGAGCCAAAACCGGTGTTGTGGCGAGAATGAGGGCCGAGAGGCTCGACAAAATGCGCATGTTGAAATCCGTTGCAGCTGCAATGGGGTGCACCCTATCCGGAGCCGTCAGAAAAGAGCAATCATAAAGCAGAGAGCCAGAACCAGACCCCAGGCCTGCCATAGCTTAGTCACGGCGGCATCAATGTCATTTGCGCTCAGTTGCTTGCGACCGTCGGCGTGCACATAGGCAAAGTCGGTCAATGTCCCGCCATACGAGCGCGGACCGGAAAGCGCGATGTTTAATGCTCGGGCCATTGCGGCCTCAGGCCAGCCGGCATTTGGCGAGCGATGAAGCCGTGCGTCCGCTGCAATACTGCTCCATTGGCTCAGCTGACCTGCAGGAAGGGCAATTAGGACAGCGGTCAGGCGGGCCGGGATCAGGTTCAAGAAGTCATCAAACCGCGCGGCGGCCCAGCCATAATCCTCATGGCGGGGAGTGCGATAGCCAATCATGCTGTCAGCGGTGTTGATCACCTTATACAGGATTAGACAGGGTAATCCGCCGACCAGGAACCAGAAGGCAGGAGCCATCAGCCCGTCTGACATGTTTTCAGCAGCGCTTTCTATGGCGGACCGGGCGACGGCGCTTTCATCCATGCCACGCGTATCGCGGCTGACGATCCGGGCAACCAGACGTCGCGCGTCACCCAGCGACACCCGCAAGCCATCGCTGACGGCACGCACGTGATCAACTAACGAGCGCTGAGCCAGGAGTATGGCGGTCACAGCAATTTCAATCAACGGGCCGAACCAACTGAGCATCCATCCAAGTGCCAGCGCTGCGACCGAAAGGCCGATAATTGTGATCAGCCCTTTGACTTTGCGGTTGGATCCTGAGTTGAGAAGGGCGTCGCACCATTTTATGCCGCGACCGATCAGTATGGCCGGGTGCGGGACCCGATCCCAAAGCAATTTGGGTTCGCCTAATATGGCGTCAAGCAGCAAGGCCAAACAGAGAACGAGCGATGTATCCATAGCCCCCTTCAATCCGAAAACCGGCGGTGATATCAACCCCGATCTTGTAAGGTGTAACTTCGGAGCGACTAAGCTGCGGTGTTTCATTTAGCGATGAGTGAAAAATCTACTACGGTCAGTGGGTATTGTGGCAGATTCACGCTTACGTGAACGTAAACAACGCCGATACGAACAAGTGCACTGATTTTGTTAACCAATTGTTAGGATAATGAATTCACACCGGTTATGGTCCGATCCTTGCATTATTGTGTCCGGTAGCCCTTGGGGGGGTAGATGAACGTATTGATTGTAGAAAGCCAATCGGAATTGGGGCTGCTGTGGCAGCGCCACTTGGAACGACTTGGCGCAGAGGTATCGCTGGCCTCAAGCCAGGAGGGCGCGATTGCGAAACTTTATTCTGAGGATTTTGATATTATCGTTCTCGATCTTGTCTTGCGGCAAGGCAGTGCCTTGGCTGTGGCCGATTTTGCCAGCTACCGGCGTCCGGACGCGCAGGTGATTTTTGTGACAAACACCAGCTTCTTTTCGGACGGGTCGATATTTGCGCATAGCCCCAACGCCTGTGCTTACGTTCAAAGCAGTACGCCGCCGGAAGATCTTGCAGCCATGGTCGAGCACTACGCAAGCGCGCGCTGAGGCCTCAAATTCTGGTGTGATGCCTATTTGTCAGTCGAAATCTGTCCGCGCCCGTGCGGGGCGGCGAAGTCCAGCACCGGATTGATTGGAATGATCCGGTATGGGTTAATGCTGTCGTGGCTGTAGTGATAGTGGCGCACGATGTGGGGCAGGTTGACGGTCGCCTCGACGCCCGGCCATTGGTAGAGTTCGCGCACATAGCCCCAAAGGTTCGGGTAATCGATGATGCGCTGACGGTTGCATTTGAAATGCAGATGATAAACCGGATCGAAACGAATAAGCGTTGTGAACAGGCGCCAGTCTGCTTCAGTGACTTGATCACCCATAAGATATCGGTTTTGGGCTAAGCGTTCTTCCAGCCAGTCGAGGGTATCGAACAAAGGTTTGATGGCAGCGTCGTAGGCGGCCTGACTGGTGGCAAATCCACATTTGTAGACGCCGTTGTTAAGCGTGTCGTAGATGCGGTCGTTGACGGGAGCGATGGCGTCACGCATTGGGCCGGGCCAGTAGTCATCACTGTTTCCCGTCAACCCGTCGAAGGCGCTGTTGAACATTCGGATGATCTCGGAGCTTTCGTTTGAGACGATGGTTTCTCGCTCTTTGTCCCACAGGATTGGAACCGTCACGCGGCCAGAGAAATTTGGATCGGCCTTGGTATAAAGATTGTGCGCAAAGCCCAGATTGTAGAGCGTGTCACCCGTGGCGCCCTGGTCATCCTGCTCAAAAGTCCAGCCATCCGTCAGCATATCCGGATGAACCACAGAAACGGTGATATGGTCGTCGAGACCCTTGAGGTTCAAAAAGATCAGCGTGCGATGCGCCCACGGGCAGGCATAGCTGACATAAAGATGATAGCGCCCACTGGCAGCGGGAAACCCGCCTGCTCCGGACGGCCCGGCACTGCCGTCTGCGGTTATCCAGTTGCGAAACTTTGCTGCCGCGCGTTCAAACGACCCGCCTGTTGATTTGGTTTCGTACCACGTATCGTGCCATTCGCCGTCAACCAAAAGACCCATCAGTTCTCTCCTTGCGCAGTCATGGGACAGATGTAGTCGGCTGACATCAGCTTGCCTATGCCTTTGGGCGCGCAGTTGGCCTGCGGACGTGCACAAATGCGCGGTGTTTCGAAGACGTGCATTTGTGTCCTCAAATTTTTACTTGATTTTCATAGCCGTACTGCCAAGCTGACAGGCGTTCAAGGGAGTACGAGTCGTGACAACGTTTTTACCAAAAGAAGTTCAGGCTGGGCTCGATGCCGCCCGGTTGGCCGCCCTGAAAAAGTCCAGCCGATTGCGTTTGGACGTAGATGGTCAGATCTATCCGGTACTACGCCTATGGAGCACGGGGTTTGCCCTCGAAGCTGATGGCGCACCGCATTTGCGCGGTCTGGTCGATCTTTATGACGGAACGTACCATCTTTATCAGTGTCTGATCATAGCACTTGAAGAAGAGAACGGTGAGTTGATCTTTGAATTCAAGCGCAGCACTGCGGCCGCGGATAAAGCCCCGCTCGATTTTTTTCGCGCGCCAGATTCGCCGGTGGCTATGTTGCCGCAGGGTTGATTATTGCAGGTCTGAAAACGCCCGCGTCAGGCGCGCACAGGCGTCTTCGACCCGTGCACCTTGGGTGGCGAGGTTAAACCGTTGGAATAATTCGCCTCCTACGCCAAAACTCGGTCCTGCGGAAACTGCGATTTTTGCATCGTCACGGATGCGCGTGGCGACCTCGTCGGGGGTCATGCCGGTGCCCGAGAAATCAACCCATGCCAGATAGGTGCTCTGAAGCGGCATTGACCAAAGGCCGGGTATCGCATTGACCGCCTTGTCAAACAGTTGGCGGTTGCGATTGAGATGGGTGATCTGAGCATCGACCCATTCGGCACCTTCGGGTGAATAAGCAGCCTCGATTATCCTGAGCCCCAATGAACTGGCACTGTAATCGAGCGTATTTAAGCGATTCTGCATGGAGGCGCGTCGCTCCGGATCCGGGATGATCATGTTGCCGGTACGCTGCCCGGCAACGTTGAAGGTTTTCGATGCGGCCGTTAGAAATACAGCCCTGCTGCGAATATCAGGCGCCGCGATGTCCATGGGCACAAAGTGGTGACCGGGAAAGATCAGGTCATGATGAATCTCGTCGCATACCAGTACCAGATCATTGCGTTCGGCAAAATCGGCTACAGCGCGCAGTTCCTCTGGAGTCCAGATCCGGCCAGACGGATTTTGCGGCGAACACCAGATCAGCAGTTTTTCAGACCCAGTCAGCCGGCTTTGGGCGTCATCCAGATCCAGGACGTAGGTGTCGCCCTCGCGCACCAGCGGGCATTCGACCACTTGGCGGCCGGTCTTCTTAATCTTCAGAGCAAACTCATGATAGACCGGGGAAAAAATGACAGCGCCGTCGCCGGGTTCGCTCCAGACGTCAAGACACAAGGCGATTGCATTGCCCAGACCCTGTGACGTCAGTATCCAGTCCTGATCAATCTCCCAGCTGTGCCGGGTCTTCATCCACCACTGGATCGCCTCGAAATATTTTGGATATTCCCAGACATAGCCAAAAACCCCGTGGTCGGCGGCTTGATGCACAGCATCAATCACACAAGGTGCAGTGGCATAATCGGAATCTGCGGTCCACATGGCCAGTCCGTCTTTTGGAGACACGCCATACAGCTTTTCCATCATATCCCACTTGGTGCTATTTGTACCGCGCCGTTCGATAAGGGTGTCAAAATCCATGTGGGAGTCTCCTGAGAATGTTAGCTGCAAGCTAGCTGCAAATGCGCCGGACGCAAGAGGCGTTGCGAAGCCCGCTGTGGTGTCTTAAATCAGGGTCATGAAACGCAATATTATTCTTCATCCCGACCCGCGCCTTAAGAAGCTGTGTGATCCCGTCGCAGATATCAGCGATGAATTGCGGGTGCTGGCGGATGATATGCTTGAGACGATGTATAAGGCGCCGGGCATTGGTCTTGCCGCGCCGCAGGTTGGGGTCTTGCGCCGTCTCATCGTGCTTGATTGTGAGAAAGCTGATGGCGTGGCGCCCAAGCCAATGATTATGTTCAACCCGCATGTAATCTCGGCATCGGATGAGCAGAACACCTATGAAGAAGGCTGTTTGTCAATTCCAGAGCAATATGCAGATGTCACCCGCCCATCTGAGGTACAGGTGGCGTGGCTCGACCGGGATGGAAACGCGCAGCAAGACGGGTTTGATGGGCTTTGGGCCACCTGTGTACAACACGAAATTGACCATCTCGAAGGTAAGTTGTTCATCGACTATCTTAAGCCGCTGAAGCGTCAGATGATCACGCGCCGGATGCAGAAGATTAAACGCGAAATGGCGCGGACCTGAACGGATGGCGGTTCTTTCCATTCTGGCATGGCCCGACGAACGCCTGACCCAAACCTGCAGTCCGGTGGCAGAATTGGCGATGGTGCAGATGCTCGCCGCAGATATGCTAGAAACGATGTACGCGGCCAAAGGGCGCGGTCTGGCCGCGCCGCAGGTCGGCGCACTGTGTCGAATGTTCGTGATGGATATTGGTTGGAAAGAAGGCAGGTCGGATCCGTTGGTCTTGATCAATCCGATGTTGCAGGAAGTAGGAGAAGAGAGCGCTGTAAGCACCGAAGGCTGTTTGTCGATTCCCGGCGTGACTACAGAGGTGCGTCGACCAACGACGGTGCAGATGATGTGGACATCGCTGCAAGGTGCGCGGGTGGTTCAGGGGTTCTCAGGATTTGGATCTGTCTGTGTTCAACATGAACTCGACCATCTCGACGGGGTTGTAACGCTTGATCATCTGGATACAGAGACCCGCGCCACGGTTGAAGCCGAGTACAAGATGATACGCGCATGACCGCATGTCGCTGTATTCCGTGGCCGGACAAACGACTACGTGCCTCTGGCGAACCTGTGCCGAAGATTACCGACGACATTCGAGCGATCTGGCAAGACATGATTGATACAATGGAAGCCATGCCCGGCGTTGGCCTTGCTGCACCACAGATAGGGGTGATGCTGCGGCTGGCCGTGGTGGATGCGTCAGACAAACGCGGTCAGGCGGTTCGGATGGCGAATCCGGAGATATTGCATGCCTCGATTGAGTTGCGCCCTCATGAGGAGGCAAGCCCGAACCTGAAAGGTGTTTCAGCTAGCATCAAACGTCCACGCGCCGTGACGGTGCGATATCTGGATCACAATGGCGTGGTGGACCGGAAAGATTTTGTAGGCCTTTGGGCGACGTCCGTGCAGCATCAGATCGACCATCTGAATGGCAGGATGTACTTTGACCATCTGTCGAAAGTGAAACGGGATATGCTGCTGCGCAAAGCACGCAAGGCGCAATGATCTGATATGGCAAAGTTGGGCTGGCTCAGCTTTGCAAAACGTTTGAGAGGTCGCGATGCGCGTTATCTTCATGGGAACTCCAGAGTTTTCAGTCCCGGTTCTGGATGGTCTTGTAGACGCCGGGCATCAGATCGTTGCCGTTTATTGCCAACCTCCCCGCCCTGCGGGTCGAGGCAAAAAGGGTCGGCCCAGCCCGGTGCAGGCGCGTGCTGAGGCGCTCGGACTTGTCGTGCGCCATCCTGTGTCGCTGAAAGACCTTGGGGCTCAGGCTGAATTTGCGGCGTTAAGCGCCGAGGTCGCCGTGGTTGTGGCTTATGGGCTGATTTTGCCTCAGGTCATACTGGATGCACCGCTGCACGGCTGCCTCAACATCCACGCCTCGCTGTTGCCGCGCTGGCGTGGCGCGGCGCCGATCCACCGGGCGATCATGGCAGGAGATGCGCAGACCGGCATCTGTATCATGCAGATGGAAGCAGGGTTGGATACAGGGCCGGTATTGTTGCGCGAAGTAACAGATATTGGCGTTGAAGAGATGACAGGGGGCCTGCATGACAGGCTGTCGCCCATGGGGGCGGCCTTGGCTCTCCAGGCGCTGGAGCAACTGGACGCACTGGTGCCAGAACCCCAGCCTGAGGTCGGTGTGAGTTATGCGGCCAAGATCGACAAGGCTGAGGCACATGTGGACTGGTCGCGGCCCGCACCAGAGGTGGATCGCCTCATCCGCGGCCTTTCACCGTTTCCGGGTGCCTGGTACAAAATTAGGGGCGAGCGTGTGAAACTTCTGGCGTCGCGTCTGAGAGAAGGCGCAGGCACACCCGGAGAGGTGCTGGATGATGCGCTGAGCGTTGCGTGTGGCACCGGTGCGGTTCAGTTGACCCGCTTGCAACGCGCCGGCAAGGCAGCGCAGAATACAGATGAAGTATTGCGAGGGTGGCCCATTCCAAAGGGCACCCTTCTTTAGGAGACCGGATATGTTTTTCACCATGATGGGCACGGTCGTGATTGCCGGGATTGTTGGCTATCTGTCGGAAAAATCGAGCTTTACGCATAACGGAATCCTGCAATCGATCATCATCTGCATCGGCGGCGCGTTCCTGTTCTATTTTGTGCGGCTGATGTTTGGATTTGGCTTTTCCAGTCCCGGCCTGAATGCGATTGCGTCGTCAATTGGCGCCCTGATCATCGTGCCGACACATTGGAGGAAATGAGATGTTCATAGTGGGGCTGATCATTATCGGCGCGGCTGCCGGATTTCTGGCAACACGATTAATGAGGGTCGAGGCCGATATTGTGACGACAGTTGTCGTCGGCATGGCGGGGGCTCTGATCGGTGGCCTGATCTTGCGCGCTTTGGCTACGGTAATGGGGTTTATGGCCGGTTTTGTAGGCGCGGTCCTTGGGGCGCTTTTGCTAATCTGGATCTGGCAGACATACTTCAAGAAATAGTACCGAACGCCAATGTTTGCGACGCGCAAATCATTGGCTATTTTGCGTGATAGAAGACTAACGCAAGGGTCAATCCAAAGATGATGATCGGATCCATCACCAAGAGATCTGAGCAAGGTCAGGTTTTGGCGGCTTTGTCTCTTGGCTTGAAAGGGACCATGCCAGCCCGAGCCAATGCGTCGGCGCGCTCGTTTTCAGGATGGCCAGCGTGGCCTTTGACCCATTCCCATATGACGCTGTGTTGGGCCTGAGCTTCGTCCAGACGTTGCCAGAGTTCGGCGTTTTTCACCGGTTTTCTGGCAGCAGTCTTCCAGCCGTTTTTTTTCCAGCCATGGATCCAGCTGGTCACGCCGTTTTTGACGTATTGGCTATCGGTCACAATGGTGATTTCGGTCGGCCGTGCCAGCGTTTCAAGTGTGTGGATCGCCGCCAGTAGTTCCATGCGGTTGTTGGTGGTCTCAGCCTCACCACCGCTGAGCTTGCGTTCTTTGACGACCCGGTCTCCGTCCATCGCACGCAGCAGTGCACCCCAACCGCCGGGGCCGGGATTGCCGGAACAGGCACCGTCTGTATATGCAATCAGCTTAGCCATGAGCAGCCAGCGATACCCAATCTGCCATTGTGCCGTCCAGCCCCAATCCGCGCCCTGGCACGGCATCAGTCACAATGAACCCAGTGTCAGTCAGCAGGTCGGTCAATTCCTGTTCGGTATAATATGTGTAAAGCCGCCCTATGCCGTCCCGGGCCTGGCCAGTGCCCAGCTTCATGCCGATATGAAACTGGCCGCCCGGTTTGAGGGCAGTCCGCAAAGCTGCCAGATGTCGTGGCATGTCAGAGCGCGGTGCATGCAGAAGAGAGAAATTGGCCCAGATACCGTCGTAGATTGCGTCACCAGAAATCTCGTCAAATGTTGCCTGCCAGGCTGTTACACCTTTGGCATTTCCGGCCATCGAAGCCATCTCAGAGGACGCATCAGTCGCATCAACCCTGAGGCCGGCCTGAGCCATACGCGCCGCGGCCATTCCGGGGCCACAGCCGACATCAAGGACCCGCCCAGTTTCTGGTAAGACCGCAATGAATGCTTCCAGCCCGGGATCGGCGGCGTTTTCCACATCGGTCATTTGGGCATATTCGACCGCACGCGTATCATAGACCTTAATGGTTTCAATATCGCTCATCAAAAG
>CBDTVL010000151.1:0-9429 GCA_965363755.1 uncultured Sulfitobacter sp.
TAGGCCGGATCAGCTTGAATTCAATACGTCTATTGGTTTCGCGGCCATCTTCGGAGTCATTATCAGCAATCGGAAGTGTTTCGCCATAGCCTTTTGCAACAAAGGCTGAGGTTAATACGCGCCGGGCCCGCAATTCATTCAGGACTGATTGTGCCCGTGCTTGGCTAAGTTCCTCGTTCATTTGCTCACGGCCCTGACTATCCGTATGGCCCTGAATTTCCAACCGGATACCGCCGCAGTGCTTGAGAATCTCAGCGATATCGTCCATCGTTCCGGACGCGCTGGCGTCAATATTTGCGGAACTTGGTTCGAATTCAATCTTATTGGAAGTGATAATGGCGCCGATTTCCGCCTCACATTCTTCTGGAGTAGGGATGTTGGCGAGGGGATCAAGCTTTTCCAGATAGGTCACATTGATTGTGAAATCCTCGGACGCTCCCAGTTCTTCGGCCAGCAGACTAGCGATATTGGCATTTGCGGCATGACTGCCACTATTGCCCTTGATGCTTACGGAATCGGGCGTAACCACCACCACCCCGTTGTTCAACATCGACAGCGCTTTCAGACCGGTCAGAATGCGCACGGGCCAGTTTGGTGGCAGGTCCGGTACGATGCGGGCCGCGGTATAGACATTGGCGGATCCAAATCGGGATTTTGCGTAACTGTCGGCGACATCGCGCAGGTTTTCATCATTCAACCGCCCGCGCAATTGAACGAGCCCCTCGGGACTTAATGTTGCAACAAATTCCGGCGGACCTTGGTTTTGGCCGGTAACAGGAACCGGCAACACGGCGTGCAGGGCAAAGACATCTGGCAGTGATGTTTCCAATTCTCCAACGACCTTATCAAAAACCTTTTGATCTGTAGCCTCAGCCGCAATCAGAGTGATATCCGCATCGGAAAAGGTCACCGACCCGGCGCCCAACTCGGCAACGGATGCAATGGCCAGTTCGGCAGCGGTCGCCCAGTTCGGTGACGGCACGCCCATGCCAATCACGCAGGCCGCTTTATCCGGCAGACCAGCCTTGCGCGCAGCGGTCAAAATCTGGTTGCTCGAGGCCTCGGTATCGGCAGAACAGGCATCGAACCGGGCGCCGTCGCTGTCCAACACAAAACGCAGTGTGAACGGCGTGATCACCGGGCGCGGCGCAGAAATATTCATGGCCAATTGCAGCCCCGGCGGCGCTGCCCGGGCCAGTTTGGATTCAAGTCGCCGCTTTTGTGTTGGGCTGTCAGAGATGGCGGTAATCGAAACGCGCCCGGCAGTTACCGACACTTTTGAGCGGGGCAATTCGTCAAGCGCCAGTAGTGCAAATTCCAGCGCTTCCGCCCATCCGTCAGGCACCGGATAAGCTGCCGTTTCGAGAAAGTCGCTTACATTTCCGGAACTAGCCAGCGCCCGAAACTGGTTGATCAATTCCACCCGATCGGTGTCCGCCGGTATGAGCCCGATAAGAGAAATGCCGACGTCATTACGCAATATTTCAGCAGAAAAGCGGGGCGGCGCAAGGTCTGCCGTTGCTTCTACCTCCAGTTCATCGATCACGCGCGCGGCGTCGACGATACTGCCGGCAGTGCTCAGCGCCTTAAAGCGGAGGGCTTCGGTCGGGGCAGTGCCTGACATGGTAACCTGCAACCCGTCAGCCTGCACTTCGGCCCACGGCATTTCATTGGCATCCAATGCACTGCGCACGCCAATCTCTGAATTATCTTCGATCAAGGTGACAGAAAAACTTGCCGCTACAAAACTTGCTGCGGCGGCCGCCAAAAAGGTGGCTACAATGATTAATAGTGCGGATAGACGCATTAGCGGACAGCCTGGTTTCGTTGTTTCGTGGTTTGATACGCCGATGGTGCGGTGTATTCAATCAGGTCAAAAGTGCTGCGCAGAAAAAGATCAGCGGGATCATGCCTGTATCCCGATTGGCCCGAAACAGCTGCAGTAACTTGGCGCTGTCGTTAATGTCGAGCCCCCGCAATTGCCAGGCCATGTGCCAGCCCATCGCCCATGGTCCGCCAAGCGCGATGACCATTGCCAGAACCGAGGCATTCTCGAGTCCAGAAAAAATGACGGCAATTCCCATCAACCCGACCGTTGCCATAAGGAACCGGCGCAGCCACGGGGCTGTATTTTCACCAAAAAGCCGCGCGGTAGATTTTATCCCAATAAGAGCGTCATCTTCCGTGTCCTGATGAGCATAGATTGTATCATAAAACAGCGTCCAGGCGATGCCCGCCAGATAGAGAACCACCGCAGGAGCGTCCAGTGATCCGGTATGGGCCGTCCATGCCAGCAAAGCACCCCAGTTAAATGCAAGGCCCAGAAATACCTGCGGCCACCATGTGAATCGTTTTGCAAACGGATAAATCGCGACGGGCAGCAATGCGAGGATGCCAAGCAGAATGGCCACAGTGTTGAATGTCAGAAGGATGCAAAATGCCAATAGAGCTTGGGCGATCATCCAGACAACAGCTTGTCTGGTTGTTACCTGCCCAGATGGAATCGGGCGTGATCTGGTGCGTTCGACCTGCCCATCAAAGTCTTGATCCGTGATGTCATTCCATGTGCAGCCTGCGCCGCGCATCAGCCAAGCGCCGATTGCGCAGCCAAGAGCGACCCATGCGTCGTGCCAGCCACTTTGTCCGTCAAACAGCATCCCCAATGTCAGGCCCCACCAGCAGGGAATCAGCAAAAGCCACGTTCCGATTGGCCGGTCAGCCCGGCTTAGGCGCAAATAAGGGCGGGTTGCAGCAGGGGCGTAAGCATCGACCCAGTTGTCTTTTGCCGCATCAGCCACTTGTCCATCTGGTGTTGGCGCGTCGCCTTGCATATGTATCTGCCCATGACTGCGAAAATCAGACTTTATGTAGATCAGCCACTGGGGCAGGGGCAATCAGTTCCTTTGACCCGGGAACAGGCGCATTACCTTTTTGGGGTCATGCGTCAGGCGGTTGGTGCGCAGATACTTGTCTTCAACGGCCGCGATGGCGAATGGCTGGCAGAGGTTGCTGAGGCAGGCAAGCGTGGCGGCACCCTGACGCTGGTGCATCAGACCAGGCCGCTTCAGATGCCGCCTGACCTCTGGTTGTTGTTTGCACCGATCAAGAAAACCCGCACCGACTTCATCGTGGAGAAGGCCGCTGAACTGGGGGCCGCCCGTATTGTCCCCGTGCAAACCGACTTTACCAATTCAGGCCGGGTTCAGCGCGACCGGTTGCAGGCGCATGCAGTAGAGGCGGCAGAGCAATGTGGCGGCACCTACGTTCCACAGGTGGCGGACATGGTGCGTTTGAACCGCCTGCTGGACAGTTGGGATGAGACCCGTCAAGTGATGTTTTGTGACGAAGCAAAGGCTGGGCTTACCTGTTCTTTTGCGGATCATAGCAGCGCGCCTTGGGCCATTCTAATTGGACCAGAAGGTGGATTTTCTGAACCTGAGCGCCAGCGGCTGCAGAAGCAATCTTATATGCATAGCGTCTCGCTGGGCCCGCGCATTTTGCGGGCTGATACTGCTGCCGTCGCGGCAATGACCTTGTGGCAACAGGCATTTGGGGATTGGAAATGAGCCTGATTCGATCCGAGGCGCGCAAGGTTTTATGGCGGCTGCGAGAGGTGCTGGCGGGCGCGGCTTTGATAGCTCTGGGACTCTATTGGGTGGTTGGGATGATCGGCATATTGTCCTTGGTTGGCTACGCAGTACTGGCGTTGGGGGCCGGTCTAGTAGCCCTTGGGGTGCAGAGGGCACGGTTTCGTACAGGCGCGGACGGCCCCGGGGTTGTTCAGGTCGACGAGGGCCAAATCACGTATTTTGGCCCTCTGTCCGGTGGGGTGGTCGCCATTGCCGATCTTGAGCGGTTGACATTGGATCAAACGTCGACACCGCCTCATTGGGTGCTGGATCAACGCGGTCAGCCGCCAGTTTTCGTTCCCTTGAACGCTGCCGGAGCTGAGGCGCTGTTTGATGCTTATGCGACTTTGCCGGGCCTTCGGACCGAGCGGATGCTCAGCGAACTGCGGAGGAGCACGCCTCATGCAGTTGTGATCTGGGAACGCAGCCCGTTGCGCCCGGTCGCGGCAAGGCTGCATTGACACCTCTACAGTTTCGACGCACGACTGGCCGCCTATAACAATCTTCAGATCGGAGTTTTGCCCCATGTCCATTCCTCAATCCGGCGGCGGCCCGATCGAACATCACGACCAACTGGCGCAGTTGTTGGCGGATGGATGCAAGCCAAAAAGTGACTGGCGCATCGGCACTGAACACGAGAAGTTCGGATACTGCAAAGACACGCTTTTGCCGCTGCCGTTTGAGGGCAAGCGATCCATTGTGGCAATGCTGGAAGGGCTGCGTGATCGGCATCAATGGACAGAAGTGCGCGAAGCAGGCCATCTGATCGGGCTGGAGAAAGACGGCGGCAACATCTCGCTTGAACCGGGTGGTCAATTGGAACTGTCGGGCGGGCCGTTGGATACCATTCACGAAACCTGCGACGAAGTGAACACCCACCTGCGTGAAGTCAAAGATATCGCGGACGAAGTCGGTGTTGGCTTTATTGGTCTTGGGGCCGCCCCGATCTGGACCCATGATCAGATGCCGTTGATGCCCAAAGGCCGCTACAAGCTGATGAACGACTACATGCAGCGTGTCGGCACGATGGGCACTACGATGATGCGGCGGACCTGCACGGTGCAGGTCAACCTCGATTTCGGATCTGAATCGGACATGGTGCAAAAACTGCGAGTGGCCTTGGCCCTGCAGCCGGTCGCAGTTGCCTTATTCGCAAACTCTCCGTTTTTTGAGGGCAAACCCAATGGCCACAAATCTTGGCGCTCTCGGGTGTGGCGAGATCTGGATGCGCAACGCACCGGCATGTTGCCCTTTGTCTTTGAAGAGGGCTTTGGGTTTGAGCGTTGGGTTCAATACGCGCTCGATGTGCCGATGTATTTTGTCTATCGTGACGGCAACTACATTGACGCTTTGGGTCAGTCTTTCCGAGACTTTTTGAATGGAAAGTTGCCGGCGTTGCCGGGCGAAACCCCAACTTTGTCAGATTGGGCAGACCACCTGACAACGGCGTTCCCGGAAGCACGGATCAAGCAATTCATCGAGATGCGCGGCGCAGATGGCGGCCCGTGGCGACGACTATGTGCATTGCCTGCATTCTGGACCGGGCTCATGTATGATCAGTCGGCGCTGGATGGCGCGTGGGATCTGGTCAAAGGCTGGGACGCTGAAACGCGAGAGGCGTTGCGCGTGGCGGCAAGTGTGGATGGATTGCAGGCGCAGGTTGGAGACATCAAGATGCTCGATATTGCGCGCGAAGCGGTGGCGCTCTCTGAAATAGGACTAAAAGCCCGCGCCCGCCCCGGCGCAGGTGGTATGGTGCCTGATGAGACCCATTTCCTGAATGCGCTGAAAGAAAGCATCGAAACCGGGCAAGTGCCCGCAGATGAGTTGCTGGAAAGATACCACGGCGATTGGGAAGGCGATCTGACGCGAATATACGGTGATTATAGTTACTAGAATGAAGATGAATTTTGCAAAAATGAAACTGGTACTCGGACTGGTGTATATCTCTTTCGGGCAATTCGGCTGCGAATAGGCATCAAGTGCCGATGGCCCGACAGAGGATCCAACAGCCGAAGAAATCTTTTTAAGCCGAGCTGAATTAGTCACTCCCGGTATGCCGCGGGACGAAGCGTTGGAAATTCTAGGCCATGTCTACAGGTCCATGACCAACCTGCAGGGAGACTATACGTGCGAAGAATTTCGATATGTGGTGAAGGATGGCAAGAATTGGTTCGTGCTCGTGTGGATTAGCGATGAACGGGTCGAATCTGTGATCCGCGGTACCATAAACGAGTGTTACTTAACCATCGTGTGAGCAGGATGTTGATCGCACCAAAAGACAAATAGATATCAGATTTTCTATTTTTCCTGGCCAATTTTGGGTTCCGTGCCTGCCTTGATCCGCTTGATGTTGTCTTTGTGACGCAAAAACACCCATGCCGTCAGGACGATTCCCAATAGGAAAGCGCCGCCATGTCCCAAAAGCACCATGAAAAACGTAGACGAGGCCGCCGCAACAAGTGCGCCCATTGACGACATGCGGGACAGGCCTGCGGCGACTGCCCAAGCCGCGCAACAGGCAAGACCCACAGGCCACGCCAGCGCGATCATGATGCCAAGGAATGTCGCGACACCTTTTCCACCCCGGAAACCCAGCCAGACAGGGTAGCAGTGGCCCAGAAATGCCGCCAACGCCGCGATCTGCGCCGCATCTTCGCCAGCGATTACCCGCGCGAGCAGAACCGCCGCCGCGCCTTTGAAACCGTCCAAAAAGACAGTCATCGCGGCAGCGGTTTTGTTGCCGGTGCGCAGCACATTGGTCGCGCCAATATTGCCCGACCCGATTTCCCGTAAATCGCCCAGACCCATCACGCGTGAAATGATCAATCCATAGGGAATCGACCCGAACCCGTACCCGATCAAGGCCCATAAGATCAGACCGCCCAGCGACGTTTCGAACAATGGCATCAGCGTTCTCTTTCATAGACAGGGTGGCCCGCGACGTAGGTGGCCAGAACCTTACCCTGCATGCGTTGACCGTCAAACGGCGTGTTCTTGGATTTGGATTGCAAGGTCGTGCGGTCCATCACAAAAGGGGCGTCCGGATCAAACAGAACCAGATCTGCGGGGGCGCCAACGCTAAGCCTTCCGCCGGGCAGTCCGAGCCGTTTGGCCGGGTTCAGGGACATCGCCCTGAACAATGTGGGCAGGTCCAGTTGTTCGGCGTGATAAAGACGCATCGCGGCGGGAAGCAATGTTTCCAAAGCTACCGCACCGCTGGCCGCCTCCTCAAAGGGCAGCCGTTTGCTTTCTTCATCCTGAGGTGTGTGCATCGAGCTGATAATATCGATCAACCCTGTGCTTACGGCCTCAATAACGGCTAGCCGATCATCCTCGGAACGCAGGGGCGGTTTGACTTTGAAGAAGGTCCGGTAATCCGCAACGTCCAACTCGTTCAGTGTCAGGTGATGGATCGAAGCCCCTGCGGTAATGTCGAGCCCATTGCGTTTGGCCCGTTCCAGCGCGGGTAGGGCGCGCGCGGTTGTGATTTGATCGACATGATAACGCGCGCCGGTCATTTCGATCAGCGCGATATCGCGATCCAGCCCCATGCGTTCGGCCATGGGTGAGACCGCAGGCAGACCGCGTAGCGAGGCAAACTTTCCCGAAGTCACAGCGGCACCGCTGGACAGGATCGGTTCCTGAACATGCGCGATGACCAAGGCGCCAAGCGAACGCGCGTACGTCAAAGCGCGGCTGAAGACCTTGGTGTCGGCAATCACATGATCACAATCCGTGAACGCAATAGCACCTGCATCCATCAAAAATCCGATCTCGGACATCTCGCGTCCGGCGCGGCCTTTGGTCAGGGCAGCCATCGGCACGACATTGACTGGTGTCGCTTCATTGGCGCGTCGAGTGACAAATTCAAGCACTTCCGGGCTGTCGATTGCGGGGTCAGTATCGGGGCGGGTTACCATTGTGGTGACGCCACCGGCGGCGGCGGCAAGACCGGCGGACTTGAATGATTCTTTGTGACGCTCACCCGGTTCGCAAACCTTGACGCCAATGTCGATAATGCCCGGAGCCAGACACTTGCCATTGCATTCTACAGCTGTCCCCGTGGGGACAACCGGCGCGCTATCAGGCAGAATTTCGACAATCTTTCCATCCGCAACCCGAACAGAGCCAAGAGTGTCAGTTCCAGCCTCGGGGTCTATCAGGCGGGCGTTGAAAAAGGTGAGTGTCATATGGTTAGCTCCCAACCCAGATCATCAGACCCACAACGCCGAATGCAACCAGCAGCGCGACCATCGCCACGCGGCCCGACATTTTTGGGTCCTTGGGTTCATTCATGAAGGTTTGCCCTTAGGTTTTTCGCCAAAAGATCCATCACAGCCATGCGCACGGCGACTCCCATCTCGACCTGCTCCTGAATAACCGAGCGATTGATGTCATCCGCCAGTGTGCCGTCGATCTCGACGCCTCGGTTCATCGGACCGGGGTGCATGATGATTGCGTCAGGTTTGGCATGGCTCAGCTTTTCCGCATCCAGCCCGAAGCGGTGAAAATACTCGCGCTCTGACGGGATGAATCCGCCGTCCATGCGTTCCTTTTGCAGGCGCAACATCATGACGACGTCGACGTCTTTTAGGCCTTCGCGCATGTCCTCAAATACTTCGACACCAAAGTCGGCAATGCCAGCGGGCATAAGAGTCGCTGGGCCAATCAACCGGATGCGGTTTTCCATTTTGCCCAGCAGCATGATGTTGGAGCGGGCGACGCGGGAATGGGCGATATCGCCGCAAATCGCGATAGACAGGCGATGCAGTCGGCCTTTGGCCCGCCGGATAGTCAGCGCGTCCAGCAGGGCCTGCGTCGGGTGCTCGTGCCGCCCGTCGCCTGCATTCAGCACCGCGCAATTTACCTTCTGCGACAGCAGATCAACGGCGCCTGAATGCGGGTGCCGCACAACCAGAAGATCAGGATGCATCGCATTCAGCGTGAGTGCGGTATCAATCAGCGTTTCGCCCTTTTTGATCGAACTTGCCTGCATCCCCATGTTCATCACATCCGCGCCCAGCCGTTTGCCAGCCAGTTCAAAACTGGCCTGCGTCCGGGTGGAATTCTCAAAGAACATGTTGATCTGTGTCAGGCCCGCCAGAACATCGGAATGCTTGGCGGTTTGCCGGTTCAGCGTCGCATAATTGTCTGCCAGATCAAGGATAGTCCGGATATCGTCCGGTCTGAGCTGTTCGATCCCCAGAAGATGACGGTGGGCAAAAGTCATGGACCGCTCCGGCAATAGTTTCCGCCTTATAGGGAGGGTGAGGGGGCCGGGCAAGAGAGAGGTTTCTTTGAGGCGCAGCTGTTTGAAATGCGTATTTTCAGCAAGAATAAGTTGGGCGTTTTCACCGGCGTGCAGGAGGAGTAGCGTGCAGGGCATGGAATCAATGGATTTTCACACCGCAAAGGCACTGCTGGAATGGCAGGTTGAACTGGGCGCCACCGAAGCCATCGGGGACGTGCCGGTGAACCGGTATGACGTCCCCGAAACCGTTAAAAAGCCAGTGGCGGCGGCTGTCACGGGACCTGTCAGCGTGCAGGAAGTTGATGCAATTGCAGAGGCTGAGCGTGCCGCCTCTGGCGCCGGATCGCTTGAGGCACTGCGCGCGGCGATGGATGGGTTTGAGCATTGTGAGCTGAAACGCGGTGCGCGCAATCTGGTGTTCTCAGATGGTGACCCTGCAGCCCGTGTCATGTTGATTGGTGAGGCCCCGGGGCGGGACGAAGATATCGAAGGCCGCCCTTTTGTCGGTCGGGCAGGACAGTTGCTGGACCGGATGCTAGCGGCCAT
>CBDTVL010000152.1:0-9417 GCA_965363755.1 uncultured Sulfitobacter sp.
TTTGGCAGATGGCGACCTCCTCCCGATGTCGCGCGCCAAAGAAACAATGGCAGATATTCGGACGCGCTCATGCAACACTCTGTCTGACCGCTTCCACAATGCTGTCACGCGACGGGAGAGTGACGCCGTAGGCCGGTCCGGTCGCAATAAAACTGTCTTCGGCGGTCAGTCGCGAATATGAGGAAATCCCGGCTTCGCCTAACATCGTGCAGATCGCTTCACTTTGGGATCCGGTGCGGCGACATTCGTCGACCACCAGAACATGGTCACAGCCTTTGATAGCTTGTAATATTGCCGCTTCGGGCAGCGGCGCAAGCCAGAGCATGTCAATGATCCTAACCTGAATGTTTTCTTTATTCAGAATGTGTTGCGCCTGATGGCTAAGGTAGGCACCATTGCCATAGGTTACGATGGCGACGTCTTTGCCCTGCCCCGACACCGCCACCTCGCCCAAAGGTGCTAGGTCCCCGGCCTGCGGATACTGACGCATCCAGCCGGCGTCGCCATTCTCGTGCAGATCACGCATCGGATAGAGTGCAATCGGATCCACCATGACCACGACGCGCTGCTCCTCGCGTGCCAGTCGAGCGGCCTCGCGATACATTCGCACCGCATCTGCACCGTTGGAGGGAACGCCAATTACAATACCGGGGATGTCGCGCAGGACCGCGAGCGAATTATCATTGTGAAAATGACCGCCAAAGCCTTTCTGATAACCCAGTCCGGCAATGCGAAGCACCATGGGGTTGCTGAATTGACCGTTCGAGAAAAACGGCAATGTCGCGGCCTCGCCGCGCAGCTGATCCTCGGCATTGTGGAGATAAGCCAGAAACTGAATCTCGGGCATCGGAATAAAGCCGTTTTGCGCCATCCCGATGCTCAGGCCCAGAATGCTTTGCTCATCCAGAACAGTGTCGATCATTCTGGCCGGGCCAAATTTGGCGTGAAGACCTTTCGTCACGCCATAAACACCACCCTTTCTTCCAATATCTTCGCCTGCCATGACAATTTCGGGGTGCGCCAGCATCAGATCGGTCAGCGCCAGATTGATAAGTTTGCTCATCGGTTGCGGTGCATCCAGCGCCCGCATATCAGCGGCACCAAAAACTTTCGCGCGTTTGGTCGCCGACGGGTCATTTCGGTTTGGAAGGCTGCGCGCAGGTGGGATGATCGCGGTCATGACCTCGGCCGCAGATTTGAGTTTCGGTCGTTTGACGACCGCATCGGATTCACTTTCAACCTGAGCTGCAATGGATTGATAAATATCGATAACCTCTGCACTATTCAGATTTGATTGGTGCATCAGGTGGCCTGCCGTATAGATCAGCGGATCATGGCGCTCAATCGCTTCAATCTCGTCCATCGGGCGATAAGCGGACTCGACGTCGGGTCCGGCATGGCCAAAAAGACGCACGCAGGACATATGCAACACCACTGGTTTGCGATTGCGTCGCGCCCAATCTATCGCGTTTAGGGCAATTTTGTAGGTTTCAGCCACGTCGAGGCCGTTGCTGGCTACGTAACGCAGACCGGGACGATGTCGCAGACTGGCGGCAACCCAGCCGTCTGGGGTTTTGGTCGAAATACCGATGCCATTGTCTTCACACAGGAAAACCAGCGGCAGCGGAACGTTCTGATAGGCCGTCCAACCGGCAGTATTGATCGCGCCTTGGGCTGTAGAGTGGTTCAGGGACGCATCGCCAAAACTACAGAGGACAACGGCGTCTCTCGGATAGTCTGCTGCAATTGGAGTGCATCGGCGCATCAGGCCAATGCTATACGCGGCGCCCACAGCCTTAGGCAGATGGCTGGCGATGGTCGAGGTTTGTGGCGGGATGGCAAGTTTCTTGGAGCCCAGTACTTTGTGGCGCCCGCCGCTGATCGGGTCTTCGGCCGCCGCCGTAAAACTCAGCAACATGTCCCAGATCGGAGTTTGCCCCGGCACCTGCCCTGCCCGCGCGATCTGAAATGCCGCATCGCGGTAATGCAGGAACGCGGGGTCCGTGGGCCGCAGCGCCAGCGCGATTGCGGCGCTGCCTTCATGGCCCGAGGACCCAATTGTGTAAAACCCCTGCCCGCGCGCCTGTAGCTTGCGCGACATCCGATCAAGATGGCGCGATGTGACCTGCGCGCGAAAAACCGCTAACAGCGTCTCTGTGTCCAGCCCTGAATCACCTGCTGACTGGGGCAGTTCAGGCAGGTCACCTGTCTTGACCCGCGCCAAAAATGCCTCATGCACGATCTCGGCACGATCCATACCAATACCCCTGTACTGTTTTTAGAAAAACGCCTGTAGCCCGGTTTGAGCCCGGCCCAGGATCAGCGCATGCACATCATGGGTGCCTTCGTAGGTGTTCACAGTCTCAAGGTTCATCATGTGGCGGATGACCTGAAAGTCGAGACTGATGCCGTTGCCGCCGTGCATGTCACGGGAATGGCGTGCAATTTCAAGCGCTTTGCCGCAGTTGTTGCGCTTAATGATACTGATCATCTCGGGTGCGGCACGGGCCTCGTCCATCAGACGGCCGACCCGCAAAGAAGCCTGTAGCCCCAGCGCAATTTCCGTCTGCATGTCGGCCAGTTTCTTCTGAAACAGCTGAGTCTGTGCCAGAGGGCGACCAAACTGATGTCGGTCGAGGCCATATTGCCGGGCCCCGTGCCAGCAAGCTTCGGCGGCGCCCATCACGCCCCAGCTGATGCCATAACGTGCGCGGTTCAAACATCCAAAAGGTCCTTTAAGGCCCTGAACATGCGGAAGAAGAGCGTCTTCGTCAACTTCGACACTGTCCATCACAATCTCGCCGGTGATCGAGGCCCGCAGGCTCATTTTGCCTTGAATTTGGGGGGTGCTCAGTCCCTTCATGCCTTTTTCAAGGACGAATCCGCGGATCTTGCCATCGTGCGCCTCGGATTTGGCCCATATGACAAAAACATCGGCGATCGGACTGTTAGAAATCCACATCTTGGAACCAGAAATTCGATATCCGCCATCGGTTTTGACGGCCCGGGTTTTCATACCAGCCGGATCACTTCCCGCGTCAGGCTCGGTCAGACCAAAACAGCCAATCCATTCGCCGGTTGCCAGTTTCGGGAGGTATTTCATACGCTGATCTTCGGAGCCATACGCATAGATCGGATACATCACAAGACTGGATTGCACTGACATCATCGAACGATACCCGCTGTCGACACGTTCGATTTCGCGCGCCACCAGCCCATAACTGACATAACCGGCCCCCAGCCCCCCGTAGGTTTCGGGAATTGTCGTGCCCAGCAGCCCCATCTCTCCCATTTCCCGGAAAATCTCGGGATCGGCGCTTTCAGACGCATAAGCCGCCGTCACCCGTGGTTGCAGTTTTTCCTGCGCGTAAGCGCGGGCGCTGTCGGTGATCATCCGTTCTTCTTCGCTGAGTTGATCGTTCAGGTAAAACGGATCGGCCCAGTTAAACGACCCAAGATCAGGTGCATCGGTGGCCGTGAGTTTTGGAGCGATGTTCATAGTGTTTCCTTTGCGGCGGCAACGTTATGAGTTTTGCGCAGCCAGAATTGCGCTTTGCTTCAGGATAGGTCAGAATAACAGGCGAATATAGTGATGTTTTGGCCGTAAAACATGAGGAAATGGAATAGATGATTGCGCCACGCCGTTTTTTGCCATCGATCGCCTCATTGCGGGCGCTGGAGGCGTTGGATCGTTTGGGCAGCGCATCCAGCGCAGCTGAGGAGTTGGCGTTGACCCAAAGCGCTGTCAGTCGCCAGTTGCAAACGCTGGAACGTCAGTTGGGAACCGAGCTGATAGTGCGCGAAAAAAAGCGCATGTTGCTGACACCTGAAGCACAGAAATACGCCGCTGAGTTGCGCCAAGCTCTGGGGCAGATCGCGCAAGCGTCGCTGCGGGTACAGACCACTTCGCTGGCTGGGCAATTGAACCTTGGCATTCTGCCGACGTTTGGAATGCGCTGGCTGGTGCCGCGTCTGGCTGATTTCGCCAAACGACATCCCGACATAACAATCAACATGTCGACAAGATTGGTGCCTTTTAACTTTTCCGGACAAAGCCTTGATGCGGCGATACATTTTGGGGATGCGGATTGGCCCGGAACACACAAGCTGAAACTCAAGACCGAACAGGTCGTTCCGGTCTGTGCGCCGGATCTTTTGCCAAACGGGTCGCTCAAACATGCATCGGACGTGACAAACCTGCCTTTACTGCACATCGAAACTCGGCCGCGCGCATGGGTGCAATGGCTGGAAAGTCATGACGCCACGCCTGACAAGGCCCTCAGTGGGACAATGTACGACCAGTTTTCCACCATAACACAGGCGGCTCTGCATGGTTTGGGCGTGGCGTTGTTGCCTGATTATCTTGTCGAGCAGGATCTGGCGGCGGGGCGCTTGATCGTGGCACATGGCGGACCACTGCAGTCCTTGGGCGCCTATTATCTGGTCTGGCCGGTGCAAAAAGACCGCGATCCGTCTTTGCGGGTCTTTCGTGACTGGCTGGAAGGCCAGGCTGAAGACGAAGATCCCCTGCCCCGATAGTCAGCCAAGCGCGTATCCCGCACCGCGCACGGTTCGCAAAGGATCCTGTCCGCCAAATTTGGTCAGCACTTTACGCAGCCGACCGATATGAACGTCGACGGTCCGGGTGTCGACATAGATGTCACGGCCCCAGACCCGATCGAGCAATTGCTCGCGGCTCCACACCCGCCCCGGTTTTTCGAGAAACGTACTGAGCAGACGAAATTCCGTCGGCCCCAGTATGAGAGGGATCCCTGCACGGCTGACCTTGTGGCTTTCGGCATCCAGCACAATATCTTCAAATTCCAGCCGTTGGCCAACAGTTGAGGGGCGCACGCGCCGCAACTGACTACGGACACGTGCCATCAACTCTACAACCGAAAATGGTTTGACAACATAATCGTCAGCTCCGGTTTCAAGACCGCGAACCTTGTCGACCTCTTCAGAACGCGCCGAGAGCATGATGATCGGAATACCACGGGTTTCGGGCCGCATTTTCAATCGGCGACAGACCTCAATGCCACTGAGATTTGGCATCATCCAGTCCAGCACGATGATGTCCGGCAGATCTTCCTTGACCAGCAACAATGCCTCTTCGCCATTTTCGGCACGGCTGACACGAAAACCTTCTGCCTCCAGATTATAGGCCAGAACCTCACGTTGTGCGTGTTCATCTTCAACCAGTAGAACACAGGGCTTATCTGCAGACATCGGCACTTACTCCGGCGCAGCAATGGAGGTTTTGTCGGCTTTGGGTCGGGCTTCATCCGGCTTTTCACCGGTCACGAGATACACCACCTGTTCGGCAATGGATGTCACGTGATCCCCCATACGTTCTACGTTTTTTGCGATAAAATGCAGATGCATACAGGCGGTAATGTTGCGAGGGTCTTCCATCATGAACGTCAACAGTTCGCGAAACAACGCGTTATACATCTGGTCGACATCACGGTCCCGATTGATCACATCCATCGCCAGCTCCGCATCCCGCTGGACATAAGCATCCAGCGCGTCCTTGAGCATGACGCCGACCTCTTTGGACATGCGGCGTAGCGCGCTGGTGCTTTCCTCGACAGGCGCCATCTGCGCTAGGACACCGGTGCGCTTGGCCATGTTTTTTGCGTAGTCACCGATGCGTTCAAGATTGGCGCTGACTTTGATGACCGTCAGGATCAAACGCAGATCAATGGCGGTAGGCGCGCGCAGGGCGATGACTTTCGAGGCTTCTTCGTTGATCATCTCTTCGAGGGCATCAATGGATTTGTCGGCCAGACGCACCTTTTCTGCAAGTTCCTCGTCGCGGGTATAAAGCGAATTGGCGCTGTCGTGGATAGCCGCCTCGACAAGCCCCCCCATCTTCATGATCTGCGCCTGAATTGCTTCAAGGTCTCGGTCAAAGGCCGAGGCAATGTGTTGATCTTGCATGACGCTCTCCATTAGCCGATGCGGCCTGTAATATAAGATTCCGTGCGAGGATCGCTGGGATTTGTGAAAATGTGCCCGGTTTCACCGTACTCAACCAGACTGCCCAGATGGAAAAATGCGGTTTTCTGACTGACCCGCGCGGCCTGCTGCATCGAGTGTGTGACGATGACAACCGAATAGTTCTGGCGCAACTCGTCAATCAGTTCTTCAACCTGCGCCGTTGCAATAGGGTCAAGTGCTGAGCACGGTTCGTCCATCAGCAAGATCTGCGGTTCTGTCGCCACCGCGCGCGCGATGCAAAGCCGCTGTTGTTGCCCGCCAGACAAGCCAGTCCCGGGGGCAGTCAGCCGGTCTTTGACTTCATTCCAGATCGCAGCCCGGCGCAGGGACTTTTCAACAATCACGTCCAGATCGGCCTTTGATTTTGACAGGCCGTGTATGCGCGGTCCGTATGCCACATTGTCATAAATCGATTTGGGAAACGGGTTGGGCTTTTGAAACACAATGCCGACCATCGCGCGCAATTGCACCGGATCGACCGCCTTGTCATAGATGTTTTCGCCGTCAATCCGGATATCTCCTGTCACACGACAAACATCAATTGTATCATTCATCCTATTGATAGTGCGTAGAAAAGTAGATTTTCCGCAACCGGACGGCCCAATAAACGCTGTCACAGTCTTGTCTTCGATCTCGACACTCACATCTTGAATGGCATGGGTGTCGCCATAAAAGACGTCGACGTTTTTCGCCGCGATCTTGACGTTATGTGTTTCCACGTCTCTCTCCACAATTCTCATATCATTCATTGCCAAGGATCCTCTTTACCAGCGGCGCTCAAAACGACGGCGCAGGATGACGGCGATGGTATTCATTGTAACCAGAAACAACAGCAGAATGATAATCCCGCCCCAGGCCCGTTCATAAAATGCCGGGTCGGCGCGTTTGGCCCATTCATAAATCTGTGCTGGCATTGCTGAGTTTGGCGACATCAAACCCTCGGTGATTGTTCCCGGCGCATTTGAGGCGATAAAACCGATCATTCCGATCAACAGCAGCGGCGCGGTTTCTCCCAACGCCTGCGCAAGCCCGATAATTGTGCCAGTAAGAATGCCGGGTGCAGCAAGGGGCAGAACGTGATGGAAGACAGTTTGCATCTTGGACGCACCAACACCAAGGGCTGCATCCCGGATCGAAGGCGGCACCGACTTGAGTGATGCCCGTGTCGAGATGATGATTGTCGGCAATGTCATCAGGGTCAGTACAAGGCCCCCGACCAGTGGCGCGGATTGCGGTAAATGCATGTAGTTGATGAACACGGCCAGACCGAGAATACCAAAAACAATCGACGGGACAGCCGCGAGGTTCGAGATGTTCACTTCAATAACGTCGGTCAGCAAATTCTGCGGCGCAAATTCCTCAAGATAGATTGACGTCGCAACCCCAATTGGCAACGCCAAGGCAAGCACGACGAGCATCATGTAGAAAGATCCGACCATCGCCACGCCCATGCCCGCAGCTTCGGGTCTTTGATCCGAGGCATCAGCGCCGGTAATGAAGGCGAGGTTAAAGCGTTTGGTTAGAACACCATCGGCGACTAATTCATCTACGAAATCAAGTTGCTCCACCGAGATGTTCTTGTCGTTTGCAATACTGTCTCGGGTCACTCGTTTTTTGAGGTAGCCATCCACCCGACTTGACGCGAGGAATTCAAAGCGGACGGTTTGTCCGATCTGGTCTGGATTTGCGATAGTGTAGTTGCGCAGTTGCGCCGGCGCACCTTTCGACAAGATAGCCGCCATTTTCTTGCCGCTCAGTTCTGTTGTTATGGCTGAATTCTTTGCTTTGGCTTCAAAGGCAGACTGGATCAGCGGGGCATAACCAAAGGTCGAAACCTTGCGGATGTCCTCGAGACTGCGGTTGCCTTTCTTGTCGAGTTTGCTCTCCAAAAGTTCAACATCAAGCTGAACAAAACTCTGCTGAAATGCACCAGCTCCGCGACCAAAGATTGTGACCACCAAAACGATCAGCATGAGCAGACCAAATGCAATGGCTGCCTGTCCGTAGAACTTGAAACGAGCCTCGTTTGCATTGCGTTTGCGCGTGCGCGCGTCCGGCGTCAAAAGCGAACCGCTTCTTTTGGGAACCGCACCGTTGGGGGCGTTGGTCAGATCAGTCATTCGTACTGCTCCCGGTATTTGCGCACGATATAAAGCGCCATGACATTGAGCCCGAGGGTCAAAACGAAAAGAGTAAGCCCGAGCGCAAAGGCGACGAGTGTTTCCGGGCTTGAAAAATCACCATCGCCGGTCAGCTGGCTGACAATGCGCGTGGTGATTGTTGTCATCGATTCCAGCGGGTTGACCGAGAACTTGGCGATCGCCCCTGCCCCAAGAACCACAATCATGGTTTCCCCAATGGCTCGGGACGCCGCCAGCAGGATGGCCCCGACGATACCGGGAAGTGCTGCGGGCAAGACGACCTGACGGATGGTTTCCGATTTGGTCGCCCCCAGACCGAGCGATCCATCCCTCATGGATTGCGGCACAGCATTGATGATGTCATCTGAAAGCGAGGACACAAACGGGATCAGCATGATCCCCATGACCAGACCGGCTGTCAGCACGGATGTTGCGCCGCTCATCCATTCCACGCCCAAAACACCGTCTTCGCCGCGACCAAAAACTCTCACCAGCAACGGACCGACGGTCAGCAATGCAAAGAGACCATAAACAATTGTTGGGATACCGGCCAAGATTTCCAGCAGAGGTTTTGCAAAAGATCGTGCAGTGGATCCGGCGTATTCAGACAGGTAAATCGCCGCAAAAAGACCAATCGGCACAGCAACAAACAGGGCAATGATCGAAATATAAAGAGTAGCCCACAGCAGTGGCAGGATTGAAAGGTCGCTGTCTCCGCGAAAGTTCGGCGCCCACTTGTCGCCAAAAAAGAAATCGCGCCAACTGTGCAGTCCAAAGAAATTCATAGTCTCAAACAGCATCGACAAAACAATACCAACCGTGGTCAGGATCGCGAGGGTCGCCGCCAGCATCAACAGGCCCAGAACCGCACGCTCGACAACGTTGCGCGCCCGAAATTCTTTGTCGGTGGGCACATAAGACAGAACAAACCCGAGCACCGAAAGAGCTATGACAATCAGGGTCTTCCAGGTGTTTCCGCTTGCAGATATCACGCGATAGCGTTGCGCCGCACGAAGCACCGGCGCTTCTACATTTGAACCAAGGGCGACGCCGACTTCCCCCAGACGGGACCTGACATCGGTCTGATCTGCGCGCAGCGCGCGGGCGCTTTCTTGGGTCATGGTGCCGCTTGCTATAGCCGTATCAAGACCATCTGCGACACGACGCACATCTGACATTACAAGGTTAAGCGATGAGCCTTCGGGGATGGCGGTGTCGGATATCATTCCCGAAACAGTTGTCTCGATGAGCATCGGCTGAACCAGCATCCAGA
>CBDTVL010000153.1:0-9406 GCA_965363755.1 uncultured Sulfitobacter sp.
CCATGGCGCTTGGTTTTTTGACGGTCTGGCGGAGTTGATGGAGTCATTGATCGATGCCATCCTTTGGGTGCTGCAAACCCCCCATCCGTTAATTATTGTTGCTGCTTTTGTGGCGCTTACTTACGCATTGCAGCGCAGCTGGAAACCCGCAGCACTCATCGCAGTTGGTTTCCTGTTCATCCTGAATCAGGGCTACTGGGAGGAAACAACCGAAAGCCTTACGCTGGTCCTCTCGGCCTGCGTTGTGTGCATGGGCGTGGGCGTCCCCATCGGCATCGCCGCAGCACACCGTCCGCGACTTTATCGCGTCATGCGCCCTGTGCTGGACTTGATGCAAACCTTGCCGACATTCGTTTATCTTATTCCGGCTATTGTATTTTTTGGCATCGGCATGGTCCCCGGCCTAATCGCGACGGTGATATTTGTGCTGCCAGCGCCAATCCGGCTGACCCATATCGGCGTGACATCTACGCCTCAGCCGCTGCTCGAAGCGGCGCAAGCCTTTGGCGCAACGCCCAGACAGACCCTTTGGAAGGTCGAACTGCCTTACGCACTGCCGCAGATCATGATTGGCCTGACGCAGACCATCATGTTGTCCCTGTCAATGGTTGTGATCGCGGCCCTTGTCGGCGCTGACGGGTTAGGCGTGCCGGTTGTGCGGGCTCTCAATCAGGTCAATACCGCCCTTGGTTTTGAAAGCGGATTTATCATCGTCGTCGTGGCTATTATGCTCGATCGCATGTTACGCATGGAGCAAAAATAATGGGCGTCGCCGTCGACTTTCAGGAGGTTTGCATCGTCTTTGGTGACAAACCGCAGACTGCCCTGCCCTTGATGGATGCTGGCCAAGATCGGGCTGAAATCCAGTCCGACACTGGACAGATTCTGGGAGTGCACAATTGTTCGCTGACCGTAGAGGAAGGCGAAATTCTGGTCCTGATGGGTCTGTCAGGGTCGGGAAAATCGACACTGCTGCGCGCCGTCAACGGGCTGAACCCGGTTGCGCGCGGGCAGGTGCAGGTCAAAGGCGAAAACGGTCTGGTGGATGTGACCAATGCTGATGCAGGCACGCTAAGACGCATCCGTCTGAATTCGGTTGCCATGGTGTTTCAGCAATTTGGTCTGTTGCCATGGCGCAGCGTGCGCGAAAATGTCGGACTTGGGCTGGAACTGGGCGGCATGGCCAAGCCTGAACGCGCCGCCAAGACGGACCAGCAACTGGAACTGGTTGGCTTGTCGGACTGGGCAGATCGCAAAGTTGGCGAACTCTCCGGTGGGATGCAACAGCGCGTCGGCCTTGCGCGCGCCTTTGTCACCGACGCGCCGATCCTGCTCATGGACGAACCGTTCTCGGCGCTCGACCCGCTGATCAGAACCCGATTGCAGGACGAATTGCTGGGTCTGCAAAATAAGCTGAAGCGCACGATTATCTTTGTCAGCCACGATTTGGATGAAGCGTTCAAAATCGGCAACCGCATTGCGATAATGGAAGGTGGACGTATTGTGCAATGCGGCACACCGCAAGAAATCTTCTCGGCCCCGGCCACCGAGTATGTGGCCGACTTTGTCGCCCATATGAATCCGCTTGGGGTTCTGTGTGCGCAAGATGTGATGGAAGAGACCTCGCCTGCGGCAAAAGGAACTGTCGCGCCAGATGCGGATATTCGCGATGTGATGGCCCAGATCAATTCGGTTGCAGCCCCTATTGCAGTACGAGGAGAGGATGGCGAAATCCTTGGACAAATTACCAAAGACGGGATTTTGGCCAAACTGCTTGATCCGCGAGGATCATTGGTTTGATTGATGCGTGGCTACTTTGCATAAAGGGTTAGGTTACCCTAACAATTGACCGGATACTCTTTGTTGACTGCCTAACAGAGCAGGGCGTCAAAAACATTTGCACATCCAGAAATGCTCAACCGCGCCAGGTCGTGCCTTCACACTTCAGACGTTGGTAGCAGGTGCTGGCGGGGCAATCACTTTGCGCTTCAGCATCGCTTCGCGCCAGGTGATGAAGCTGACCGACGCCATGATCACCAGACCGCCGATCACAACCCAGACATCGACCGCCTCGCCAAAGACAACAGCGCCCAGCGTGGCGGCCCACACCAGTTGCAGAAACGTAACCGGTTGTGTCACCATCATCGGGGCACACTGGAAAGCCATCGTCATCGTATAATGCCCGGCGGTTGCGAAACAGGCCACTGCAAACAACAAGCTGAGTTCAGTCAGCGTTGGTGTTACCCAAACAGCAACCGCAAACGGCGCCAGACAGATCGTCACACTAATGGACAACATTCCGACAACAACCGCGGGTGAAACTTCATCCGCCATGATCTTGGCCAGCAAATAAGACGCTGCAAACACCACCGCCGCGATCAACATAGCCAGATGACCCATGTTCACTTCACGAAAGCCGGGGCGCAGAATGATCAGTGCACCCAGCAAAGCTGCGGCAATGGCGGCAATCCGGCGCAATGCGAGTCTTTCACCCAGAAACAGCGCAGCCCCAATGGTAACATAGACCGGTGAAAGATAATTCATCGCCGTGACTTCGGCCAAAGGGATTTGTGTCATCCCAAAGAACCAGAGCATCACTCCAAAAGAATGCACAAATCCGCGCGCGCCAAACAATGTCCACTGCCGCCGTGTCAGTTTGGCCGAGATCATCGGACGTAACATCGGGAGCAGAAGTACAAGCCCAAGAAGATAGCGCAGAAACGCCGCTTCCGGGGCCGGGACGCGGGGGCCCATGATCTTGACCAGTGCAGTGACGGCAACAAAACACAGCCCGGTCACAAGCATCCAGAAAACGCCCCGAGCGGGCTGCGAAGGGGCGGTTGTTACCATGGCTGCATCAACACTCAATCGGGGCGGACTGCAAGCCTTCAGAACGCAATAAGTTTTGCGGCTATCGCCCACATTGTTGCCCCGATCACCACATCCAGTATTTGCCAAGCCTTTGGATTAACAAAAAGAGGTGCCAACAGACGCGCGCCGTAGCCGAGGGCAAAGAAAAAACTAAGGCTCGCCAGCACGGCCCCTGCCCCAAAGGCTAAACGCGCTTCATATTGGGCTGAGATCGAACCAAGCAGTACAACTGTGTCCAGATAGACGTGCGGATTCAGCCATGTCAGGGCCAAAACAGTTAACAAAGCGGCCTGCAAGCTGCCCTCGGCAGGCCCCGCGTCATCAAGGGCTTCGCCGCCTTGCCAGGCTGACCAAAAACTGCGTGCCCCGTACCAGATCAGAAAGGCCGCTCCACCGTAACGCATCACAAGTTCGAACCACGGCACAGCGTGGGCCAATGCCCCGAAACCCGCCACTCCGGCTGCAATCAAGATTGCATCCGAGACAGCGCAGGTCAGGCAAACCCAGAACACATGGGCCCGCCGCAGCCCCTGCCGCAGGACAAAAGCGTTTTGGGCGCCGATCGCCAGGATAAGGGACAGGCTTAGAGCAAAGCCGGACAAGAAAGCTTGGGTCATTGATGAAAAACCATTGTGATGATCGAGGGTTTGACTAGCAGTAGAAATCGCATTAGCAAAATTAAAGATACTTAGCAGAGGTAAGATCAGCTAATGATATTCGATCCCAATCAGCTCGCCGCACTCACCGCCATCCTGCGCTCTGGCAGCTTTGATCAGGCAGCCTCCGATCTGGGGGTGACCCCCTCTGCTATCTCGCAGCGCCTGAAAACGCTGGAAGACCGTGTAGGCGCGGCTCTGGTTCTGCGCGGATCGCCGGCGCGGGCCACCCCTTTTGGCCGCCGGCTGGCGAAACATGCCGAGGACGTCGGCCTGCTCGAAGCCCAGCTGGCTCGCGACATTTTCCCGCACCCAAGAGCAGGGTTGACCAGTCTGCGTTTTGCCCTTCCAGCGGATTCGCTTGGTACATGGGTCATTCCCGCACTGGCCGCGGTACCGGGTTTGACCTTTGATCTAGTCATTGATGACCAGGATCACAGCGCAGACTGGTTGCGCCGCGGCGAAGTCAGCGCAGCAATAACGGCGCACGCCAAACCTGTCACCGGGTACGACAGCGTGGCACTCGGAGCACTGCGTTATGTTGCAACGGCGAGTCCGGCATTTGTCAAACAGTGGTTCGCAGAAGGGTTGACGCCTGAGGCCTTTGCGCAGGCGCCGATGATGACATTCAGTGAAAAGGACAAGCTGCAAAGCCGATGGATCAAAACGGTTACCGGGCAGCGCGCGGTGCCGCCGTCCCACGTTTTGCCGTCAACCCATGGTTTTGTCGACGGCGCGCTGGCAGGGCTGGGATGGGGAATGAACCCTGAACCTCTGGTCCGACACCATTTAGAGGCCGGTCGCCTTGTTGCGGTGGCGCCAGATGCCGCCCTTGATACACCGCTTTACTGGCAAGTCAGTCGGATCATGGCGCAGGCGCTTTCTCCACTTACCGTCGCGATCAAGGCGGCTGCGCGTTCTGCGTTGATTCAGCACTGATCCACCTTGTCAGTTCGCCAGCTTGGTCTGATACTGGTCTCAACACAGGAGGGATGACATGTTTGCCAAACAGGCTCTGACCTACACAACAAACCGATTGCCAGATCGCGCCGAGATGACCGATGCAGAAATGCAGACAGCGGCGCACGCATTCTATGAGAAAATGTGTCGACGCCATACCGTGCGGGACTACGTTGATCGTCCAGTCCCGCGCGCCGTGATTGAAGACTGCATCCGCACCGCTGGTTCTGCCCCATCAGGAGCCAACCACCAGCCCTGGCATTTTGTGGCTATCTCTGACCCGGTCATGAAGCAACGTATTCGTGCTGAAGCTGAGGAAGAAGAGCGACGCTTTTATGAAGGCGGCGGCGGAGATGAATGGATAAAGGCATTAGAACCCATTGGCACAACGGCAGACAAACCGCACCTTACCATCGCGCCGTGGCTGATAGTCGTGTTTGCCCAGCGCTGGGGAGAGTTTGACGATGGCAGCCGATTCAAAAACTACTACGTCCCCGAAAGCGTCAACATCGCCACAGGTTTCTTGCTGGCAGCTCTTCATCACGCAGGTCTTTGTAGCCTTACCCATACGCCTAATCCAATGAAGTTCCTTAACGAGGCATTGGGTCGACCGGCCTCTGAAAAGCCAACAATGATCATAGCTGTCGGACATCCCTCTGAAGACGCAACAGTTCCGACTGTCGCCAAAATGAAAAAACCACTGGATGAGATTTTGACAGTGATCGACTAGCGCTTTAGTGTGACCACCCTTCTGGTCTGCAATCCGGCGCGGGCCAGCCCACCAGACAGAACCTTACGCCACAGGCGCGCAAACGCCCCAGATGGCCGCAGGGTGTGATGAACTGAAAAGGGGAATGAATTGGCGCGTTTCAATCGGAACTTTGAACTGACAATTGGCGATATCGACATGATCGAATATGCCCTGCAAAAAGAAAAGACGTCGCTTTCGCTGGATCGCATGGCAATGATGGCCGGGCGCGCACCTAAAGATGCCAATTACAAATCCCTGGACGAGATTGAAGAAGCCTTGAACCGGTCCGAAGATCTGCTTGGCCGATTGCACAACCAAAAGACGTTCTATCGACCAAAAGATTCTAAGAAGGCGCCCTATATCAGCGGTTAGAGCTGCTCCATTACCTCGTCTGACGCCTCAAAATTGGTGGTGACGCGCTGTACGTCATCATCATCCTCTAGCGCGTCCACCAGCCTCATCAACTTTTGCATGGCATCCACATCCATGTCTGTTGTGATGGTCGGACGCCACACCAGTTTGGTCGAGTCAGAGTCGCCCAGTGTCGCCTCAAGCGCCGATGAGACGTCATTCAGGTCGGTATCTGCACACCAGATCACATGGCCATCTTCGGTGCTTTCCACATCTTCCGCGCCAGCCTCGATCGCGGCCATCATAACCGTATCTGCGTCACCGACCGCGACCGAATAGGTCACTTCGCCTTTCCGGTCGAACATGAACCCCACGCTACCGGTCTCTCCCAGATTACCGCCGCATTTTGTAAAAGTTGAGCGCACAGTACTGGCAGTTCGGTTGCGGTTGTCAGTCATCGCTTCGACAATCACGGCCACACCATTTGGCCCGTAGCCTTCATAGCGGATCTCTTCGTAATCATCCCCCTCGCCGACCTGAGATTTCTTGATCGCGCGGTCAATGACCTCTTTCGGCAAGGACAGGCTTTTGCCTTCCTTAATCGCCATTCGCAGGCGTGGGTTCTTATCCGGATCCGGGTCGCCCATTTTGGCTGCCACAGTAATTTCTTTGCTCAGCTTGGAAAAGAGTTTGGAACGCACCGAATCCTGTCGGTTCTTGCGGTGCTGAATATTTGCCCATTTTGAATGGCCTGCCATCGATCTCTCCGTCGGTACTGGTGCGCTTTGCGGTCGCACAGTGTCATAGTCAGAGCGTGGCGCAGAGGCAATCCCTGTCCCATAAGTGCGTAGGTGCAGAGATCATGCGCGTTCTGCACACTGGCTGATTCCGGGCGCGAGTTGTAACATCAGTGCCAGACAGAGGAGCGCGTTATGGGCGTCATGATTGAAGGTGTTTTTCACGAAGGTGACCCGGGGGCGGACACAACTCTTGGCGGCGCCTATGAACGCAGCGCCAGTACGATACGCAACTGGATTACAGCAGAGGGCGCCGAATTTTCCCCTGACGCAGGGCGGTATCATCTCTATGCTGCATGGAATTGTCCCTGGGCACACCGCGCACTTCTGGCCCGCGCGATTCTGGGGCTGCAAGACATCATCTCTGTGTCTTATGCGAGACCCCGTCGCACCGATCAGGGTTGGGTTTTCGACGCTGACGGACCCTTCAGCGACGCGGAACTTGGCGTAACATCGCTGCACCAAGTCTATGCGCGCCAAAAACCGGCCTACACCGGGCGTCTGACCGTGCCGGTGATTTGGGACAAACACACAGAAAGCATCGTTTCAAACGAAAGCTCAGACATTGTGCGGATGTTGACGTTGGCCTACGATCCGGCCCGCAGGCTCTACCCTGGACATCTAGCCCCGCAAATCGACCGCTGGAATGAGATCATTTATCCCAATGTAAACAATGGCGTATACAAAGCAGGGTTTGCGCGCACACAGGCCGCCTATGACGCTGCAGTAGTGACCTTGTTTGAATCCCTCGACCTGATCGAAGAACAGCTTAGCCGCACGCCCGCCCTGACGGGCGCTTATCTGACCGAAGCTGATCTGCGTCTATTTCCCACTCTGGCCCGGTTTGATGTGGCGTATCACTACGCTTTCAAATGCAACATCCGGCGGATCATGGATTATCCCAATCTCTGGGATTATGCCCGCGCCATTTTCGCGCTGCCCGGCATCGCCCAGACGGTCAATTTCGACATTTACAAACAGGGCTACTTCTCGGCCTCCGAATTGCGCAACCCACTGGGCATTGTGCCCATGGGCCCCGAGATTGACTGGACTGTACCGTCGGCGCGACATCTGTCGCTTATATCTTGATTGTCCATCGCAAATACGGCCCTGCAGCGGGCAGGATCTGCGGTTACATATTGGTTCAGATGCGATATGTGACTAGACATGACAACGGATCAGATCATTCTCTTTAGCCTGTTTGGTGCCTTCTTCGGGATGCTGCTCTGGGGCCGATTTCGCTACGATCTAGTTGCCTTCACCGCTCTGATGGCCGGGGTTGTTCTGGGTGTGGTGCCGACCAAAGACGCTTTTGCCGGCTTTGGCCATCCAGCGACGCTGGTGGTCGCACTGGTCCTCGTCGTCTCGGCCGGTTTGGTAAGGTCAGGTGCAGTATTTCTGATTACCCGCACGCTGGTCGACAGCAGCCGGTCTCTTGGCACGCATATCACGATCATGGGCGGGGTTGGCGGCGTGCTGTCAGCATTCATGAACAACGTCGCGGCGCTGGCACTGCTTATGCCGGTCGATGTTCAGACCGCGCGCAAGGCGGGGCGCAGTCCCGGCCTCTCTTTGATGCCACTGAGCTTTGCCACAATCCTTGGTGGGATGGCGACACTGATCGGTACGCCGCCCAACATCATTATCGCGTCGATTCGCCATGACATGTTGGGAGAGCCGTTTGGCATGTTCGATTTTGCGCCAGTGGGCGGCATAACCGCGATTGCCGGCCTTGCCTTTGTCGCACTGATCGGCTGGCGGTTGATCCCGAACCGCGATGACGGCAGCAATACTGTGGCTGACCTTGCCCAGTACATTGCCGAACTCACCGTTCCCGACGGGTCCAAAACTATCGGCCAGCGGATCGCCGAGTTGGAAGAAACAGCCAACAAAACAGATGTGGCCATTCTGGGTCTGATCCGGGACGGCAAGCGGCGATACGGAACCGCCCGCAATGTGAACCTGAGAGCCGGCGATTCATTAGTTCTTAAGGCAACTCCAGACGCATTGGATGAATTTCGCTCGGCGCTGGGACTGGCTTTTGCGGATGAAAAGCGTGAAGAGCACCTGAATGCTGCGGGAGAAGGCCTTGATATCATTGAGGTCGTTGTAACCGAAACCTCCCGCATTGCCGGCAAGACGGCGCAGGCCATTGGCCTGTCGTGGCGCCAGCGCACGGTGCTGATGGGCATTTCGCGTCAGGGTACGCGGATCACCAAGGAGATGCGCAAAACGGTGATTAAACCCGGCGACATCCTGTTGCTGCTGACGCCGCGCGATACGTCTGCTGATGTGACCGACTGGCTGGGTTGCCTGCCACTGGCCGACCGGGGCCTTGTGGTGACAGATGACAGCAAGGTCTGGCTCGCCATTGGTCTGTTTGGTGGCGCCGTTGCCGCCGCCAGCTTTGGTCTGATCTATCTGCCCATCGCGCTGGGTCTGGTCGTTGTCGCTTACGTTCTGGCAAAGATTGTGCCCTTGTCCGAGCTTTATACCCATATTGAATGGCCGGTTGTCGTGTTGCTTGGCTCGATGATCCCGCTCGGTGCGGCGCTTGAGACGGCAGGTGGGACGCAGTTGATCGCCGGCACTCTTGTTGATCTCACAGCTGGGATGCCAGCCTGGGCGATCCTGACGGTACTCATGGTAGTCACGATGACCCTGTCGGACGTCCTCAACAACACCGCAACAGCAATTGTCGCAGCACCGGTTGGCATTCAGATGGCGCAATCGTTGAACGTTTCACCCGATCCTTTTCTGATGGCAGTGGCGGTGGCGGCCTCTGCAGCCTTCCTGACCCCGATCGGGCATAAGAATAACACCCTAATTCTATCGGCAGGGGGTTATAGATTCGGGGATTATTGGAAGATGGGCCTACCATTGGAGGTCATTGTGGTCGCAGTATCCATACCATCTATTCTCGTATTCTGGCCTATGTAAGATATACTTACGGCTACTATGGCGGTGGTCTTGTCGCGGTTTAGTTCCGGTCTCTTTCGAGCAATGTTTGCTATGAAGGA
>CBDTVL010000154.1:0-9380 GCA_965363755.1 uncultured Sulfitobacter sp.
CTATGCGGGAACAACCGCCGCCGGGCTCACGATGATGAAAGAGTCCTCCATCGAAAAGGACGTGGCCGACGGACTGCTTGCTGCAGTCGATAAGACAAGGCAGATGTCCTTGCTTGGTTGATCGAGCGGGCATCGGGAAAACGGTTCGCCGACTTCAGGAGCACTGCGATTTGGTCGGCGTTTGGCGCAGACCACGACGGGCAGATAAGTATCAATTACAAAGAGTCAGCAGTTGCAAACGGTGGCTTTGTATTGACTTCGCGGGGCTTGGCGAGGTTTTCGCAAGTGGTGCTGGATGATGAATCCTTCAACAATCGGCAGATTGCACCGTAAGGATGGGTCGATGACATTCGGTTCAACTGCAACAATGAGGCTTGGAAGCCGACTCATCATCATGAGATATGGCCAAACGGATTCTACAGAAACCAATGGTATGTGACCGGTGATGACAACGGCGCCTTTTTTTGCCGTTGGCGTGAATGGCCAACACATCTGGATCAATCCAGCCAATCGTGTAGTCGTCGTAAAGTAGTCATCGCGTCCCTTAAGTGCTGACAAAGGAAACATACCGCTAGGCTAGGCTAGGCTAGGCTAGGCTAGGCTAGGCTGGGCTGGGCTGCAATGGATGCCATTTCGCGATTTTTTGCTAATTGACGTCTTAATGTGGGCGCTGCTGTTCCTTCGTACTTGCGCCAATACTGCATCGCCCACCCTATGACTGGGCACGATCAGTCTTTACGGCACCAATTGCCAAAACAGTTTGTTATCAAACCCTCACACGAAGGTCAGGATTGTTCGACACCGCGGACAGAAACTGAATCAAAGACCATGGTCTCGAGGTCAAAGAAATGTCGGCCTGAACACGCTATGATTATCTGTTGGCCGCGCGGGCATGCAGGGTCCAGAAAGCTGGTTTCGACTGAGGGCAAAGCGCGGCTGCGAAGCTAGGTCAATCCAAAGACGGTGGTGCGTAATATTATCATCTGCCCTCTTCAGGACCAGCTCAGACTCCGTCTTCATCAATCTGGAAGTGGCAGGCCGCCTGATGTGCCCCCCCCCCCGTCAGGTCCGGTCGATCCCGCCTGCAGATATCCTGAACCTTCCAGCAGCGCGGTGCAAAGGGGCAGCCAATTATGACATCAAGTGGCGAGGGCAGTTCGCCTTCCAGCTTGATCCGTTCAGACTTGTTCGATGGATCAGCCTGTGGCGTCGCGGACAAAAGCGCCTTTGTATAAGGGTGCTTTGGCGCGGCAAAGACCATGTCTTTACTGCCTTTTTCAACGGCGCGCCCGAGATACATGACGATCACATCGTCAGCCACGTGTTTCACGACACTCAGGTCATGACTGATGAACAAATAAGCCAGTCCAAGCCGATCCTGCAAATCAACCAGCAAATTCAGGATCGCACTTTGAATTGACAAATCCAGCGCCGAAACCGGCTCGTCCAGCACCAAGACCTTTGGATCCAGCATCAGAGCACGGGCAACTGCGATGCGCTGACGCTGCCCGCCTGAGAACATATGTGGATACCGATCGAAATGCTCTGGTCTCAGCCCGACCAGCCCCAGCATTTCCCGCGCCTTTTCCTCGCGTTCATTTGCCGAGAGTTCCGGTCGGTTGATGATCAGCGGCTCTTTCAGAATAGTGCCGATCCTCTGGCGTGGATTAAGCGAACCGTAGGGGTCCTGAAACACGATCTGCACCGAGGAGCGAAGACTGGCCCAGTCCGCCCGGGTGATGGCCTTTCCGTCCAGAACCAGAGAGCCATCAGTTGGCTCTTCGATCATCGTGATCATCCGCGCCAGCGTGGACTTGCCACAGCCGGATTCCCCAACCACAGCAAGGGTTTTGCCGGCGAACAATTCAAAATCCAGCCCGGCGACGGCGCGCAGCACCTGTGGCTTGGAAAACAACGAGCCCCCGACATCATAATGCCGGGTCAGCTTGATGGCGGACATGACTGGTACATTCATGACGCGGCCCTTTCCCCGGTATTCAGCGGATAGTGACATCGCGCCTGTCCCAGATTGGCGTCACATGGCGTTGGTGGCGTGGCCTTGCAGCGGGCATCAGCAAATTGGCAGCGCGGAGAAAACAGGCAGCCGGCAGGTCGGTCAAACTGACCCGGCACTACACCGGGTATCGTTGGCAGGTGCTTTTCTGTCGCCCGTTCTGGCAGCGCATTCAACAAGGCGGCTGTATAAGGATGATGCGGAGTCTCAAACAGGGGCACCACCCGTTGTTCCTCGATCTTTTGACCGGCATATTGGACACAGACCCGTTCGGCGGTTTCCGCCACAACGCCCATGTCATGGGTGATCAGAACCAATCCCATTCCAGTATCATCCCGTAGCCCTGTCAGCAGATCCAGAATCTGGGCCTGAATGGTCACGTCCAATGCCGTGGTCGGTTCGTCGGCAATCAGGAGTTTCGGTTTGCAGGCGATTGCCATGGCAATCATCACTCGCTGGTTCATCCCGCCTGACAACTGGTGCGGATATGCCGACAGACGTTGTTCAGGGGCTGGTATGCCAACCTGTTCAAATAGTTCGATCGCGCGGGCGTGGCGCGCGCGTCGATCAAGACCAAGATGAAACCGCAGGGCTTCCTTGATCTGCCATCCTACCTGAAAACACGGGTTCAGCGAGGACATCGGCTCTTGAAAGATCATCGCCAGATCCTTGCCGACAATGCGCCGGCGCGCAGGCGCGCTGAGCCGGATCAAATCGTGGCCGTCAAATTGCATTTCGTCTGCCGTGACGTTGGCAGTCCACGGCAACAACCCCATCATCGCCAGCATCGAGACGGATTTTCCGGATCCGCTCTCGCCTACAATTGCAAGCAACTCACCTTTTTCAACGTCGAGATCAACGGCGTCCACAGCCCGGAATTCTCCCGATGCGGTGGAAAAATCTACGCTGAGATTCCGGATGCGCAAAAGTGCCATCGATCAGCTCCGTTTCAGTTTCGGGTCAAGCGCGTCGCGTAGTCCGTCGCCCATCAGATTGATCGCCAGCACGGTGACCAGAATGGCGAGACCCGGGAATGTCACGACCCACCAAGCGCGCAGGATGAATTCGCGCGCTTCCGCCAGCATGGTTCCCCATTCCGGCGTTGGTGGCTGTGCCCCCATGCCAAGAAACCCCAGCGCGGCGGCGTCGAGGATCGCGGTTGAAAACGACAGCGCGGCCTGAACGATGATCGGCGCCAGACAGTTGGGCAGCACCGTCACAAACATCAGTCTCATCTGACCTGCACCAACGACCCGTGCAGACGTCACATAGTCTTTCTGCCGCTCAGACAACACGCTGGCGCGGGTCAGGCGCACGTAATGGGGCTGCAACACAATGGCAATCGCGATCATTGCGTTGGTCAAAGACGGGCCAAGGATTGCCACCAGAACCAAGGCCAAAAGCAGCGAGGGAAAAGCGAGGATGATATCCATGATCCGCATGATGATCGAATCCAGCCATTTCGGCGCAAATCCAGAGATCAATCCAACCAGAATGCCGCCGCTGGCAGCGATTGTAACAACCACAATGCCGACAAAAAACGAATAACGCGCGCCTTCAATCAGGCGCGACAGCATGTCTCGCCCCAGAGGGTCTGTGCCCAGAGGAAAGGTCCAGTTTCCCCCCTCTTGCCAGAACGGTGGCTGCAATGTGTTTGTGCGGAACTGCTCGGTCGGATCATACGGCGACAGCAGCGGCGCAAAGGCGGCGCAAAAAGCAAAAGCCGCAAAGATATAAAGCCCAATCACCGCGCCCCGGTTTTCCCTGAAGTAAAACCAGAATTCGCGCAGGCGGTTGGGACGCGCGGTGCCGTTTTCGGCCTGAGAGGAAACTGCGTCGGTCATCTATCGTTTCCTGATCTTGGGATTAATTATGCCGTACAACATGTCGACGGTCAGGTTGACCACCATCACCATGACAGCAATCAACAACAGCCCGCCCTGTACAACTGGATAATCCCGGCGGAAAATACTGTCGACCATCCACTTGCCGACACCCGGCCAGCTAAAGATCGTTTCGGTCAGGATCGCGCCGGCCAGCAAAGTGCCAACGGACAGGCCAATCACCGTGATCACCGGGATCAGCGCATTGCGCAGAGCATGAATGCCGTTGATCCGCGCAGGCGTCATGCCTTTGGCGCGGGCGGTACGGATGTAGTCTTCTCCCAGCACCTCAAGCATCGCCGAACGGGTCTGACGCGCAATCACCGCCAGCGGAATTGTCCCCAATACAATTGTTGGCAGGATCAGATGCCGCACCGCAGATTTGAACGCACCACTTTGACCCGAATTAAGCGAGTCGATGAGCATAAAACCAGTAGGGTCCGGGAAATAGTACAACAGATCTATGCGGCCCGACACCGGCGTCCATTGCAGGTTGCCCGAAAACACAATGATCAACAGCAAGGCCCACCAGAAAATTGGCATCGAGTAGCCGATCAGCGCCGTCGACATCAGGGTGCGGTCGAGAATTTTGCCCCGGTTCACAGCCGCAATCACGCCAGCAGGCAAACCAAGCGCAACGGCAAAGATCATCGCGCAGATCGAAAGCTCCAGAGTCGCGGGAAACAAGGTGAAGAACTCGTCCCATACGGGGCGCTTGGTGACAAATGAATTGCCTAGATCGCCCTGCATGACACCCACGAGGTATTCCCAGAACTGGGTAAATATTGGACGATCAAAACCGAATTGCGCAGACAATTCAGCGTAACGTTCGTCCGTCAGTCCCCGCTCGCCCGCCATAACAATGATTGGATCACCCGGCAAAACCCGAATGAACCCAAACGAGATCAGCGTCACGCCGATGAAGGTGGGAATGAACGTCAACAGGCGCGATGTGGCATATTTCAGCATTTCAATACCTGTAACTCCGTCGGAAATGTCGTCAGAGATCGACAACCATCAGCGGTGACGAGAATGTCGTCCTCAATCCGCACGCCAAAATTGTCGATGTCGTAAAGGCCCGGCTCGTTGGTAAACACAGCTCCGGCGTCGAGAACTTCATGATTTCCACGGACGATATAAGGCGCCTCGTGCACGTCACGCCCCAACCCGTGACCGGTTTTGGTCCGGATACGGTCAGCATAAGGCGACGCCTCCAGTACAGACGTCACGGCATCGTCGATCTCATGCGCAGTGATCCCGGCGCGGGTTATCTCGTGCCCTCGACGATTGGCCCGCAACACGGTGTCATAGACCGCCTGCCCCTCATCGCTGGCGTGACCCAGAAATACCGTCCGAGTGACGTCCGCGGCAAATCCGTCTTTGCGGGCACCGAAATCCAAAAGCAAAGCATCACCTGCTTTCACAGCATAGTCATGGCGTGCGGATGCGTGCGGCCGCGCTGATCCGTCCCCGGCTGCAACAATCGGGCTAAATGCCAGATCTTCGGCCCCTTCTGCAAACAGCGCTTGAATCAGCATCTGTTCGATTTCTTTTTCTGTCTGGCCAAGACGCACCGCCGAAAGCGTGCGTTCAAGGGCCCGTTCAGAGATTTCGATGGCCTCTTGCATGGCGGCGACATCGCTCGGGGTTTTGATAACCCGCAGACCGGAAATCGCCATTTCGCCGTCAATAATGTTTAGGCCCGGTTGTGCTATTTTCAGCGCGTGATGGACAAAAACTCGCATGATCTGGCCCTCGACAGCCAGAGAGCCAATATTGAGGTGTTTCATCATTGCCGCAAATGCAGCCCCATATCCGTCCTGATCGCGCCAATCAAAAACAGCGCCCTCAAAGCCGACCAAATCCCAGCTTCTGAGTTCGAGGTTCGGCACCAATGCTGCCGCACGGCCGGTCGCCGAGACGACAAGCATGAAAGGCCGCTCGTGACTCATGAAAGAGTGGTTCAATACCCGTGTAAAGTTTGGTCCCGGCACCAAGGCGACCGCATCGACACCCAGATCGACAGCGACACCCGCGTAGGCAGAAAGCCTGTTGGCCAGAGAATTTGACATGTGAGGATCTTTCAGCAGCAGAGCGAATAGCGAAGGGGCGCGCAAAACGCCCCCTCGCCTGTTCTCGTTTAGTTAGACAAGCCAACCTGATCAAAGATATGGCCACCAAGCGGGTGAACAATATAACCTTCGACCTCTGGACGCATGGTCATATAAACAACCGAGTGCGCAATTGTTGCCCACGGCGCCTGCTCTTTAAAGATGACCTGCGCCTGTTCGTACAACGGCTGACGTTCAGCTTGCGTTGGCAAGACTTTGGCCTGCTGGATCAGATCCTCGAAAGGCTGATGGCACCATTGTGCACGGTTCGAGTTTTCGCGGCCATCACAGCCCAGAAGCACTGCCAGGAAGTTGTCGGGATCGCCGTTGTCGCCGGTCCACCCCAGAAGGATCGCGCCATCACGGTCAAGTTCACGCGACCGCGACAGATACTCACCCCATTCGTAAGACACGATTTCCACTGTCACACCGATTTTTGCAAAGTCTTCCTGCATCAATTCGGCCATGCGCCGGGCGTTCGGGTTATAGGGGCGCTGAACCGGCATCGCCCAGATCTTCATGTTAAGATCGCTGACGCCTTCAGCTTCCAACATCGCCTTTGCTTTTGCAGGATCGTAGGAGTCGTCGGCGATTGCATCATTATAAGACCACATGGTCGGCGGGATCGGGTTCTTGGCGATCTCGCCAGAGCCCTGGAACACAACATCGATGATCGACTGCTTGTCGATTGCCATGTTCAGAGCGCGACGAACATTTGGGTTGTCATAAGGCGCGACGGTTGTGTTGTAGGCAAGGTAGCCCACATTCAGACCTTCTTGCTCCATGACGACCACATCGTCAGAGGCTTTCATTGCTGCAATGTCCGCCGGGTTTGGATAGGCGGTTATGTGACACTCGCCCGCCTGCACCTTCTGGTACCGGACGCTTGCATCCGGCGTGATCGCAAAGATCAGCGCTTCGGCTTTGGCTTTGTCACCCCAGTAGTCATCATTGCGTAGATATCGGATAACCGCGTCTTTCTGATAGGCCTGAAATGAAAACGGACCAGTACCGATAGGCGCCTGATTCAGCATTTCCGGAGTCCCGGCAGCCATCATAGCGTCGCCGTATTCCGCCGACACAACCGAGGCAAAATCCATCGCCATGTTGGCAATGAACGGCGCTTCTGGATGAGTCAGATTGAAAACAACGGTATAGTCGTCAACTTTTTCGATGCTTGCGACGAGGTCAGGCATGGACATGCCGCCATAGTATTCCCAGGTTCCGCCCGATACATTGAAGTAGGGATGGTCTTCCACACCCTGACGGTTAAAGCTGAAAATTACGTCATCGGCGTTGAAATCACGGCTTGGTGTGAAACTTGCGTTAGAGTGGAACTTCACGCCTTTGCGCAGGTTGAACGTGACGGTCATGCCGTCGTCGGACACTTCCCAGCTTTCAGCAAGCCCGGGGATGACCTCGGTCGTGCCAACCTTGAATTGGGTCAGGCGATTGTAGAGCGGATGGCTTGAGGCATCGAAGGTTGTGCCGGCTGTATACAGCGCCGGGTCAAATCCCTCTGGCGACCCTTCGGAACAGTACACAAGCGTTTGCGCCGATGCCGCAGACGCGCACACGGCAAACGCCGCGGCCAGTCCTGCGAGTTTTCGTTTAGTTGTCATGATAGTCTCCCTAGTCTCAGGCGAGTTAGTCTCGTCTTGAATGAGAAATATAAAACAGGGTTCACGCCAGATTGCCAGTACTTGTGTAAATCTATCGCTCGGCCCAGTACTCGGCCCATTTCGTTTTAGTTGCGCGCGCATTTGCGTTACAGAGATCGAACAAACCATAGAGAAATAGTGTCGCACCCGCACATCTCCCAACTATTACGATTATCAGAGGAAGTCTTGATGACAATTTCCGGTGAGTGCTTTTGTGGCAAGGTCTCCTACGAGATTTCCGGCAAACTTCGAGATGCAAGGTCATGCCATTGTTCTCGGTGTCGCAAGGCGTTTAGTGCTCAGGCCTCGGCTTACGCGCAGGTTGAACCGGATGAATTCAGCTGGTTGACCGGTGAGGACATGCTGACATCCTTCGTCGGCGCGCATGGATTCGGACTGCAGTTTTGCAGCACGTGCGGCTCTACGCTGTGCGGGATCTATATGGGGGCCCTCCACGGTGTCACGCTTGGGTGCATCAATGGCGATCCGGAAATTGAAATCGGCCAGCACATATTTGTTGGCTCCAAGGCCTCCTGGGAAATCATACCGCAGGGGGTCACCTGTTTTGAAGCGGCACCGGACACGTCGTGATCATCACCGCTACCGGGCAATCACCGACCGCCGATGACGCCAAGAGGTGATCCCTCGCCTGTCGCTAAAGCACCGCTGCGATGGCTTTGCGGAAACATGACAGGTGAATCCCCCTCCACCCATTTTGGATATTTCAGCATTATTGCGTCGAACTGCGTCGAGGCCAGAAAACGCTCAAGCCAGCGTTGCAGGTCCGGCGACGGCTGAGCCTCAAACTAGGTTTTGTCGACCAAGGCGAACTGCCGGACAAAAGGAAGGATTGCATAATCGGCTATCGTGGGCCGCTCAAACATTCAGCCATTGATCTGCCGGTCCAGCTCATCCAAAAACGCGGCGGCCAGTCCGCGTTGTTCTTCCGGGTCGGAGTCTGGATAGCGGGTTTGGTATTTTGTCCGGTCAAGCGCCTTTTTGAATGGCCCATCTTGTTCGTCGTCAGGGTTTTTGGAATCAAAAGCGGCATAATCTAAGAAATAGTCTGGCTCATCTGGTTTGTTCGATTATGCGGCGCGCTGGCGGCGATGCAAGCGCCGCGCTTCTAGCGTGTTTCGTTTGCTTCTTTCCCTTTGTTGCAGAGTGGCTTTGTCACGTCCGAAGTAAACGTCGGCAGCAGTGACGTTGTTCAGGCTCTCGTGGTAGCGTGAGTAGTTGTAGTGATCGACGAAAGCTTCGATTTGGGCTTCGAGGTCGCCCGGCAAGAAGTAGTTTTCTAGCAGGATGCGGTTCTTCAGGGTTTGATGCCACCGCTCGATCTTGCCTTGGGTTTGGGGGTAATAGGGTGCGCCGCGCGAGTGCTTCATGCCTTTGGGCTTGGGGGATTGGTCCTGCAAGCCAGCCTCACCACGCTGCAGATATCGGTCGTACCAGCGATAGAATGTGGTGCGCGGGATGCCTATCTTGGCCAATGTCTGACGCGCCGATAGATGCGGTCCTTCGAACAGCCGGATGATCTCCAGTTTCTCGGATGCGGGGTATCTCATTCTTAGTCGCACCCATATGTGCTGGGTCCTGGCGGTGGTGGGCGGTAAGGGGGGATTGCTGGATTGAGAGTGGGCGTTAGGTGGGGGATCTGAGGCCTTAGTGATCGATGCTGCGGAAAGCACATTTTAGTCGTTAAGGGCGG